>JAYNZN010000006.1:0-53767 GCA_038103695.1 Opitutales bacterium
TATCCTGTAAGGTCGTCTTGGCCAATTCCTGCTCGAGGTACCCTACCCGTTTTTTAGAATCGGCAATTGCTTTTTGCCTAAGTTGTTCATTCAACTGCTTTACCAAATCATTAGCCCATTGAGCAGCGATATCTGGATCTTCCCAGGAAATGGAAAGTTTGATAAGGCCCGACTTATCCTGCTCGCTTTCTATACAACCCAAAAGGATAGTGTATCCATCATCAATACTTGGTTCTTCTCCTTTATCATCCAGTTTAAAACTTTTAGAAACTTCAACCCAGCGATCTTTAAATATAACTGGAAGAAGATCATTGCGACGAATAAACTTAGTTAAAAATTCTCTGGTTTCTAGAGTCGCAAGCACGCGATCCACATTGGAATCGCTAGGTATTGATATTCCAGCCATAGCAGCAAGACCCCCAAACTGGCCAAGCATAGAAGAAACACCTGGCTTTTCATCTTGAGCTGGTGCGAGTAAAGCATCTGCCTTAAAGACCTCAGGAGCATAGACGGCATATGCAATTGCTAGGCCTGAACAAATAAAAGTTATACCCAAGATGGTTTTCCATGCTTGCAAAAGGGTGCGAATGAGTTCGAGGAGATCGATCTCGTCTTCTTCAACCGAAGGACTTGATTCGACCATGACATATTTGGTGGATGGATTGGAATCTTTATTCATAGAATTTATCTCAATACGCTACCGCCCTTGGCCGTTTGCGACAAGCAAAGCCAATCGGAGGAAACCATTACTTTTTGTTTAATCAGAACTTTTTTGGGGCAGACGATCGCTCTTTCCAACGATCATTTTGACCCAGGGGAGCAAACGGCTCATTTGCCGGTGCCAACCCGATAAAATCTCATGCCTACGGGCTCCCCGCTTGCGGGCACCCACATCCTCTATGTTATTAACCAAGCTCTCGATTTGCTTGAGACGGGCGGTGCCTTTTTCGAGGTGAGGATCGGCTTGCTCGCGAAGAAAACCAACTACCAGTTTTCTCAACCGAATCTCTGCGATATATCGCTCCTTGCGGTCCCCAGCAGCAAAAACCGAAGAAACTGCACCCAAATTGCGCAAGGCACGCAAACCCTGACTGGCCGAACCCTTACTGATTTGCAGGAGTTCCATCACTTCATGCATCGCCAAGGCTTGGTCACGGCAAAATAAGAGTCCGTAAATCTGGCCGTACGATTTGGGTAATCCAAAAGAATTAGCCGCGTTAAGAAAAAGATCAATGACGGCAACTTCCCAATCATCCAAATCAATTATATCATTTGGCTGGATTGATTTTGTGACTGTAAATGCATTCACTGGAGTTATTTATGAAGCAAAAACGATTCTGTTCAACAAAAATTGAACAATTTGAACTTTCCTCTTTGATCCACCAAAATTACAACGCTAGGCTGAGCTTACAAAACCAATTTACAAATTATAATATCTATTAAAATGAGTTAACTGCAGCGGCAGCAACTGCCATTTGATAGATGATTTGTGAGGTGTAGCTTAATTGTTCTAAAACACGGGATTGTTTTACATCGATAGGCACAACAATTACATCACCTGGATCGATTTGGGAGATTGAGCCTTTCTTGGATGAAAACCATTGATTACCCGATTTGGATTGAACAGCTCCATTGGCCTTAACCACAAAAATTCTATCCTGATCGGCATTGGGAGTAAAACCACCGCTCCTCTTAAGATAATCATCCAGACCCAAGTTCAATTCATGTAAGTGAGAAGTGGGAAATTGTACCTCACCTGCAACACTTACTGAAGATGGTTGATCTGGAATATGAAGCTTATCCCCATCTTTAACTGTAAAGGAGTTAGTTGATTCATTTAATAATTCAGAAAGATTAATTACTAACCTGCCCACCGATTGGGTATTTTGTAATCGTTTGAGCATGGAATCGGCTGCAGTTTCTGAACGTGCTGCCTCTTGAGCATTGAGAGCCTGCAATGCAGCATCCGCGAGGTCTGCCTCTAAGCGTGCGATTAAACGATCTCGTTGCTCAGACTCCTTTTGAGCTAAAGAAACTCTCGTGAATAATGCTCCCTTGGGAAATGCACGGTCAGTCAATCCGCCGGCACGTTCAATGACTTCTATTAACTCCTCGCCAGGACGAATCACATAGTTCCCAGGGAAATTTACCTCACCAGTGAGTTCAATAGATTCTCCAGCTCGCCAAGAGGGAATAGGTTTTATGGATAATGAGTCATAAGGTTGGAGCTCAAAGGACTTAGTTTGGTTATTATCCCTTAAGGCTTCCGAATGTACTCTTATATGATCTACAGTAGCATACTTCTGATCGTCGAGACCAAGTCGGGTAAGTTCTGCACCAAGGGAAAAAGAGGCATCCGTTAAACCCCCACTTGCCAAAACTAAATCTCGAGTCGTCATCCCCTTAGACAAAGGGTATTCACCAGGAAAGTGAACTTCTCCGGAGATTGAGACAAACTGAGCGAGGGAACCATTTGGCGTATGTTTTTTGAGTTCTAGTATTAGATGGCGGATATGTTGCAATCGTTCCGTGGAAGATTCCATAGAAAGTACATAAATGCGGTCTTCGGGTTCTGTGGCAAAGACCATTTTACCGGTAATCACTTCCCTTGGATAAAAATGGAAGACTGACAAATCACGCACCTGATTTTTCCGAACCACAAATCCAATCCGAAGATCGGCCTCATCCAGAAAAGAGCCAAACTCAGAGAAGAGATCTTTTAAAGTCATACCTTCACGCCACTGATAGGGACCGGGACGCTCGATAGGTCCAAACACTTCCACAGCCTTCACATATCGATCCTCAGATTTAGCTACCTCTAAAACATCCCCACCTTGAAGAATAAAATCCCGATCCTTCGATAAATCTAAAGTTTGTAAATCAAACCGGCCCAGGTCATTCCTCCTCTTAAGGGTGATCATCTTGGCGTAACCACCCTTACTGGGACCACCCGCGATATCGAGTAATTCTTTGAGACGGGTAGATTTTAATAGTTCATAGACAGCAGGCACCAAGACTTCACCTTTTACTGTTACCTGCTCGCCCACAACAGGAACAAATACAACATCCCCAGCCTGTAGAGTCAGATCGTTTGAACTATTACCAAGGGTTAAGAGATCATATAAATCTAAATTTGTCTTGAGTTGATCATCCCTTTTGAGAGCAACCTTACGAAAACTCCCCAATTCTGTAATCCCCCCAGCTCCCCGTAAAGCAACCGTTATCGATGAGTGAGGTGGAAGAAGATATGTGCCGGGCTTTTCTACCTGACCTAAAACAAAAACGGGGATCGAGCGAAGCGCTCCGAGTGAAATTGAGGATTGCACCCCTTCTCCCAAATACTCCTTAATCTTCCGATTGATCGCATTCTTTAAACTGATAAATTCACGACCCTGTTCAAAGACATTAATCGGCCCAATTCCCGGAAATTGAATAATTCCGTCCCGATTAATCAAAAGGTTGTAGGCTTCATTTTTTTGCCCAAATAACAAAACCTCCAGAACATCTCCAGGACCAACCTGATAATCTGATGGTACAAAACTCATCTGATCCAGTTCATAAGTAGAGTCATCGAGGAAAAAATCATGACCAAAAGGGTGAAGTTCATCTTCGCTTGCTTCCAAAAGGCTATTTGACTGCCTCTCAATCTCATCTCTTTGCTTTTGTTTAATTTCAAAAATCAATCTTTTTGTCTGCTCAAAAGACTCTGTCATCCGGAGTTGGTCATTTGCACTGAATTGGCTGATTTTTTCTTCATCCTCTAGATCTTTTTTAAGAGCCTCCAAATCATTCAAAAGTAGTTGCTCAAGAAAAATGAGTTGTTGAAGTACATCTACTTTTTCCTCCTCTTCAAGCAAGCCTTCCTCCGATTCAACTCCATCCTCTTGAACTGACTCAGAGGTTTTTGGGGTATTGCCCGTGGCATCGGCCGTGGTATTCGTCCTTTGATTTAACATGCCAACGCTAGAGGCAAGCATTTGCTTTTGTTGCGGGGAAAGATTACCTAACACGGATGCAATGCGTGGGTCTATTTGCCCCAAAAGTATGGGAGCAGTTAAAAACAAAATAGTAAGTGATTTAAGCGTGGATATGTTCATTAGGGAATAAATGCTGTTAAAAGGTACGGGTGATGGATAACGATGCACATAAGCCATCATCTTTTGCAGAACCCTCTGGATCGAGTGACTCCCACCCAATCAAAGTTTCTACAGATAAATCATAATTTAAGTAATGTCGGGAATTAGTCACTTCGATTGAAGAATAACGAGTCGCATACCCATTTGAAACTGAACTCGAACCAGTACCATCCTCATTTAAATCACCTTGTCGAGCAGTGAACCCCCACCCCACTCCGTTATTTTGAAGATGCATACCTCCAAAACTTACTACCCTAGAGTCCTGATCTGCCCAATGTCCAATAGGGCGTCCGCGATAACGATATCCGTCATGGTAAATATGATGACCATAATTGATATTGTAAGGAGAATTATCGCTGTAATCACGATCGGTCCACCAATGGGAAGTCAGATCAACATACTCAACAAATAAACGAAGGCTAGATGATTCCATTTCTCTCCATGCCTCCACTCCGTACTGAAACATTAAACAATTTGGAAGGAATTTATCTTCATCCTCGCCAACTACCTGTCCATATACTGCGATAGGAGCGTCCAACACTCGCCATCTTAGGTCTATCCCAGCAAGCTGATTGCCCGGCTCTTGCGAACGGTCGTTTCTTCCGGTATTTCCACCATAATTATCCTGGCTCAAAAAAGCGTCTGCCCATGTACTGAAGCCTTCCGGTCGACCCTGCCCACCTAGCTGGATCATGCGGAAAAATCCTACTTCCAACCCTTCAATAATAGTTGGGGCAACTTCTCCTCTCATACCCCATAGATAAGGGTTGGGTACTGTTCTTTCTTTCTCCAATCGACCCACAAAGGAGTGAATACTCCATGGCCCTAACCATGAGAGCCACTTGTTTTCAAAAGGTTCTGAAATTCTACGATCAAATGAGATCGCCGGAATCGGCCTAGCATTGCTGGATAGTATAAGACTACCATCCCAACCAGGGCCCCACCATCGGTCTATTTGCCCGAAAGAAGCAGACCAGTTACCAAGGCGGGCAGCTAAGTAAGAGCCCTCCAAAGCGAATCCCTCATCTTCACGACCTTTCCAGTCCTGCTCCATACCATATAGAGAATTCAAGGAAAGTTTTGCCGCAAAACGATCATTCATCCAAGAAGTCGAAACATTGGAGGTAAAACTTGCATGCGGTTTGGATGAAAACCCACGAGCCGTTACCCGATCATCCCGAATTGAAATAGTTGCAGAAAATGGTGACCAACCAGAATTGGACTCTTTAGATATTCGATCTTCCAATAGATTATGGGGTAAATCACCGAAATCTTCTGAAAAGCCATCATGAAGCCTTCCGAGGTCTAATGGCCAAGTATTTTTGGGAAAGGCATATTCCATCCTATCACTCAAAAGTTGTACTTCGTGACGGAGGAAAGAATTATTTGGAAAAAGAAAAGGCTCTGCAAATGAGGAAAGCAAAGAAGACAGCCATAAAAAAACAGTAAGTGTATATCGCATTAAAGATCCAATATGATGCAAATGGAAGAGAATCGAGCAACCTGAAAGGAATAGTCTCGCCCAATAAAGGAATCATCCTAATAGAATAAAAGATATCAATGGAAGACGATCCGCTATTTCGCAGAACTCGACAGCATGCTGAAAAACGCTTGGTCTTTCACTCTGGGCAAAGTGATTCAAGCCGTCTTGAGATGATCAAAGATTTCATAAGGCTCGAAAAAGAAATGCTTTATCGCTACCACTTAAAAGGTGATTCGGGTCTTAGGCTCACTTGTGCTCGGGCAATCATTATCGATGTTTTAATCCAAAACCTCTTTACATATGCCCTAAAAGTAGCTGAAGAAAGTCTGGTCAAAATTAAGCCGATGAGTATTTTGGCAACCGGTGGATACGGCAGGGGTGAACTCAGTCCACACAGCGATATAGATTTGATGTTCCTCTACCCGAAAAGTTCGATGGGGAAACCGCTCGACCTGCTCAAAGAAACCATGACCAAGGAAATTCTTTATCCCTTATGGGATACTGGCATGAAAGTAGGGCATGCCTCTAGAGAAATCAACGAGGCATTAACTGAAGCCCAGCGGGATATTCGAAATAAGAATTCCATGCTGGATGCCCGCTACATTTGTGGAGACCGCAAGATAGCCAAACGGTTTATTTCAAAATTTCTCAGTTATTGTAGAAAAAAGAAGCCCGGCGATTATTTAAATGAAGTTCTTGATCATCAAAAATCAAGGAGACAGGAAAAGGGTGGGACTGTTTATCTTCAGGCACCTGATATCAAAAATGGGATGGGAGGACTTAGAGATTATCAAGGGGTTTTGTGGATGGCTAAAGTCAAATTCGAGGACGATGCACTCAAAGCACTCGTAAAAAGAGGATATCTTAATGAGAATGAGGCCAAGTCCTATCAAGAGGCTTATTCGTTCCTACTACGTGTTCGGAATGAATTGCATTTCCGCAGTAAGCGACCCGTTGATGTTTTACACTTGGAAAAACAGCCAGAAGTGGCTCTGGGCCTTGGTTATAATGATGAAGACATATTCCCCAGGGTCGAAAAATTCATGGGTGATTTCTACGCACGAGTATCTACCATCCATCAACTCTCCAATCTTTTAGAGCAAAGACTTGTTCGTTCTACCAGCGGCAATACGTCATCGATAAGTTTTAAGTCCGTCTTGCATGCCTACCGCTCATCTCCCCCTGAGAAAGTGGATGGGTTCGAGCTACAAGACGGAGAACTCGATACAGACAATCAAGAGATCTTTGACGAAGAACCTGAGCGTCTCTTGAGACTATTTCGGCACTCCCAGAGGCTTTCTGCAAAACTTTCTCCCAGTTTACGTTCACTAGTAAGAAACCGATTATCTTTAATTGATGCAGGTTTGATTAACTCCACCTCTGCAAATGTTACTTTTCGTTCAATCTTGCAGGAAGTTGGAAATGTTGCCCCAACTCTTATTGAAATGCATGACCTCGGAGTTCTTGGTAGATTCATACCCGAATTTGGCCGGCTTACCTGCAAGGTTCAGCACGATCTCTACCATCGGTTTACTGCCGATATTCATGTGCTAAGATGTATCGAAATACTTGACCAGGTGTTTCAGGGAACCAGGAAAGGATCAGCACCCTACTTGGAAGCTCTGCGAAAAAATGAAGTTCCTGGGCTTTTATATTTAATCCTATTCATCCACGACCTCGGAAAGGATAAGGGACCCAAGGGACATTGTGAGCGAGGAGTAGAATTAGGGAAAACATTGATGGAAAGGTTAGGCATTTCAGAAGAAATGCATGATCGTGTATTGTTTGTGGTGCGCAATCATCTGGAAATGGTAAGGTTTGCCAATAAATTTGATCTCGATGACCCGGAGGTGATTGATTCGTTTGCCTCTTTTGTGGAAGGGGAACAGAGACTGCGCTTCCTCTATGTCCATACCTACTGCGATGCTAATGGAACCGCGCCCGATCTATGGAACTCTCATAAAGAAGAGCTCCATACGCATCTTTTTTCCAACACATTAAAGGTTTTGGACGGCAAGCGAGCCCGCAAAGACCCAAGTGAATTGCGTGATTCCTTCAAGGACTTAGAAGTGCGTGGAGTTTCTAAAGAGTCTATTTTGGAGCATCTTGATCAAGTACCTGTAAGGTATTTTTCTCATACAGGAAGAGAAGAAGTAGCACTGCACATCGACATGGTTGATCAATATTCCAAGAATGGAAAAGATAAAAATCTTCCTATTGTCAGTTGGAGAAACGATTTACGACGCACTCTCACCGTTGTGGATGTTGTCATCACAGACCGGCCTGGGTTGTTTGAAAAAATAACCGGTGCTCTTGCAGTTACTGGATTAAATATTTTAGGTGCCCGAGCAGTCACCAGGCAAGATGATCTGGCCATTGATGTTTTTTATGTTGAAGGAGAAAATGGAGGAATCGTTGAAGACCCTACGATTCGTGAATTTTTTGAAAATACTCTTACTAATTTTATCACCGATCAAGATTGCCCGGAACAGCAAATCTCCGCACATCGCAAAAAGAAAGAGAAATCCAAAACCTTTTCAACGAGTGATAAGTTTGGTGCCACCATTCCCCCGCAGGTCGATGTTTATCGAGACATTTCATTGGGCCGTACTATTGTTGAGGTACGGGCAGCAGATCGTATTGGGCTTCTCCACTTGCTTTCAAAACACATAGCCGATGCAGGTTTCAATATACTATTTGCTAGAATCGCAACCGAACAAGGAATTGCTACTGATATTTTTAATATCGAACCATTGGATAAAGGCTCGGTGCCAGCACCTCGTGCCTTTCTTGATTTACGCGAGAAACTCGGTGAAGCTCTTCATGAAGGTAAGTATTATCACGAAGTTTAATCCAAACTTCTGTGAGTACTCAATTTGTATAATTAAGAAAACAAAGGTAGGGAGATACAGAAAGTCGTACCTTGGGTATCAGACTTAATAAGTTCAAGATCTCCGTCATGTGCCCGCATGATCCGCTTTGAAATGGTTAAACCCAGTCCGGTTCCACCAGTTCGCCCAGTTAGAAAAGATTCAAAAATACGATCTCTTAGCTCCTCTGGAATACCAGTTCCCTGATCCTTCAAGTATATATTTACACGGCCATCTAAACATTCAGAACCAATGTACATTTCACCGCCATTTGGCATGACCTCAATTGCATTAAGCATGAGGTTTAGCAAGACCTGTTGAATTTGACCCTTATCTACAAAAACTTCTTCCTCACCCAATACCTCTCCCCAATGTAAGGACACTTGAGACTGTTCAAGCTTCAGCCTTACCAGCACGGCAGCGTCCTCGAGGATCTCTTGTACTTTCACTCCCTTACGAAAGGACTCGCGGCTCTTTCCAAATTCAAGAATACGACCTGCAATTTGTTCCAAATGATTAAGCTTTTCCCGTATGACCAAGAGATCTTTATTTTTTGATTCATCCTGCTCCTCGCCAAGATTGAGGGAATCAAAGAGTAAACGTACGACCATTAAAGGGTTGCGAATTTCATGAGCGATTTCTGCTGCTAAAGTACCAAGCGTGGTTAGACGTTCGCTCTTTCTCATGCTTTCCTCAGAATCAAAAACCCTCCCATATAGACGAGCATTCTCAATCGCAATTGCACCCAAGTCTGCCAATGCCCGTGCAATCATACGCTCGTCATTATGAAATCGATGGGGTCTATCCAAGTAATGAGTAATTAGACCAATGGGGGCATCCTCAAAAACAACCGGTGTCACCAACATAGAACATAGATTCTCGGAACGGATAAGATCCATAAAATGGTGCTCCTCAGTTCGTAAAAGTTCACGCGTCTGAACCTGCCTATGCCCTCTCAGGGCACTCCCAAGTAGGCTGTCTCCTGGCTTAAGAGTTTCTTCATAGGTTCTTGAACCTTTTTCATCCTCCAAGCACTGGAGGTGTAATAGATCTTGTTTTTCATCGTAGAGAAAAAAAGCGGATAATCGACAACCAAGAAGAAGCTGTCCTTCTCTGGCAATCGTATGTAAAACCTCATCAAATTTACGGGTGCCCGAAATATCCTGACTCAAAAGAACAAGACTTTGTAATTGGTCTGCTTTTTTGCGCAACTGCTGGATCATCCACATATTTTCAAGTACCCTACTCGCCTCATTTGCTATCAGTACGAGTAATCGTAAGTCTTCCTCACCAAATGCCCCAACTTCACAAGAATCGACATTTAATGCCCCTACGGTTCGACCGCCTTCCAATAGTGGTGCGGCCATTTCCGAATTTACTCTATCATCTAGTTTAAAATATTTTTCATCCTTAGATACATCCTTACACAGGAATGGTTCTCCATGAGCTGCGACCCAACCTGTAATTCCCACCCCAACCGGCAATTCAAAACCTCGACTCTTTTCTGGTAATCCTCTTTGTACCTCAATCAGCAAAGTATCCGAACTAGCATTAAGTAAGGAAATGGATACTGAGTTAGCGGAAAAGACCTGCATAACTTCGTCCAAGATTTCCTCTAAAGCACGGACAGAATTAAGTTTTTTTCCAGACAATGTACTGATCCGATACAATGTGTCGATTGCCCGGCCTTCCTGCCTTTTTGATGTACTTTCTTCCACCTACTCCAATTAAAACTTAGACCCAAAAAATGCGAGGCAGGAAATTTTAAAACTTGGGGGATTTGAAATACTGTGAGTTTTCTTAACTTAAGTTATTGCTTGGATTGGAGAAAATGCTCCCAAGATTTTTCCACAGGTTTCCCATACAAGGATGTAACAAAAGGACGGCGAGCCGGTCTCTCTGGCTCTTTTAACAGCCGCATGCCTGCTTCCTTTGGAAGCCTGTTACTTTTTCGGCTATTACAACGAATGCATGAGGTTACTACATTTTCCCAACTCGTACCCCCTCCACGGTCTCTAGGAAGTACATGATCCATATTGAGTTCTTTCGGAGTAAAAGTTTTTCCACAGTACTGGCAGCGGTAATCATCACGTTCCAATAAATTCTGCCTATTAAATTTCATTTCCTGAAGAAGCATACGATCATAAGATCGTAAGAGAAGAACGCTTGGTACAATGACTGATTGACTAACCGTATGAATAACACGAGCACCGGTTATTTCCTTGCTATCCTTACAAAACAAAAACCAAGAATTTGCATCAAAAACTCGAAAGCTCTCGTCTTCTGCATAAATTACCTGAGCATGATCCAATGAAAGTAAGCTAAAAGCTCTTTCGATCCCAATGACATTAACCGGTTGCCACAAGCGATTAAGTACCAAGGTTTGATAGGAAGTATCCATCCTAAGATGACTATAACGGGTGATCGTCTAGGTGTGTCAAAGATTTTTTTGTATCTTTACTGCAACTGGAGAGTCACAAAAAAGATCATGCCTAGTAACTTCTACCGTTCTTGTTTTCGTAAAAATTTAGAAAGGCTTTATGGGCAACCCGGTAACCACCTGGTGTAGGATAATTCCCAGTAAAATACCAATCACCCGAGTGATCCGGTAATGCTTCGTGTAAATTCTCCACACTCTGGTAGATGATTTCCACCGTTGTGAGATTTTTCAAAGCTTCCGGTGCTACCAACTCTGCTACCTTTTCAGAGATCTGCTCCACTGTGAAATTCTCATAAACACGCTTCACATGATTAACTGGATTTGCGTTTGGACTGGAAAGAGCCTCCTTACACTGTTCAGAAACTTCTTTGAGTAAGCCCTTGTACCCGTGATCCTGAATTAAGGATACAGCTGCCTGAAAAGCAATAAACTTACCGAGCTCAGACATATCAATTCCATAACAATCAGGAAATCGAATCTGTGGTGCAGTCGATGCAATCACTAATTTTCTTGGTTTTGAACGCCCCAATATTTTGAGAATACTTTTTTTCAGGGTGGTTCCACGTACAATAGAGTCATCTATGCATACCAAAGCATCTGATTTTTCCCGCACCACTCCATAGGTAATATCATAAACATGGGATACAAGTTGTGCCCGACCAGATTCCTGACTGATAAAAGTACGAAGTTTGATATCTTTATTGGCGATCTTTTCTCCTTTTGGCCAATTATCCATGACTAAATCGTCGATCAACTCATCGGTAAGTTGACCAGACTGCCTGGCATCTATTAAGCGTTGTTTAACTTCTGCCCGACGTACAAGTCGCAACTGTTCCATAAATCCGTAGTAGGCACTTTCAGCCGTATTCGGAACATAGCTAAAAACACTTTTTGAAAAATCATTTCCTACAGATTCCATAACCTGTGGAACCAATAGAGCACCAAGAGTTTTGCGTTCGGCATAGATATCAGGATCGTTTCCCCTCGAAAAATAAATTCTTTCGAATGAACATCCTGAAACTTGTTTAGGGGTTTCGGAAAATTTCTCCCGAATAAGTTCACCAGTGGGACGAACGACCAGAATGCCCCCTGGTTCAATTTCACTAATGTCACCAATACCCTTGTCGAAAACCGTCATCAGCGGTGCTCGTTCGGAAGCAACTGCAAATACTTCATCATCCTCAAAATAATAGCCTGGCCTGATTCCATCAGGATCGCGCATTGCAAAACAATCACCCGTCCCTAGAATACCCGCCAATGCATATCCACCATCCCAATGCTTGGAAGCATTGCGAAAGATTTCAACTGGATCAATCTTGTCGGCAATCCAACGACTATGTTTCTCACCTATGACTCCATCCGCAGAGGCATTTCCCGAAAGTTTGTCAACCGCAGCATCAAGATAATAACCTGATTCTTCCAGTATAGCCTGCGTATCAGTATCAAAAACGGGGTGCTGGCCCCGCTCCACCAGTCGCTGATTTAATTCCTCGACATTGGTAAGATTAAAGTTACCCGCAATCATCAAGTTCTTGCTCGGCCAGTTACTCTTGCGAAAATAAGGGTGACAAGTATTGGATCCGTACTCACCAGAAGTACCATAACGTAAATGGCCAAGAAGGATTTCCCCTCCATAATCAAAGTTTTGTTTGATGGTCTCAGGGAATTCGTAAAACGCTTTTCCTTTTTTAATCATCTTGCCAAGGGCTTTGTGTTGAGAACCAAAAATTTTAGCCAATGCCTTGGAACTTGTACTTCTTTCCCGAAACATAAAAGACTCTCCAGCAGGCATTTGCAGTTTCATTGAACCGATTCCTGCACCATCTTGGCCACGGTTATGTTGTTTTTCCATCAACAAAAAAAGCTGATTGAACGCCCAGAGTGGACTTCCATACTTTTCGTTGAAGTAAGAAAGGGACTTTTTTAGCCGAATCATTGCGATCCCGCAGTGATGTCCAATTTCGTCACTCATTTGAAATATTTAATGACATTATTTTAGGCGAGGTCCATATGCTTAGGAATCGCACCTTCCCACACATCTATCAAGTTGGAAACCTTGACGTTCAAAACGGATTCTCCAGAAACTCTAAGACTTAGCTCTCCAGAATCATTGGTTTTTCCCAGCCATTGGACAGGCACCCCTAACTTCTTTGCAGATTCTTGTATCTCAGCAACATCATTAGGTCTGACCGCAATGATTGCCCTTCCCTGGCTTTCGCCAAATAAAAGAGAATCCAATCTTCCTGAAACTCCAAAGTCCGGAAGGTCAACTGAGACTCCAATGACATCTTCTCCGAAAAGCATTTCAGCCAGACAAACAAGTAGACCACCTTCGGAAATATCATGAGCAGCACAGATATTTCCCTTCTCAATTTGAGTAATTAATAAATCCTGAAGCGCTTTCTCTGCATCTAAATCTACCTGCGGACAAGTACCTTCTTTTTTCCCAAACCTGGATTGTAAATAATAACTGCCTCCAAGTTCATGAGGTAGTCCGCCCAATAGAATAAGTTCAAGTCCCTGTTCGTTCACCGAACTTCGAGTCACTCGATCGGCATGATCAATCAAACCGACCATCGAGACAACAGGGGTTGGATCTATGGCTCCATCTCCGTGTTCATTATAAAGGCTAACATTCCCTCCCACAACCGGTACATCAAAGTGGGCACAAGCATCAGCAAGACCGGTAACGCATTCTTTAAGCATATGATAAGCCTCAGACTTATTGGGGTTACCAAAATTTAGGTTATCCGTCACCGCAAGAGCACGAGCACCCGAACAGGCAAGATTTCTCATACACTCAACAAAAGCAATTTGTGCACCTGCATATGGATTCAAATAGCAGAACCGGTTGTTACAATCATTGGCAATGGCCAAGTACTTGTCTATCCCGGCTATACTTAATTTTACGACTCCAGCGTCGCTACCTGGCTCCACAGTGCATCCAGACATCACCATATGATCATACTGCTTCCAAACCCATTTCTTGGATGCAATCGTAGGATGTTCCAGAAGAGCAATCAATGCTTCCTCCACATTCTCGGACTTGAGTTCGGGAACCGACTGAACATTCCAATTGCGGGCTTCAGACAGATGCTTTGGTTCTGTTGCAGGTTGGTCGTAAATAGGAGCCTCGTCCGTTAAGGATTTCGCAGGCAAATCCGCCACCACCACACCCTTATGACGAACCACCATACGATCTCCCTCCTTGACCTCTCCAATATGTGCAGCATGCAAGTCCCATTTCTCGAACACTTCTTCAAGTTCCCGCTCCCGGCCTTTTGCAACAATGACCAACATACGCTCCTGACTCTCAGACAGCATAATTTCATAAGAGTTCATTCCTGATTCTCGCTGCGGCACTAGATCTAATTCAATCTCAATACCAGAATTCCCCCTGGATGCCGTTTCACAGGTTGAACAAGTAAGCCCAGCTGCCCCCATGTCTTGTATGCCCACTACCAATCCAGGAATTGACATCATTTCTAGACAGGCCTCCAAGAGAAGTTTTTCCATAAATGGATCCCCCTTCTGAACAGCAGGACGGTCTTCAGCACTTTCTTCGGTTAACTCACGGGATGCAAAGCTTGCTCCTCCCAAACCATCTCTCCCAGTACCCGGACCAACATAATAAACAGGATTGCCCACTCCCGTGGCCGCACCTTTCTGAATATCTTCGTGACGAAGAATTCCAGCACAAAGAGCATTCACCAGAGGATTCCCATCATAACACTCATCAAAATAAACATCACCACCCATATTGGGAATACCCAGACAATTTCCATAATGAGAAATCCCACTGACCACTCCGCGAAATAGTCTTTTTACATGGGTATCATTGATATCACCAAAGCGAAGAGAATTGGTAAGCAGAATTGGGCGAGCACCCATTGTGAAAATATCACGCACTATGCCACCCACTCCCGTAGCCGCACCCTCAAAAGGCTCGATAGCACTTGGATGATTATGGGATTCTATCTTAAAGGCTACGCCCCATCCATCCCCCACATCAATCACTCCAGCGTTTTCTTCGCCTGCTTTAACCAAAACCTGACCAATGGCATCCTTATCTTTCTTCTCTGTAGGAAAAAGTTTGAGTAATTTTCGGGTATTTTTGTAGGCACAATGCTCTGACCACATGACCGAAAAGATACCGAGCTCGGTCAAATTGGGTTCTCGACCAAGGATCTTAAGAATTTGTTCGTATTCTTCAGGTAAGATTCCGTGCTGTGAAATCAACTCAGGAGTAATCTCAACATTCAGGCAGGGCTCTGGGTTAGGGGGAAGTGGGGCAGCTGTGGTTTCCATGATTTAAGCGGAAAGTTTTACTGGAGTGGAATTAATAATGGGTTGAAGAAATGCATGCAAAACCGGTAGTCCATCCAAACATGGATGATGGCTCTCCACGGCCCGCTCGGGATGTGGCATCATTCCATATATATTGCCATCAAGATTACGAATACCAGCAATGTCATTGGCTGAACCATTCGGATTAGGAAGGTAGCGCAAAAGCACCTGACTATTTGCTTCTAGTTCCTGAAGAACATCATCGTCTGCTCGATAATTACCTTCACCATGGGCAATGGGGAGAGAAATTTGAGTGCCTAAAAGTTCGGTGTTAAACCGCTCATTCGAATTTTCAACCATCAATGGTTGGTTAAGACAACGAAACTCCATGCAGTTGTTTCTCACCAAAGCTCCAGGTAAAAGTCCTGACTCACAAAGAATTTGGAAACCATTGCATATTCCAAGTATATTGCCTCCCTGTGCAGCAAATTTTTTTAGATCCTCCATAATGGGAGAAAACCGGGCAATCGCACCACACCGAAGATAGTCTCCAAACGAAAACCCCCCGGGTACAATCACTGCCTCTACCCCATCGGGTAATGGGTCCTTGTGCCAAACCCGACCAGCGGAAATCCCTAATACATTTTGTACTGAATGTTCGGCATCCCAATCACAATTGGATCCCGGAAATTGAATAATTGCTACCTTCACGATATTTTTTCCTCCTTGGGTGGTTCATCCTCAAATATTTCTTCAACCACGGGGTTAGACAGAATTCCTATCCCTTCAATTTCCACGGTCACCTCATCTCCAGGCACCAAAAATCTTCTTGGGCTTCGAGCTTCCCCTACTCCACTTGGTGTACCGGTTAAAATCAGGGTTCCAGGAAGCAAGGTGGTACTGCCACTAAGAAAAGAAATTAGGGTGGGTACATCAAAAATCATATCCGATGTGGAAGATTCCTGCATCTTATCTTCATTCACAAAAGTTCGAAGAGTAAGGCCCGAGGGATCGGGTAATTCATCAATTGTAACCAAGCAAGGACCAACAGGACAAAAAGTATCAAAACTTTTACCCCGGCAAAATTGCCCGCCCCCTTTTTCTTTTTGCCAGTCTCTCGCACTTACATCATTGACAACCACAAATCCAAGCACACAGGAGAGGGCTTCTTCGGGTGTTACATTTTTGCAAGGTCTACCGATTACCACTCCCAATTCTCCTTCATAATCCACTCGATCGCTTCGTAAGAAACGAGGAAGAACAATAGGATCACCTGGATTTTGTACCGAAGTCGGAGCCTTCATGAAAATCATAGGATATTTGGGTATTTCGGAACCTGTTTCTGCCGCATGTGCCCGATAGTTATGACCAACTGCATAGATAATACGAAAATCAATAGGTGTGAGAAATTGAAAAGGAGTGATGACTTGGTCTGTTGCCTCAAAAGAGCCATCTGGTCTTTGGATGATCAGAAAGGTTCTTCCTTCCTCATCGAAACGACCAAAGCCCATTTTACCAGCTTGGTCGAGATGACGGAAGATCTTCACTCGCTAGTGATTTCGAAACGGTAATCCTCGATCACGGGATTACTTAGTAATCCATCACATAAGCGATCGATCTCCTCACGGATCTCTGGCGTATCTGAGCCCTCCATCTCAAAAGTAACGGTCTTTCCAACCCGCACCCCTTCAATGGAATGATGGCCCAAGCTTTTAATCGCTTGCTGAACTGCCGCGCCCTGGGGATCCAAAACTGTAGTTTTGGGGGAAACAAATACCGTAACCTTCACGACCTATCTTAAAGACAGGGAAGCGGGCATTGTTTCAACCCTTATTTGCGCACGTGAGAAAATTTACGGAGTTGAAAGGTTGTTTTTCGCAAGCGGATGAAAATTCGTGTGCTCATCTTTCAATCGTTGAGATTCAATGTGGGTATAAATCTGAGTCGTGCCCACATCTGCGTGTCCTAGCATTTCCTGCACTGCTCGTACATCAGCCCCCCCCATCAGCAAATGAGTGGCAAATGAATGGCGTAATCCATGCGGAGTAAGATTTTTTTGAATTCCAGCACGCTTAGTATAATCCTTGACTAATACCCATATCATTTTTCTTGAAATCGGAGTTCCCCGCTTGCTTAAAAATAATTCCCCACCCGATTTTTCCTTAATTAAAAACGGTCTTCCACCATGCAAGTAGTTACGAATGGCCAATATTGCCTGACTTCCAACAGGAATGATTCTTTCCTTTGCACCCTTTCCAAAGATTCGGGCAAATCCTTCATCTAAATCCACTGCATTGACCAAAACAGATGATACCTCAGATACCCTAAGTCCACTCCCGTACATCAATTCAAATATCGCTTTATCCCGCTTACCCAAAGCCGTGGTAAGATCGGGTGCATTTAAAAACTTTTCAATATCCTCAATACTCAATGCGTGAGGTAAAAAACGACCTTTTTTAGGATTGCTCAGAAGTTCGGTAAAATCATTTTTCAAACTTCCTTCCCCGAGCAGATATTTAGCGAGCATGCGTAAAGCAGATAACTTTCTTGCTAAGCTGGCCACTGCATAACCTTGCTTTGTAAGCGTGGAAACCCATGAAGATATGTGCTCGAGGGAAACTGATGTCCAATCATGAGCCCCATGGTTATGCAAAAAGCAGGCACATTGAATAAGATCGGATTCATAAGACTCAACGGTATTTGTGGAAAGTCCTCTTTCCAATTGCACCCAAGCTAAAAAAGCACTCACTTCTGGTTCAAAACCGACTGGTGGTTCAAGTGGGGATTCGCCCCGTTTTCGGACGCTGACCTCGGTTTTTGCTCCCACCTTCTTTAAAAATATTGCTATACCTGTGTGTTATTCAGGTACAGGAACGGGGTCAATCGTGCCCGCAAAAAGCTTTCGATAGATTCTATTAACAGGGGTTTTCATACGGCTAACCATGAACTGCTCACGCCTAAGTGCAGAATATCCATATCGATAACTTGCAGCCAAACGAGGGTAGGAAAATAGGTCAACACTCTCAAGCATACCTTTCAAACGCTTCAAATAAAGCATCCCTACCTCAATATTGGTTTCCCATTGAAATGCAGTCCGGTAATGCAATTTAGTAACATCAGACCATGCAGCTTCAGTGAGTTGCATCATTCCTTTGGCTATAGATGATTCAGCGTTTGCATTTAAACTGCTTTCTGCATGGCAGATCGCAAATACAAAGGAGGGGTCAAGGCCAAGTTGCGGGGCTTCAGTTTTAATTTTTCCCCACACCTTTTCTTCATCAATAAAATTGGCATTTGGATCGAAATATTTACAACCTCCGAACTGAGCAAGAAAACAGGCAAAAAATATATAAATAATTTTAATTTCCTTGATTTTCATCAACTTGAATAAACAAGCACTTCAGGCAGGGGCAAGTAAGTTCCCAATAGATTAAAAGATTATAAGAATTAAAAAAAATAGAAAGAAAACCATACAAATTAGAGCAGACCATCCAACTGGGTGAACCCCTAGAGAAGATCTTCTTCTCAAATGCTCTTTTCCTTTCAACCCATTTTCTACAAGTCCCACTTTTTCAATGATTGGATACAGGGTATTCATTGTATGAACCTGCCCTTGTTTTAAAAAAGTACATATACCCCCGGTCAAACCAGTTACCAAGAGCTGATGCGTTTTGTCATTAAGACCGTTCCAAAATCTGTCCCCAAAACTAAGCAGACCATGACCCAACTTACGATAAATCCAATCAATATCTAAATTAAGAGATGATAAAGAAGGAGGATACTTTCCAAAGACATAAAGCAGCACAAATGAAAGCCCTGAAAAGAAAAGGATTTCTAATTGAGTGATTATGTGAGTGGCATCATAGGGATTATAGCCGGCAGCTCCATTGGGTAATTGTTCATAAAGCCATTGAGGGTTACATCCTATGAATAGGCAAAGGAAGGAAGCCATACCCATTGCAATCAACATATTAACAGGAGCTTCTTTGGGGTGCCTACCGGAGTCACGAGCAAAAAAGGTAAAAAATGGAATTTTGATACCCGCTTGATGAAAAACTCCAGCAGAACCAAATAACAAACACATCCATACCAAAACATGGCCATTCCGGGCAACTTCCGTAATAATGATGGACTTACTTACAAAGCCACAGAACAAAGGAAAAGAAATGGCAATGGATCCGATAATGGTAAATCCAGTCGTCCAAGGCATGTACTTGAATAGGCCACCTAGATGGGAAGCTCTAATCTCACCAGTACGAAAGATAACGGCACCCAGACACATAAATAAAAGGCTTTTGTAAAGCACATGATTAAATGCATGGGCAATTGCCCCATCGATGGCAAGATCTGTGCCGATACCAATCGCCACGACCATAAATCCAATTTGATTAATTTTACTGTAACACAAAACCCTTCTGAGATCATTTTCAATTACTGCATAAAAAAGCGGAAATATGGCCATAATGGTACCAATAACAATCAACACTTCGGCACCAGGAAACAAACGGGCAAGTACACAAACAGCACATTTGGTTGTAAAGGCACAAAGCCAAACCGGTCCGCTATGCGTGGCCTCTGCATATCCATCCTTCAACCAAACATGAAGCCCTGGAAAAGCGGCTTTAATTCCAACTGCCAACAAAATAAGCAAAGCACTGAGCTCGCCCGCTTCCAATTCATCGGTCAATGGACTTAGAGCCAATCCATCTGCACCATGATTATGATAAAGAATCAAAATTCCTGCCAACAATAAAAGTCCGGATGAAATATGAAAGAAAAGATAACGAAAACCAGCCTCTTCCGCCCTTTTTGTGCGCCTTCCCCATATTTGAAAAACAGAAGTGATTGCTAATCCTTCCCACCATAGAAATAATGAAAGTAGATCCCCTGCAAACGCAACTCCGACGGCACTGGCTGCATAAAGGAGGGACATAGAAATTTGCCAGGGGTCACGAACATGAAACGAATAAACTCCTGCGACCAGAGCAGCGATATGGAAAAGATAACCAAAGAGCTTGGCCTGTTCATCTACCATTACGAAAAGCGTTTCGTATCCAAATAATGAAAGCGTAGAACTTGAACCCACCTCCAAAGTTGCGAGGTAGCTCAGCCCAAATAATGGAGCCAAAACTAGGGCAAACGATGCATGCCTACCTCTTAGCACGCCGGCCACCAAGCCACCTATCAGCAGTGTTAAAGCTGGATGTGATCCGATTTCCAATGTTGATCCAAGTAAAGTCATCTTAACTTTCCCAATAATCCTCTTTCCGCATCAGAATTTTTTTTCCTCTCCATTCTCTCATGAATTTGGCAAGGACGACCAATCCCCCGCAGGTTAAAAACCCGAATAGTCCATAAAAGCCAGGTAAGGTCTCAAGAGCATGCAGACTAACATCCTCAGAAAAGGCAGCATGCTTATGCCAAGCTAGGCTAAAAACAAGATCGATCAATAGGACCGCCCCGCATAAACCAAAAAATATCCAAATAGTCTTCTTCCTGTTTTCAGGGTTATCCAGCCAGGTTTGGGAGACAATGGATCCTTTTTGCTTAGACTTCGTTTTCATACTGCAGCGATGTAATTCAGGGGGTAAGTCCAACGATTTGTAATAATACATCCGACCAGAAGAAAAGAAGAAAGCAACCCATTGCTGTAAACAGGATGGGAACTACGCAAGGCCATGGAGCCTCTTTAAAAGATGAATCCTGCTGATTCTCCGAAGTCCTAAAAAATGCACTAACAGCAACGGGTAATAAATAAAAAACATTTAAAAGAGAACTGATAAGCAATACGACCACAACCCATTGAGCATCCCGGTCCAATGCACCCAGAGCAAGATACCATTTACTAATAAATCCCCCCATTGGAGGTAACCCAATCACGCTCAGTGCACCAATCATAAATGCTCCCATGGTCAAAGGCATCTTGCGTCCAAGTCCGCGTAATTCACTTACATATTTTTTTCCGGTTGCTACAAAAATGGCACCTGCACAGAAAAATAAGGTGATTTTCCCGCAAGCATGCATGGCAATATGAAGAACTGCCCCACCCTGCCCACGATCCGTGGCAATTGCCGCACCCAGCACAATATATCCAAGCTGTCCAATGGTTGAAAAAGCCAACCTGCGTTTCAAATTATCTTGGGAAAGTGCAATCAGAGAAGAAATGAGAATAGTCGCTGAAGCAACAATCATGGTCCATTCTTCACCACTCATTCGGGAAAGAACATCGGCTCCAAAAACATCTGCATAGACTCGGTATACACAAAATACGCCCACTTTTACCACTGCCACAGCATGCAAAAGAGCTGATACTGGAGTTGGTGCAACCATGGCACCGGGCAGCCAGGAATGAGATGGCATTAAACCAGCCTTGGCAAAGCCGAATGTAAAAAGGAACAGAAGGACAATTTGGGTCGTTTCACTAAAATGTCCAACTTTGCCAACATCCTCTATGAAATCCATCGTCAGATGGCCTCCATCTAGCCAAACGTAACACCAACTCAATGCAGGTAAAAGTAAGCAGAGGGAGGTAAAAAGAAGATATCCTAGATAGGTACGCCCACCCGTGCGGGCACTCTTATCCTGCATGTGGGTAACCAGAGGGAAAGTAGAGATGGATAACATCTCGTAAAAGAAATAGATGGTCAGAAGATTAGCCGAGAATGCAACCCCCATGGTGGCAGACAGGGAGAGGGCAAAAAAGGAATAAAACCGTGTCTGAGCATGTTCGTGTAAACCCCGCATATAACCAATTGCATAAAGAGTGGTGGCAATCCAAAGCACAGAGGCTACACAGGCAAATAACAGACCAGGACCATCCACCCGTAAAAGCATAGGAACATAAGAGAATATTTGCCAAATATGGAATTCCACAATGGCACCACTTAAAATCACTGGCACAAGGGAAAGCACCACAGCCGCCTGTACAGACGCGGCTATAAAGGTAAAGAGTTCACGAAGGTTAGGCCTCTTCTCACCCGCCCATATTATCCCAACCAGACCAACCCAGGGAGCTAGCAAGGCAATCAGTGGGCGAATATCCTCTATGATGACCGGATTGCTCATTTGTAATCTACTCCGGTTGGAAGATCATAAGCACGAAGAAACACTTCAATCTGGTCCACCACTTCTTGGTTGTATACTCCAACTGCTATCACAATAGATGCTGCAAGAAGTAGTGGCAGAAGCATACTTAAAGGGGCTTCATCAAAACGAGTTTGATCTTGGCTAAGTCCAAGATCGCCATGTCCCTTGCCAAGATTTTTCCCACTCTCATCCACAGCCAAGTGAATTCTTTCTATTAATCTAAAAAACAGTACCACCATCACCATAGTGGAAAACATGAGGGTAATCATATACTCCCACCTTTCAGAAACCATTCCTCCAGTAATTAAATACCACTTGCTAAAAAACCCACAGGTTGGTGGAAGTCCAATAATGGAAAATCCACCGATAAAAAAACCGGCCATGGTAAGTGGCATCTTGGCAAAAAGGCCGCGCAAACCATCAAAATGAGTGGTTTTACATTTCTCAAGAATAATGCCTGCCCCAAGAAAAAGGCAAAGGGTCATACAGGCGTCGCTAATTACATGAAAAATAGATCCAATTAATCCATAATAATTATATATCCACACCCCGCCCACCATGTAGCCAACCTCAGCCACAATCAAATAAGCAAGCATCCGTTTAATTTCCCTTTGAGCCAATGCCATCACTGCTGCACATACAATCGCCACAACGACTAACCAAGGTAGAATCTCGGCCCACCAAGTTGACTCAAACGAGAACTCTACCCCAAATACAGTAAGGATCATGCGAATCATCACATAAATCATCACCTTAGTGACTAGAGGAGCCAGGAGGCATGATGTTGTGGTAGGAGCATGGCAATAGGCATTAGGTAGCCACGCATGGAATGGGAAAAATGCCATTTTGATAAGAATACCAAGGAGGACCAAAACAAATGCAACTTGCATGGCTGGGGAGTCGTATAAAGCATTGGCTTCGATCATTTCACGAATACCCACCATATTAAGTGTGCCAGTTTTAAGGTAAAGATAGCCCACACCCAAAAGGTACAGGGAAGCACCAATAGTTCCTAATATAATATAATTAAAGGTGGCCGCGGCTGCCCTGTTTGATCCTAGAGCAATCAGTCCATAACCTGTGAGAGCTGCAACTTCGATAAGTACATAAAGATTAAATGCATCCCCAGTCAGTGCGATCCCTGCAAGCCCAGCAATCTGTAAAAGGAAAAGCGCATAATACATTGCCTCTTTTCCAGGAGTTTGTCTTTGAACAGGGACTTTCGAATACAAAGTAACAAGCAATCCAACTCCAGTTACCACAAGGGTGATTAGGCCCCCGAGGATATCCGCCCTAAATTCAATCCCAACGCCACGGGGAAAAAGGTCCAGAGACCACCCTCCGAGTATATAGGATACTTCGTGAACCGGAGACTCAATCGCCTGCATCAACGTATTCACTGACGCCCAAACTGAAGCAAGCATGGAAAGCACAGAGATCGGATAGCAAACCTTTTTTGAAATCACTCCTGAGAGCGAACATAATACGGCTCCAATCAGCGGGAATAAGAGAATCCAGACAATTTGGTCACTCATCAAGATTATCTTTCCTCTTTGTTGTTATTACCACCATCTTGTGAAGGAGAACCTAATTCACGCATGTGCTTTTTGGGCGACTTTTCTTTTCTTGGAGAGGAATCTACTCCCTTTTTATACCTCGGAGCAGTATTGCGGCTTCCACTGTTTGTTGCTTTCGTCGCCTCGCGATTCGAAGCACTGGGCCTAGATTTTCTTCGCCTAGGCGATTTTCTGAATTTAAAGACGGAGGATTTTTTATCCTCAATTTCTAACTTTTCAAGAAGTTCATCTTCTTCGACTGTGCCATAAGCCCGATAAATCCTTAGACAAACGGACAGAGCAAGACCAAGAGTCGCCACTCCCACCACTATGGCGGTTAGCATTAGTACATGTGGTAATGGATTTGTGTAGCTAGAAACTAAGGTAGATTCCAAAGCTTTGGGACTTATCTGGGGAGAGGTTGAACCATTTAAATCTACATCAATATGAGCACCATGTGGGTCATGTTCAGGGAGATAGATTGGGATGGTGGCCCCCTCTTTAACTCCAATCGATACATAAAATAAAATAATCGCCGTTTGAAAAATCGACATACCTATTAATTTTTTGATTAAGTTATTCTTGGCGATCATCGCCCAGAGCCCAATCAGGAGCAGAATTACATAGATAAAATAATTTACCCTCTCGATCAGTAGTTGATTGAATATGGAACTATCCTCAAACATTAGACCAAATACTTTATATGCTCACAGACCATCTCTCATTCTGCCATCTGTGGAAAGACTAGCATAGAGGGCAAACATGACTGCAGTGACGGTAAAGCCCACACCAATCTCAACCCCGAGCATAGCATGATAGCGAGCCATTTCAGGACTTACGGGAAGAACGGCTGAAAGATGTGCATAATCTAGGAACTCCCCACCAAGAAGCATGGAGAGCAATCCTATTCCCCCATAAATTACAATACCAAGAGCAGCTACTGCAAAACAACGCTCCACAGGGAAGCGCCGAAGGGCACTTTTCAGATCCCAAGCTAAGGCAATGAGGATAAAACTAGCCCCCATTGCCACTCCACCCTGAAAGCCCCCACCCGGACTGACATGCCCGTGAGCTAGCACATAAAGAGCAAAAATCTGGATAACCGGAATAATTAATCTCACCGTATTGGTTACGATTAAATCGGGCTCAAAATCGACCACAAATTCACGGTCTCTGGTTCTCCGCCTAGGACCTCCGCGAAGAATGGAAAAAACAGCTACGCCAGCAATAAAGACCACCACAGTCTCAAACATGGTATCAAACCCTCGGTAATCTGCCAGAACCGCAGTTACCATATTAGGAACTTCAGTATCCACTCCAGTATTTGCAATAAAATGGGACGATAAAGGAGATGAGGAAGCAGGGGCCTGTGGATCGCCCCAGACGGGAAAGTCTTGCACTGCCCAAGCAAGTAATAATCCTAAACAAAGCACTAAAATGAATGCCAATCGTTTCATCAATCTTTTGCCCTTCTTTTTAAGTTAAAAACAGTGGCAATTAAAATTACCGTGCTTACACCGGCTCCTACTGTAGCCTCTGTAAAGGCAACATCCACAGCCCCCATTTCCGCCCAAAGTAAGCACATTAAAAAGCTGTAAATAGCAAAAACTGCGGCGGAAACTACTAGGTCCCTAACCCATAAGGTCAGAATAGCAACCACTACTAGCAATCCAAGAATTAGAGTATTGAAAAGTTCCAAGCCCATCTTCTATTCCGCCTTTTTTTTCACACTCTTCTTTTTTAGCTTCTTGAGATCTTTCTCGCCCAAAGGCATCTCATCGTCATCAAAAGCCGCTCTCATCAAGGCATGGGAACTCGTGGGAGTGGTAATAAAAATAAACAACACGATTCCCAATATTTTGAAAAGTAACAGCCAGCTCGTAACAGAGAAATCCTCCATAATAACAAGTCCGAAACCAGCCAACATCAACATCGTGGATAAGGTATCTCCTTTCCCAGCAGCATGCATACGGGTGTAAAAATCAGGGAATCGGATCATCCCCACAGATGTTCCAAGGAAAAAGATCAACCCTACCACACCCATAGCCACTCCAATGGCATGAACGAGAAACCAACCCGGACTATTGCTAGGCACATTAGCTATAGTAGCAAGCAGATCCATTATCCCCGAGACTTCCTCCCTGTTTTAGCTAGCCTTGTTTTTTCCATTTCATGTAATGGAATCGTTCGATTGAAGTAACGAGATATTACAATTGCACCCACAAAGTTGAGCAGTGCATAGGCAATTGCAAAATCAACAAACATATCCACCCGATCAAACAAAGTACCAATAATAACTAGGATTATGGCAGTCTTCGTGCCAATCACATTTACTCCAAGAATCCGGTCAAACCCAGTGGGCCCTTTTACAATACGGTAGAGAATCGGTAACATGAGCACCAACAATGAGGCACCCATAATAATAGCAAACCATTCTTTCACCGCTTTTTTCTCTTCCTTTTAAAAGCATCAGGTTCAAAAACCTCAGCAACTTTACGCTCAATTGCACCCTCCAATAGATCATCTTCCAAAAATTGACTCATGGTATGAACATGAAAGATATCACCACGGATTAACATGGTTATTGTACCCGGAGTAAGCGTAATCGAATTGGCAAAGACAAATTTGGCAAAGTCTGTTTTCAACTTGGTCTTGATGGTAACAACTCTGGGAGCAACCTCCTCAAATCCTTGTTTCGTCATGGCCAGTTTGAAAACATGCATATTAGCTTTAACAATCTCCACCGTTAACCAAGGAATATACCGCAGAAAGGCACCCGTTTCTTTTACCCGATCATCCCAAGATTTTTTACGATCATGAAAAAGAAAATCCTGAGAAATGTAGGTTACAAAAAAACTGCTAACCAATCCAAGACTTAAGTGAAACGCATCAAATTTCCCGGAAAATACAACCCAGTTTGCGAAAAGTAGAATAAAGATGATGATCGGATACACGGGAGGTAAAAATACTTAATTAAAACATTAAGAAAGGGGCATTTGGTTCCTTGGGCAATTCAGATCGGAAATTTTTGTACGATTTTTTATTATATACATTATTTAGTAAAGGATTCCATTTGATTATATGTAATCTGAAACTATTTTAGAATAATGATAATCATATTATCTCCTGCAAAGACTCTTGATTTTGATACGGCATCGCCAATAAGTTTATGCACACAACCAGAGTTTCTTGATCTTTCTCATGATTTGATAAGTGGATTATCCAATTTATCTGTAGAGCAAGTTGGCTCATTGATGAATTTAAGTCCAAAACTAGCAGAACTAAACTTTAATCGATTTAAAACTTGGTCAAAAAAACATCAGAGGGGGAACGCCAAGCAAGCTCTACTTGCATTTAAAGGGGATGTTTATGAAGGATTAAAGGCATGGGAATTTGACGAGGCAGATTTTGAGTTCGCACAATCGAGATTACGCATTCTTTCAGGCTTATACGGCTTACTCAAACCATTGGATCTCATACAACCCTATCGTTTAGAGATGAGCACCCTATACCCAAACCCATTAGGCAAAAACCTATATGAATTCTGGAATAACGAACTGGCTAATTCTATTTCCGAATCCCTCCAAAAATGTTCCTCTAAAATTGTTATGAACCTAGCATCTAATGAATACTCTAAGGCGGCTAGATTAAGGTCAATTAAAGCAGATATTATCTCTCCTGTCTTTAAGGATGAAAAGAATGGCGTGTATAAAATTATCAGTTTCTACGCCAAAAGAGCACGTGGTTTGATGGCGAATTTTCTCATCTCGAATAAAATAGAGCACTCTCGTGATATAGTGGAATTCAATTTAGGAGGGTACAAATACTGCGAAGATGAATCCACTCCCAAGTCACCTCTGTTCAAAAGATCTGAAATAGCTAAATTTGCGGCTTAGTATACTATTCAGTTTTAAGTATTAATTAGATCTTAGGTTTGTTTATTTTCCTTAATCTAGCGTTAACGGATTTTCTTTGCATATCACGGTAATAACTGGAATTCCCACGCCTTTTATTGGAGCCAGTGCCAGATTGCCCTCCTTTTCTACCCATTTGAGAGGCAATTTCGCTCAGAATTAATTTAAGTTTTTCTCCCATCGTATCTTAAGACATTCTTTCTAAAATCCCAAGGTAGTGGCTTAAGCGGTCATTAGATTTCTCCATCATGGAAATAATTCTCTTAGCTCGAGCTTTTGGGTCTTCGTTTTCTAAAGCAGGAAAAACTGAAATATTCTCTTGATCACTACTCTCTTCAGTTAAGCAAATAGGGGTAATCGTTATTTTTTCACTAATCTCATTTGTAAGATCCATCACTTAGTTATTTACACAAACGCTTGTGCAAATCAATTTAAAAAAAAGAGAGATTAAATTTCTTTTTTATTTTCGAGATTTGTCAGTAAAGATTGCTTAAGTTCTTGTAATCCTTCCTCCAAAATAGCGGAAATTGGATATACCTGAATACCAGGAAATCTCTTTTGGAAATCCTTTAGATTTTGCTCAGCTAGCCCTTCATCAATCTTATTGCCAGCGACAAGAAATGGTTTTTCGGCCAATGCTGAATCATATTCGTACAATTCGTTTTGTAAGTGCTGAAAGTCATCTGCTGGATGCCTTCCATCTATACCTGCCAAATCTAAAAGAAAAAGGATCAAACTGCAACGTTCTACATGTCTCAAAAAACGATGTCCAAGACCACGGTTCTCCGCAGCACCTTCGATCAAACCAGGAACATCTGCCATGGTTATTGATTTAAAGTCATCTGGGTAATCCATAACTCCAACGGTTGGAACCAAGGTGGTAAATGGATATGAATCAACTCGTGGTGTTGCATTGGAAAGAACATTTAGCAATGTGGACTTTCCGGCATTAGGAAAACCAACCAGTCCCACATCTGCAATGGTCTTTAAAGTGAAAACAAATTCACCTTCCATACCAGGCTTTCCTTCGGTAAATTGACGGGGTGTTTGATTTACAGACGATTTAAAAGTTGCATTTCCACGTCCACCTTTTCCTCCTTCAAGCAGTAAGACTTCTTCTTGGTGATGAAGTAATTCGCAAATAATTTCGCTCGTATTCAAGTCGCGAACTTCCGTGCCAAGAGGAACTTTTAAGATACAGGGTTCCCCCCCCCTTCCATTTTGATCACTACCTCTTCCAGGTTCACCATTTTTTGCCTTCCATTGTTTTTTAAAATGATAGGTTCTTAAATCTGATACATTTTCATCTGCCAATAAGATGATCTCACCACCCTTACCTCCATTACCTCCATTTGGCCCCCCATTTGGCATGTACTTCTGACGAAGAAAAGACATGCAGCCATCGCCTCCGTTTCCGGCTTTTAAAATAACTTTGGTCTCGTCAAAAAACATAATTGATCACTTGTACAAGAATTAAAAAAAATAATGATATCTGTAGATTTTGAATTACACAATCGTACAAAAAAAAAAGCCCCCATTGTGGAGGCTTCTTTTTTCGTTTAAGATAGAAAAGATTAGTATCTGTAATGCTCAGGTTTGTAAGGACCATTTACAGGAACGCCGATGTAATCTGCTTGTTCACTAGAAAGCTCAGTAAGTTTAGCTCCGAGTTTTTCAAGATGTAAACGGGCAACTTCTTCATCAAGCTCCTTGCTAAGACGTGTAACCCCAATTTTTCGATCAGGGTTATTACGGATGTCAATTTGGGCAATGGTTTGATTGGTAAAACTATTGGACATTACAAAGCTTGGGTGACCCGTTGCACATCCGAGATTGATCAATCGACCTTCTGCCAATAAATAAATGCTTCGTCCATCTGGGAAAGTGAAACGACTAACTGGACCACCGGGAACACTATCTTCTTTGATGATTTCTTTAGATACGCCAGGCATATTTTCTAATTCAGCAACTTGGATTTCATTATCGAAATGTCCGATATTGCAGACAATGGCTTGGTCTTTCATTTTGCTCATGTGATCTGCTGTAATGATGTCTTTGTTGCCAGTAGTTGTGACAAAAATATCTGCAGTTTCCAAAGCATCTTCAATGGTGGTAACTTGAAATCCTGCCATGCATGCTTGAAGGGCACAGATTGGATCAACCTCAGAAACCATTACCCTTGCTTTCTCGTTGAAAAGCGAATCTGCAGAACCTTTACCAACATCACCAAAACCGCAGACCATTGCCACTTTACCCGAAATCATCACATCCATGGCACGCTTGATACCATCGACTAAAGAGTGCCTACATCCGTAATTGTTATCAAATTTGGATTTAGTTACGGAGTCATTTACATTAATGGCCTGAAAGAGTAGCTTTCCTTGTTCCTCCATCTCAATTAATCGATGAACTCCAGTGGTTGTTTCTTCAGAAACCCCAACAACAGATTCCGCTACTTTAGCCCAATGTCCGGGCTTTTCAGAAAGTGTCTTCTTGAGAAGTTCCTTAATAACTTGTTCCTCTTGGCTACCCGAAGGCGAGTTTACCCAATCAGAACCATTCTCTAATTCTACTCCTTTGTGAATGAGAAGTGTGGCATCTCCACCATCATCGACAATTTGGTCCGGACCAGATCCATCTGGCCAGGTCAATGCATTCCAAGTACAATCCCAGTAATCTTCAAGAGTTTCACCTTTCCAAGCGAAAACAGGGATGCCCGATGCAGCAATGGCAGCTGCCGCATGATCCTGTGTTGAAAAGATATTGCAGGAACACCATCGAACATCTGCACCAAGTTCGACCAAAGTTTCGATTAGCACAGCAGTTTGAATGGTCATGTGCAAAGATCCCATTATTTTTACTCCTGCCAAGGGCTTGGACGGTCCGTATTTTGCTCTTGTTGCCATTAGACCTGGCATTTCATGTTCAGCTATTGAAATTTCTTTACGGCCAAATTCAGCAAGTGTGATGTCAGCAACTTTATAGTCGAGGGAGGCAGGGGCGATTATTTCTGTCATGGTAGTCATTGGTTATAGAACGAGAAATGATGTATTTTGGATGATATTTTTTTATTGCTTAGCTTGCGGCTTTTGTAAGTTGAGTTGCAAGAGATGTATCTTCCCATGGTAATTCAGTTTTCCCAAAATGTCCGTAATGAGTAGTTTCTCGATAAATGGGCCGGAGTAAATTCAACTGCTTAACGATATCGGCAGGTTTGAAAGAAAAAGTATCCCGAACAGCATTTTCAATTTTGGAAACAGCTACTTTTTCGGTGCCAAAACAATCTAGGGTTATACTTGTGGGCTCAGGGTGACCAATCGCATAGGCCACCTGAATTTCAACTCGATCAGACAAACCTGCGGCGACGACATTTTTGGCTACCCATCTGCACATGTAAGCTGCTGAACGATCGACTTTGCTGGGATCCTTTCCAGAAAAAGCACCGCCCCCGTGTCTACCCCACCCCCCGTAAGTATCAACAATGATTTTTCTTCCGGTTAGACCTGAATCCCCTTGCGGTCCACCAACTACGAATCGACCAGTCGGATTGATAAGATACTCAGTATCATCTGAAAGTAATTCTTGGGGAAGAGAGGGTTTGATAACTTCATTTGTTACAAAATCTCGAATCAATTCGTTGGAAGCACTCTCAGCGTGTTGAGTTGAGACGACAACATTTTTGATACCAACCATTTTTCCATCTTCGTAATGTAAGGCTACTTGTGATTTACAATCAGGTCTCAACCATTGAGCTTCTGTCCCACCATGACGAATTTCTGCCATGCGTCGTAATACTCGATGTGCAAACATCACTGGTGCAGGCATTAACTCCTCTGTTTCATTACAAGCATACCCAAACATGATTCCTTGATCACCAGCTCCTTGCTCTGTTGTTCCTTTGCCTTCCGCTGCCGCCGCATCCACTCCTTGTCCGATATCACGGGACTGTGCTGTGAGTTGATTAGTAATAAATACATGGTCAGCGTGAAAAACATCATCATCATTTACATAGCCAATCTTACGAATAGCCTCACGAACGACCTCTTCGTAATTAAATTTTGCACTGGTAGTGATTTCACCGGCAATTGTGACACAATTACTTTTTACCAAAGTCTCACAAGCAACTCGGCTAGCCGCATCTTGTTCTAAACAAGCGTCTAATATACTGTCTGAAATGGAATCAGAAACTTTATCAGGATGACCCTCACCAACAGACTCGGAAGAAAATATAAACGAATTTGACATGGTTCAAGATCATCAAAAACGAACACTGAGTGCAAGTTTATTCATCAACGCATCATGATGCGTTGATGCGTTTTTTAATTTTTGCTTTTCCTTGAATATAAACTGGAGAGATATGCTCCATAGGGTGATGAGCCGTGAGCAAGAGCACTTTTCTCCAAATCAGGCAAGCTCAACCAATCTTTATAAACTCCAATCTCTTCCAAGCAGGCAATTTTTAAACCCTGTCTTCTTTCGATAACTTTTACGAAATCTGTAGCTGAGGCCAAACTATCATGACTACCAGTATCTAGCCACGCAGTACCACGACCCATAATTTCAACACAAAGCTCTCCTGCATTCAAATAAGCTCGATTCAAATCTGTGATTTCTAATTCTCCACGAGGAGATGGTTTGAGTTTCTTGGCTCGTTTACTCGCAAACTCATCATAAAAATAAAGCCCAGGGACAGCAAAATTTGACTTTGGGTTCTCAGGTTTTTCCTCCAACGAAATTGCCTTACCCATCGAATCAAATTCAACCACACCATAACTTGTTGGATCCGATACATGATATCCAAATATAGTAGCACCCGTTGCTCGTTTGTCTGCTGAGGCGAGAATTTGTTCCAGTTCATTGCTGTAGAAAATATTATCACCAAGGATAAGAGCAGAAGGAGCACCATCCAAAAACTCCTCCGCAATGATCAATGCTTGGGCAAGGCCGTCAGGACTTGGTTGTTCTGCGAAACTTAAATTAAGTCCAAATCGAGAACCATCTCCAAGAAGTTCCCTAAACATTGGAAGGTCGCGGGGAGTGGAAATAATTAAAATCTCCCGAAGACCTGCCAGCATAAGTATAGAAATGGGGTAATATACCATGGGCTTATCATAAACAGGCATGAGTTGTTTACTCACAGCCATTGTAAGCGGATACAAGCGAGTGCCTGAACCACCAGCCAAAACAATACCTTTTCTAGACTTCATTGCTGGCCCAACCTTTCTCTCTGATATTTTCCACTTGTTACATTGTTACACCAATCAATGTTGGAAAGATACCAATGAACCGTTTCGACCATTCCCTGCTGAAATGCATATCTCGGAGACCAACCCAGTTCTGATTTTATCTTACTACAATCAATTGCATAACGTTGATCATGACCAGGCCGGTCATTAACAAAGGTTTTGAGCGACTGGTATGATCGTGCTAACGGCTTCAACTCATTTAGAAGTTCGCAAATGGTGTCGACAACCTCAAGGTTGGTTCGCTCAGCATTTCCACCCACACAATAAGTCTCTCCGACTTTTCCTTTTTGAAGAACGCACCAAAGTGCGGAGCAATGATCTTCCACATGTAACCAGTCACGAATGTTTCCACCATCCCCATAAATAGGAAGATTTTTTTCTTCTAATGCATTGAGTATAACCAATGGGATTAATTTCTCCGGAAATTGAAACGGGCCATAATTGTTCGAACAATTTGTTGTTAAAACAGGCAAATCAAAGGTATGATGATAGGCCCTAACTAAATGATCAGCACTGGCTTTCGATGCTGAATACGGGCTATTAGGGGCATAGGGTGTAAGCTCAGAAAAGGCCGAATCTTCTGCCCCAAGTGATCCATAAACTTCATCGGTCGAAACATGAAGGAGTCGAAGATGGCGAGATAAGGGATCACTTTTTGACTGAAAGTATTTCTTAAATGACTCCAACAAGCTTAAGGTGCCGACCACATTTGTTTGTATAAAAGTTTCAGGTCCATCAATGGACCGATCGACATGACTCTCGGCAGCAAAGTTGACAACAGCATCTGGTTGATATTTGCAGAATAACCTGTCAACCAAATCACGATCTGCAATATCACCGACCGAAAGTGTATATCGTGGATCATTTTCGAATTCTAATAAGTTCTCAGGATTTCCAGCATAAGTTTGCTTATCAAGGTTGATGACGGATTCACAATATCTATTATTTAATAAAAGTCTGATGAAATTAGAGCCTATAAAACCTAAGCCCCCCGTGATTAATAAGGTATTCATCCTACATCATTTTTCTCATTTTAATTATTGATTCGATCATTGCCTCTTCAACAGGTTTCATGCCAATACCCGCATTAAAGGCCTTTGTTGTATCAAGCACGCAATTAGATCTTGGTGTTGAAGCCGCTTCCTTCATAAATTGATTTTCATTTTGGAAAAATTCAAACTTTCTGTCTTCAAACCCATACATTTTCATCCATTCAGTAACTTGCCGAGTCTGGATCGCTCCTGGGTTTGTCATGTTATAGATTCCAGGTTCTATGTTATTATCTGTGCATTTTAGGCACATTTCTGTGAATTCGTTCAACTGTGTAACGGAATTTTCAGCTTCCAATAAATATTGATAACTTAGTAATTTCTGTAGGTAATTTATAGAATTTACTTGATGATCAAACGGTATTCTTAAACGCCAAATAAAACAATCTTTGGCCCCATGTAAAACTTCTTCACCAAGGGCTTTAGATCCGCTGTAAAAACTGCAAGGAGGGGAGCTAAATGAAAAGTTAGGTTCGTCGTGCTCTCGCCAACCTGTTCCATCAGTCCTCTTTCCAGAAAAAATACATCCACTCGAGATATGACCCCAAGGTAATGACAAATCTTCACATACCTCACGAATGATTCCTGGTAAAACAGAATTACCTTGTAAACACTCATATTTTGCATGTTCGCAAGCATCAACATTAGGTTTCCCGGTGTATCCTGCAGCATTAATAACAAAATTTGCCCCAGTATCTTTGAGTAGATGTGCTAATTTACTAGCATCATAATAATCACACTCCGATCGAGATATTGGTAATATTTTCTTTCCTGATTTAACGGCTGAACTTAAAATCTCTGATGCTATGTAACCTGATTTTCCTAGTAGAACAATCATAGGATAAAGAATAGCCTAGAAATATAGTAAAGAGAGAAATCTGAATCTCTAAGATATGTAGGTTGATCGTTGATGAGAATAATGCTTACCATGCGTTGGTATACCTAAAATGATAAGTGTTCAATCCATTACAAAGGAATTTTTACCTAGAAAACATCCTGTTCAATTTCTCAAAGATATGTTTGGAAGTACGCCTAACCACAGTGGATTTAAAGCAATAGAAGACATAAGTTTTGAAGTCAAAAAGGGAGAAGTCGTTGGCATAATAGGCAAAAATGGGGCGGGGAAATCAACCTTACTTCAAATAATCTGTGGTACACTCATACCTACAAAAGGTGAGATTATTGTTAGGGGTAAAATTGGGGCCCTTTTAGAATTAGGAGCTGGTTTCCATCCCGAATTCACAGGTATAGAAAACATTTATTTGAGTGGAGCAACCATGGGATTAAACAAGACGGAAATTGATAAATTTTTAGATAACATAATAGAGTTTGCCGACTTGGGTAATTTTATAAATAAACCAGTCAAAACCTACTCATCAGGTATGATGATGAGATTGGCTTTTTCTGTTTCAACCTGTGTTTGTCCAGAAGTGCTGGTAATAGACGAGGTCTTATCTGTTGGGGATCAAGAGTTCTCACAGAAGTGCTTGGATAGAATTTTAGAACTTAAAAATAAGGGCACAACCATCCTCTTTTGTTCTCACTCCATATATCAAGTTGAAGCACTGTGTGATCGAGCTATCTGGATACACCGAGGGAAAATCAAAAGTATCGGAAAAACCAAAGATGTGACCATGTATTACAACGAACATGAAATGGGCAAAACCAGTAAAATTGGAAACGACATTTTGAGTGAATCCTCTAGCGAAAGAGTTAAAACTGCAACGCACTTTACCCATATTGATTTCTTCAAAAATGGAGAGTTGGCCCAGAAAGAGACTACCTATCGCTCTCGATTGGATGATTTTTCCGTCAAGGTGGGTTTTACATCACAAGGAAGAATACCTACATTAGCTTTGTCCGTAAGAAAGCCCAACGGAGAGATTGTAGCATCCGCAGGATCACTCAACGATAAGGTAGATCACTTAGAAAATGATAATGGTACCAGTTATTTCGAAATACATATAAATAAAATTCCCCTACTAATGGGGAATTATTCAGTTGATATGAACTTGTTTTGCGAACATGGGATTCAGACATTGGACTCAGTTCAGCACATTTTTACATTAAGAGTCGTGCAGGATGACTTAGAGCAAGGGATTGTAAATCTCGGTCATGAATGGGGCAGATGCCATCATCACCAGTAATACTTCTTTTACTCATTTGTTGTAAAAGTTTCATGGATATCGTGAAAAAATTGATATTCTTTCCCCTTCACCCTCTTTTCTATGTCATTCAGTAAAATTTGAGTTGTTTTATTGTCATTTAATTCCTGAACTGGCTTACCAAGAAACAGCTTATATTTTTTGCGAATAGGGCAATAAAGATTGGTCATTGGGTATATAGGTCTTCCTGTTAACCTAGCTAATCTAGCAGCACTGTTTTGGAGAAAAATTTTCTGTCCCAAGAACCTCAGAGGTATTCTTCTGTTCTTCTTTCCATGTTCAGCAACATCCATGGCCACACCCAGAAAATTCCCCTGAAGTATCCAATGTATCATTTTTTTTGGATATTCTGAGGTAAAAAAAAGATTTTTCGAATAACACTTATTGGCTTTTTTATAAACGGAATTCCAAAATATTATCTCATCTTCATTCATGAACTCCATGTTTTCTTTCGATGCAACCGCAGTGTATTTTGCTTTTAATATTTGGCAGATTGCAGCTCCTGAAAGGAAGAAATTCCCAAAATGTAAAAATGTGAAGACACCACCCTTTTCACACTTTTCAAAACAAACTCCGCTTTCGTTAATAATAGAAACTTTTTTTTCTGCACTTTTCCTCGAAAGAGTAAGCAGTTCATTTCTCATAAACTTTGAGTAACCTAATGAACTTTTTTTCCAACCCAATCGATACAAGTCCGAGAAATAGCTCATTGCATTAATCTTTTGACTGAATTGAAAAAAAAGACACTTAATCAGCTACTCGATCACCAATCGAAAAATCTTCTTTCTCTTTCGTTAAATTCAGATTGTAGTATGGGTCGTTTTTTAAAAACTTAGCCCACTTTTTCTTTATATATGAGGCTTCTTTTGTATATCTCTTGAAATTAGCAGAGGATAAATCACTACCTCTGGAAGCAGACTCATGATGGTATAACTGAGCAAATGGTGTCCACAGATTGCGATAGCCTAATTCATTTATCTTCAAACAAAGATCAACATCATTAAAGGCAACTTTAAGGTTCTCTTCGTCAAACCCTCCAGACTGTAAAAAAATAGATTTTCTTACCATCATGCACGCCGCGGTAACGGCAGAATAATTTTGAACAAGATTTAAACGACTCATGTAGCCAGAATGACTGCGAGGAAAAGCTCGAAATGCATGGCCTGCAACCCCCCCTATTCCAAGAACCACTCCGGCATGTTGGACGGTATTATTGGGATATAGTAATTTAGCTCCAACACATCCTATTCCAGGACGAAGGGCGTGAGATACCATCTCCTTAAGCCAGTCTTTGTTAATCGCTTCCACATCATTATTGAGAAATAAAATTATGTCTCCTTTCGACATCGAAACTGCTTGGTTATTAATACGGGAATAATTAAAAGCACCCGGTATTCTTAAAACGCGAATTTTGGGATTTTCCTCCAAGGAATTGAGGAATTCTAGAGTAGGAATTTCTTCAGAATCATTGTCACATACCAGAATCTCTAAATTTGGGTAATGAGTATTTTTCAAAACTCCATCTATGCATTTCTGGAGGTGACTTAATTGATCTCTAGTTGGAATTATGATGGAGACTAAGGGATAAGGATTCGTAATCTCATGCTCGATTTTAATGTAATTATTTACTTCTGAGGCTAGGTGTACCTGTGCACTCATACCCCTACGCTGCAGAGCAGACTCAATCACTTTAAGACTATTTTCTGCAACATAGGGTTTTGCCTTCAAGGTAGTAGCTGTTGAGGTTCCGCCCTTCCGCCAATGATAAAGAATTTCCGGAATATGATGAATTTCTTGAGAGTTCAATCGTTCGGTAATACGCAGCACTAAATCCCAGTCCTGACAGCCTTCATATCCTTCTCTAAAGCCAGAAACTTGCTTAAGTACATTAGATTCAATGCACAAGAGATGACAAATGTAGTTTTGGCTAAGTAAAAGGTCGGGATTCCAACTAGGCTTAAAGTGGGGTTCGGTTCGTTTGCCTAAAACATTGATTTTATCTTCATCTGAATAAATTAATTTCAAGGAAGAATTGGATTCGATTGCTTGTACAACGCGAAGCAGAGAATGATTTCTTAAAAGATCATCGTGATCAAGAAACAGTATATACGAACCAGTAGAACAATTTATTCCTTCATTGGAAGCTTGTGCTATGTTACCACGAACATCCCTAAATAAGGCCTTAATTCGATAGTCACTCGCTTGAAAAAATAATATTTTTTGCTTAAGGTCAAAATTTTCCGAACAGTCATCAATGAGAATTAATTCCCAATTTTGATAGACTTGTTCCTTCACAGACTCGATTGTCTCTTCCAATATTTTGACACTTACTTTGTGGATTGGAACCACAATGGAAATAAGGGGGTTAATGGTAAGTTGCCCACATTCTAGTGAATAGGATTTTAATCTGTTTTCATCTACGGTGTCATATTCTTCTACCCATTCATTGAATGTAAGGCTCTGCCTTTTCGCTTTTTGCCTTCTTCTAAAGCCTCTCCAAAAAGGATCCACAAGGATTCTGCGAAGAAATCGGAGAGGATAAGTAACAGTCCAGGAAAATGAATTTTGAATTCTTTTGACCCTATCACGAAGAATCAAGTTCTGTCGCATTGATTCATGCAACCCCTTTTCGAGTTCTGAACATTTTAATTCAAACTCATTTAGTTGATTGGTTAGTTCCTTGTTTGATGACTCATTCTCAATCTTGGAATTTTCCAGCTCTAAACAATGTCTTTTTAAACTTACATTCTCCCCTTTTACACGATAATAATGGTTTCCTAGCTTGGTTGGATCATAAGAATCTAAAAGCCAAGACACAGGCTCATCTATAGGTTGGTTAAACAATACGCCTAGACCATGACCATGTTCAAAATTAAAAGTGGGGTATTCCTTTTGTATTTCTTCCCAAAATCTCCAAACTCCAAAACCATTTTGTTTTTCCTCCACATCATGAAAAAGAACAATCCCACCCTTGGCAACTTTTCCTATCCAGGTAGTAAAATCTTCGTGAACCGCTTCATAGGTATGTAAGCCATCGATGTGAAGTAAATCGATTGATTGGTCTTTAAAACCAGAAACAGCCTTGGAAAATGATTCCCGAACTAAAGTGGAAAAATCTTTATAGTTTGAATCGTTATGATGTTTGGCCATCTCCCACACCTCTTCTCCATAAAAGCCAGCATGGTGATCCCCTTTCCAATTATCGATACCATAACACTGACACTGAATTTTATGATCTTTTACCGATTGGCAAAATGTAAAATACGAATCTCCATAATGAACTCCTAACTCAACTACGATTTTAGGTTGATGACTGGATGCTAAATCATAAGCAAAAGGAAGGTGTTCATGCCAACTTGTTACATTTGATAAATAATCGGCGGTAAATCCTGTACTAGGAAGCTCACTTGAATTAAGCATCTAGTAAAATGAATGTTTTCTTTTTAGCTTTTCATGCCGAAAAGCTCAAAATTTAATACATGTGGATATTAATTGCTTGTAACATCATCAATGCCAATCCATCCATTTTTCCCGCTATCTACTGCAGATTTTGTCTGTAACTGGGCAGAGTAATATCCAGGTTGCAAGTCAACCAATAAAGCTGGTTCAGTTGATGAGAGTTCTGGCCAACCGTGGAGTGATACTGAGAAAGATTTAACTTCTGCACTAGAAGAAGCATTTGATTCATAATTATCATTAGAAGCCAATTCTGTAGGCTCTATAGGTGGCGCTTCAAGAAGATCACTAGGGTCATTGACATACTTATATAAAACTATTTTGGGGTCCGCAATTGTGTTTGTCACTCCATAAGCAGAAAGACTTGGCCCACGACCTCGAATAAAAACCCGCCGAGACTCAGTTCCAGATATTTGAAAACTCCCAAATATTGGCTCAGCACTGGTAATTAAACCCCTTGATGAAAGATGAGTAAATGTGTTGCCTTGCGAATCGTAGAGGTCAACTGCTGCATTACCAATCCCTGTAAGACCATTTGCATCCTTAAGCCACATTGTGTAAAAACCTGTGCTGAGTGACGGTAATGCAATCGCTTGATTGGGATGAAGATTTACAAGTGGCACAACAAGGTCTATTGCCGAATTGATGGAGGCAATAGTAGCTTGGGATTGAGTTGAATAGTTATCGTTGCTTCCAGTGGTATCCTTATCTGAGCCACCCGTTTTGATATTTGAGGGATCTCTATATTTGTGAAGCTCAATTGCAGGATCAGGCAAAAGGGAATCGGTAATTCCCCACTCAGAAAGCACGGGCCCAAGCCCCCTCATTAAAACTTTTCCGTTTCCAGTTCCTGCTAAGACAAAGCCCATAATCCGAATATTATCCCCAGTCCCAACCTCGCCTCGTACACTTAAACTGACTAGCCCATTGGATTGAGAAGAATTACTATCAGGGGCTGATAATGCTGCAGCATCTGCTTGGACTTGGGCAAGTTGTTCATCTGTCCAAGTTGGGGGGTCAGGCGGTAAACTTTTGCTTACTTCTTCGAGTTCTTCTGCAATATCTACAAAGTTGCTCGGTTTAACAGATGGTGACTCACTACCCGTAGCGGAGGCGACATAATTAGCACCTTCAAATATAATAATATCACCAATTACATAGGGTAATTTACTAGAATCAGTTGCCCAATTAATGATCTCAGCAGATGATTGAAAGGTAGTAAAAGAAATTGCAGCTAATGCAATGCTAACTAATCGAAATAACATATGGGAAGTTTAATTTATCTCATCTATGCATATCGAATCAAGCAGAATAGCTTTCAAGTTAATCTCTAAAAATAGAATAGTACCACTTTAAAGATACAGTCATTAACTTATTAGTCAGAAAGATTCGGACTATCGGTAAAATTTTTCGATGAAAAAAACCGCCGCCATAGTAGCAATTTGATTGACCTCCATCCAATGCATTCAAAATCTGCTGGACAACAACAACTGGCTCGGGTGATCTCTCGAGTTGACGATCGATTTGCAACCATGCACGTCTCATCATTTCAGTTTGTTTATCCTTGGATTGAGCAGTTGCCACCTGGTTAAATTTAGTCTTCACATCCCCCATACGGAAATCGATAAATTTGGGATAATTCGGATATTCCAGCATCATCGACTCTGTAAAAGAGGAAAGAGCCGACTTTCCTGCATTATACATAGGCATGAAGGGAAGTGGATATAAGGTGGCAAGGGACGACATATTAAGAACAATTCCTTTTGATCGTTTTGCCATCTCCGGAGCAAATGTGCGGCACATTAAAATTGGACTAGTAAACAAGAGATTGACTTGGCGCATAATTTCCTCTTCCGGAAACGACCCCCATTCATAAAACGCCCCACATCCAGCATTATTAATCAATAAGTCAGGAACCCCATACTCTTTTAAAAAATTCAAACCGAATGGAGTAATTTTGGCAGGTTCGGAAAGATCAAGTCTAAGAGGGAAAAATTGTGGGTTATCTAAACCCCTTTCAGGATTACGAGATACCGAATACACTCGGTATCCTCTATTCAATAGTTCTTGAGAAATTGATAAGCCGATCCCACTCGATCCTCCAGTTACTAGTGCTAAAGGTAAGGACATTTATTTACCTAAATGAAATTGGTCTTTGCGGATAATCAAAACTTTCAAATTATAAGTTCTTAAATGCAACATACAGATATCGCAATAGTAACTCATGAATTCCCGCCCAAGCGGGGAGGTGCGGGAGTTTATTGTGAGGAAATTGCCTATGCGACAAAAAGTCTTGGAATAAACTGCGAGGTGTGGGCACCTAGGAATTCGATAGAAGGTGATTTATACAAGGTCAGGACATTACCCCTCAAAGGATCGCAAGATTGGATATGCTCTTGGAAGCTGGTTAGATACTTGAGGGAAAATGTGCATAAATGTAAGTATTTACATTTAGCCGATCCCGGTGCATTGCGGGCAGTCATGCGGTTTGGGTGGTTATTACCAAACTTGCCCTCATTAATCATCACCATTCATGGCTCAGAACTAGTAAGGTTTACACAAATTCAGCTAGAAAAGTATTTGCTTAGCTACTTACTTAACAAAGCCAAGAGGATTCATGTTCTTTCAACTTACAATGCAAAAGTACTAGCTGAACTTTACCCAGAAATAAGATCCAAAATTCTTACAATTCCCGGAGCTCCGGCAAGGAGGATTATTCCTCTAAAGACAGATAAAAAAAATCAGCAAACTCAAAAAGGCTCTCTACCACTTACCCTTTTGTGTGTTGGGCGTATTCACCCTCGCAAGGGTCAATTAGAACTTCTTCAAGCTATTTCAAATTTAGCAGTCGAAACAAAAGAAAAACTTAGATGCAAAATTGTCGGACCGGTTGTTAATAAGAATTATTACAAAACCTTAAAAAGGTTCTCGGATACTTGTGGCTGCGTAGTCGAATTTAGTGGTGACCAAAGCGATGAGGAGCTTAGATATCATTATAAGGAAGCAGATATCTTTGCCCTTACCTCCATGCCACATCCAAAAAGCGTCGAAGGTTTTGGATTTGTTTACCTGGAAGCCTCTGCCCATGGACTTCCCATAATTGCTCATAAAATAGGAGGGGTTAAGGATGCCGTTCAAGACGGCGTGACTGGCTTCTTAATTAAACCTGAGAGCACAGCAGAGCTCACAGAAAAAATTAATTTACTAGTTAATGACCAGAGCATGCTCAAGGAGATCGGCGAGAATGGGAGAAAGTGGGCAAAGCAACACAATTGGTCCAAGGTGGTAAAGGCCCTATACTCTGATCTTTGACCAATTTTACACTCTCTTCAGATTTTAGATGAGATCGCCAAAAGATGGCCTCAACTTCTGGAATACAAATGTACCCATTGTCAAAACTCCAACCGCTACAGCCCAAGAATATGACACCCACCACCAACTTGGTTCCCTACCCCACAAAATTATTTCTCTTAGAGAGTCAATAATCTGCAAGAGCGGGTTCCATTGAAGAAATTTCCATATTGATGGGGCAACCATGCTTGCCTTTTCAGCAGAGTAAAATACGCCACTAGAATAAAGGATAGAAAGGCATAAAAAGGAGCTTATTTGACCAAAGTCACGAATGTAGATTGAAAGGGAGGAAAGTAGTAATGCTAACCCAAGCCCAATCATTAAAATTGGGAAAAGCAATATCGGTATCCAAAGGCAAGTGACTAGAAGTCCTGGCCCTAGAAAAACCACTCCAAGCAGGCTTAGTCCAAAGCCAATCAACATATCATAAAGTAACGATCCAGTTTGTGCTACTGGTAAAACCTCCAATGGAAAAACTACTTTTCTGACAAAATTTGGATAAGAAAGAATGGAACTGGGAGTTGATGAAATTACTCCAGAAATGAAGCCGATAATATTCAGTCCAATTAGTACACCCAACGCGTAGTCTAGGGTCGATTCTTCTGTGGAGTCGGTCAATCGCCCACCAAAAACTACTCCAAAGGCAAAAACATACAGACAGAGCATAAGTAAAGGATTTACCAACAACCAAATCGGCCCCAGAAAACTACCACGGTGACGCGATTTTACATTACGCGAGAAGAATTGCCAAACTAAGTCCCGTCTTTCAATAAGACTCAAAAAAATATTCATATTACCAAGGAAGAACTGACAACTTAATCGTCTAAGACTTCCCACCCTCCTTTTCGGTAATTATATCTAACAATCTTCCCTGGACGGGAATGATCAATATGTAAATAATACCATGCAGAAGAATCCATTTCATAATAATAAGGGTGAAGGGACGCGGAAAACCAACACCATCCCATCGAAGATTCCCATGACCAAAAGGAGTCGTCTGACTGGCTTGGGATGTAGTTCCAACCTAAGGATACATGATAGTTCCAGTGAGTATCTAAAGGTAGAAACATTCCCCACCAATCACTTTCTATCCAATCTTCATAACCCACTAAACGGGCACTTGGCCAAGCAGGTAAGTTTTCCATTATCCAATCATAATGCGAGGCCAATCTCGTAAAGACAGTGATATCGCCATAACGAGAATTTTTAGTTCCATAAGACACAACTCCGTGCACACGCCAAGCATTTTGGGTTTTAGCAAAAGCTGGGCCTCCACTATCCCCGTAGGCTGTGCTTGCTTCCAGCGGCAAGGGCGAAGCTTCACTGTCTCCTTCACCCAATAGGTCAACTATTGGTTTTTCTTTTGCTAATGTGTTGTGTGTGCTCGAGGAGGAATCAAAGTCAATGGCGAGTAGTCCTCCAAGGTATTCATCAGGAACCTGTGCTTTTTGCACTTTAGGAACTGAACGATCAAAAATATTTTCGCCCCCTACCCTTCTCTGGTTTGTTTCATCTCGGGTACCATTGAGCCCCTCAACCAAAGTTCCATAGCCCGCAAGTACTGCCCTCTGCCCAAGAGGATCATCATCAATTTGAGGTAGTCGAGATGGAAATACGCCAACCACAGATTGAGTTAAATAAACAAGGGCAAGATCAACACCTAATTCATCACCATCACCAAATCGGTTATATCGAGTTTGCCTAGCAATCCATCCAGGATGAAGCACAATTTGAGACACTCCAATCTTACGAGATGAAGACTCCCAGTCCTCATTTTCTCCAAGTAAAAATTGCCAATCTGAAGCAATCACTTCATCAGCAAAAGAATTCCGAATCACATGAGCAGCAGTAACAACGACATTCGGAGCAATGAGTGTACCTGTACCAACAGTTCCATTTCTAGAAAGCAACGCCCCAACTGTCGAAAAATCAGGGTTTAATTCGGAAGGGCTGTAAGGGGAAGAATTAGCACCCAAATCAAAATAGGCTTCCCAACCTTGTTGGTACAATTTTCCAATTCTCCTTTCGGCAATAAGACTTGAAAGAAGAGCGAATGATAGAAAATGGACGAAAATTCTAATCATCTCTGGATGGAATTATATCCGGTGGCCCACTTGGTGGCAAAATATTAGGCGGGGGCGGAGGCGGAGGAAGACTACTTAAATCAATTTCGTCATTTTGCGTTGAATCCTGAGCATTTACCCCATTAGAAAAATCAGAACTGAGTTGGGCTGTAGATGGAACATTACCTAACGAAGGGCTAGTAGACGGAATATTATTCATCGAAATCGGATTATTCGAGGGAGCGGAAAAGTTAGGATTGGCCGCAGGAGACGGAAATCCGTTGGAATTTCTTGAATTGGAAGATGATGAAGTGGGTATCATTCCTGGTAAAACAGGACGATTTCGCACACTAGATTGACCTGTAACACCAGTACTTCGAACAAAGGGTGTATCAGCCTGGTTTTGCTTGGAACGTTGCACCAACCAATCTGGCAGCTTTGGCTTCGAAATAGGTTTAGGAGGCATAACCTTAGGTGTATTGGATGATTTTCCAACGGTTGATTTTGGTAAATCCGGAACAGAAGGTTTTATAATTCCTGTACCAGACCCAGGAGAATTCTTTGAATCTTGAAGTTTAAGCTCGAAGGATTGTCCGTTAAAAAGCAAGGTGAGAGTCTCGGATTGAAGATCGAAGGATTCTGCCTCAAAGTTTTCATAAGTTTTTTCTGATAAACGAATCCATTCACCGAAATTAGATTTTTTATTAAAAATGCAAAAGTGTGGGATCCCATTGAGTAAAAAGTATCCTCTAAACTCCACTTCCTTTAACAATTCAGGATTTACTTGAGGCTTAGGTTTTACAGGGGGTTGTTCAGGGATAGGCAACTTATCAGAACCAGGACGTAAAAATGGATTTGGAGCTACCCCACCTGTAGCTAATGAGCTCGTAAATATGAGAAAAAAAAGAGCAGAAAAAAGTTTAGACACATAAAAATATCTCAAAGAATGCTACTAGAAGCAAGGCTAAGGAAGAGTAAATTCTGAGGCTTAAGCTTGAATTTTATTAACCGCCAACAGTCAAACTACCTACTCGAACCCCTGCATAGATCAGGAGAAGAGAACCCAGAACATTGACCAAAGCAAAGCCAATACCGATAAGCCATTTTCCGCAATCTAGGCATTTCATTAGCTCCATACTAAAGGTTGAAAAAGTAGTAAACCCTCCACAGAGACCTAAAATCAAAAACGCTTTTATGAAAGAAGGATCAGAAAATGACTCTGCATATTTAATAAAAAAACCAATAACAAAAGCCCCACTTAGATTAACTAAAGTGGTTGCCAAACTAGAACTATTAAAAACTAATCCAATCCCTACTCTTAAAATAGATCCTAGAAACCCACCAAGTCCAACTAAGAGGAAGAATTTCATTTCTTCCAAATAACAAAAATATCAAGAAGACTCTGTAGGCTCTTCAGATGCAGAGTTTTCTTCTTCGTTGATAGATTCTTCTTCGTCTTCGGGTTCCTCAACTTCTGCTTCTTCAGCAGTGTTATATTTAAGAACACGCTGGGTGGAGGGAAGAGGAGAAAGATTTACCATAATAAATCGGCCGCTTAATTTTGGCTCATCATCGGGCCGACCGACTCCGGATAGATCCTTAATTGCTCTTCGAACAACCTCCATTCCAATATTAATGTGCTCCATCTCTCGCCCCCGGAACATAAGCGTAATTTTAAGTTTGTTTCCCTGGTGTAGAAACTTTTCTGACCGACGTAATTTCGTAACATAATCATGTTCTTCAATTCTTGGTCTAAACTTGGCTTCTTTTACTCGCTTGGCAGTCTTTTCCTTATTTTTCTTATTCTTACTAAGCTCATACTTGTATTTGCCGAATTCAAGTATTCTACATACAGGAGGTTGTGCATTGGCTGCTACCTCAACCAGGTCAAGGCCGTGAGATTTTGCAATTTTTAATGCCTCCTCTGGCGGCATAAGTCCAAGCATGTCTCCATCTGGACCGATCACGCGTACTTCTCGAGCACGGATCTTGTCGTTTTTTCTTATATAGTTGCGGTTACGATTAAACCGCTTGTTATTTTTACCACGTGGAGTCGGAGCCATGTGGTTAATTAATTTTGTACATATTTATATCAATCAAAGATAATTAATTTCTATCATACTTATTCTAGTTACTTCATTGTTTTGCAAGATTTTATTTAGATAGTGAAACCCTAAATTAGGAAAGTTTTATAAGTTAAAACTTTCTCCACAACTGCAACTAGCTTTTGCATTTGGGTTAGCAAACTTAAATCCTCCACCCACTAGTTTATCAGAATAATCAAGAGTGGTTCCTCTGAGATACAAAGCAGTCTTAGAATCAACCAGAATACTTGCCCCTTGAGAGAACACAAAGAGGTCACCGGATTTGAAATCTGGAACGAATTTCATTTTGTACGACAAACCATTACAACCACCGCCTGTGATTTTGATACGCAAATATTTTCCTTCTTTTTCTCTCTCTAATAGTTTTTCTATCTTATGAGCAGCCTCGGGGGTAAGGCAGACCAATTTTTCGTTCGCTTGTAATAGCCCATCAGGCAATGGAACCGTGATATTCATTCCTCTATCGTATGAAGCCTTTGAGCTCGAAGCAATTCATTGATTATCAGAAATAGATGTATTAGGACGAGCAAATCCACGATTCCCCTCGGTGAAAAAGCGAAGAAACTCATGAATTAAGCCTTCTTTTTCTTCGGAGTCAGCGAGTAAACTTTGAGCCCGCAACATTAAGTTTCCAGCCTTAAAAACAGACCGATAAGCATTCTTTAAATTGGCAATATCTTCTCGATTATATTTTCTCCTGCGCAAGCCAATTAAGTTTAATCCAGAGACAGCATTCCTCCCACTCACTAAAAGTTGCGGTGCCACATCTAAAGATATCTCTGCTTTACCCCCAATCATCGCCCCAGCACCGATTCGAATGAACTGATGAATAGCAGAACCACCACCCAAGAAAACATCCTTGCCTAACTCCACATGCCCTCCAAGCAGTACTCCATTGGCAAGCACTGAGCGGTCTCCTAATTGGCAATCATGTGCCACATGAGAATATCCCATAAGAAAGCATTTCTCTCCTACGCGGGTAACTCCATCACCTTCAATCGAACGATGGATGGTGACTCCCTCACCAATGCGGGTATAATCTCCAACCAGAACTTCTGATTGTATTGTGGAGTCAAAAGATAAATGTTGTGGGTCACCACCGATTACAGAAAAATGCCCAACTTGCACACCCTGTCCAATTCGTGCGAATTTTTTTATCACTGCATGGGATTCAATTTTGCAATTTTTTCCAAGTACTGCTCCTTTTTGCAGATAAGCGTAAGGACCTACCTTACAACCTCTTTCAAGATTTACCCCTTCTTCTACAATTGCAGTCGGGTGAATGTCTAAATTTTTTGACATAGAATTATAAGCTACTCGGAATCTCTAAAAATTTCCATCTGTGGATCCGATGATAATCCATAAGATTTCAGCAAACGCAATAATTGTAAAATAGAACGTCCCCCCCTTCCTTGAGCTGGCAAATTTTGTCTTAATAAATTTTCAAGCAGAGATCTTAAAGTGAGGAGTCCGTCGACTCCTTGAGCTTCAATATACTCAACAGCAATTTTCATTTTATCTACATTCATGGGCAAGGCAGGAACAACGAGCAAGCGAAGAGAAGAAGGAACTAAAGAGTCAAAGCTTTGAGGGTCTGAAATGAAGCAATCATCTATTCTGTCGCGAGTGATTTGTTGCTTTAAAAATTTTACTAATCGAAGATCGCTGGACATGACGGCTGGTGAAAAGGAGCTATTGGACCAACCAATAACTCCAACGACAGCATTGTGTATTTTATTCAAATCACCGGAAAACAACCTCATACCGCTACCAAGAGAATTTTGAGGAACTTTAGGATTCATTACCGCAAACATCGGTAAGGGATCTAGTTTCCTTCGAGAATCCTGAGAGGCATAGTTGCCTACTTGCCTAACAAGAAAGCCATTACACTCAAAATATGCTTCAACAAGTTCTTGCTCAATCATCTCAAAAGCAAGTCAACTTTATTTAATCCGTTGCCCCAACTGACCTCCAGATGTCTTTAATTTCTTTACTAGATGACAATTCCTTTACGAAAGAACTGCCAATTGCTCGCAAAAGAATAAAGCGTAACTTGCCTTGGCTTACTTTTTTATCAGAGCTTATCGAATCCATTAAATCTTCAATTTTTAAGGGCTTTTTCAATTCAGTTGGTAAATGGTATCGATGTAAAAGTTCGACAAGTAATTGTTCATCAAAATCAATCAAATAACCGAACGATTTAGAAAGGCGCCATGCACAGACCAACCCAATTGAAACCGCTTCCCCATGCAGATAGGTGCCATAACCCGCGATCGCTTCAATGGCATGAGCAAATGTATGACCAAGATTGAGCAGTGCCCTACCGCCCTCTCCTTGTGATGTTTCTTTTTCATCCTGTTTTACGATCTCAGCTTTGTTTTGACAACAGGCACTGATCACATCAGCCAAGAATGGATCATTACAATCTAAGTTAGATGAAAGGCTCCGTAATCGGTCAAACAACTTGCTATCTCCCAATAAGCCATATTTTATCACTTCAGCCATTCCGGCAGCAAACTCCCTCTCAGGAAGCGTTTGAAGTAAGTCCAAATCGGCCCACACAGCTTTAGGTTGAAAAAAAGATCCTGCTAAATTCTTGCCACTCTTTAAATTAATGCCTGTTTTTCCACCTACAGAACTATCTACCATGGCTAAGAGAGTGGTGGGAATTTGATAGAAATCAATTCCTCTCAAATAGGTGGCGGCGGCAAAACCTGCTAAGTCACCCACAACCCCCCCTCCCATTGCGAAGAGGAAGCCGGCTCGGTCTACTTTTTCTTTTGCCATAAAATCCCAAACTTTCTCTAGGAAATCGACCGATTTGGTGGCTTCCCCTGATGGCAAAACAAGTTGGGGCATTTCACCGCGAATAACTGAACAAAATCGGGGGTTTTTCACCAAAACGGACTCATCTAACAAAAGAACTCCTTTTCTTCCTGATTCCAAGGCTTCGTCCCTTGTTTCAATTATTCTTCCTGAAATGCTTTTACCGATTACGATGGGGTAACTCAATTTTCCTAATTCGACCATGAGTGTTTCATTTGCAGGCTTCATTCAAAAGGATAGTCTTGTTGGAAGTTGGTAACTTTAAGCACTAGTTGAAACCATAGAAGTTGGCAAAAGAGAATCTAAATAAGCTTCTACTGAGAAGGCTTGCAGATCATCAGGCTGTTCTCCCAGACCTAAATAATAAATAGGAATTCCAAGTTCGCGATATATTGAGACCAGAGCACCTCCTTTGGATGTGCCATCTAATTTTGTTACTACCAGACCATTTAGTCCAAATTTTTGATGAAATACCTTTGCTTGAGCTAATCCATTCGTCCCAGTTGAACCATCCACGACTAGCCAAGATTGGTGAGGTGCCTCAGGCTCTCTTTTCTGAAGAACTCTTTTTAACTTTGCTAGCTCATCCATCAAATTTTCTTTCACATGCAACCTACCAGCAGTGTCTAAAAGCAGGTAGGTACACTCTTTAGCCAGTGCAGACGAATAAGCGTCAAAAGCAACCGCTGCCGCATCCGAGCCATGGTGCCCTGAAATAACTTCGAGATTAAGACGAGTCCCCCAATCTTTTAATTGTTCTGTTGCCGCTGCTCTAAATGTATCGCATGCCCCTATGAGGACCGAACTACCTGACTCTTTCAATCGATGTCCAAGTTTCGCACAGGTGGTGGTTTTACCTGAACCATTTACTCCAACAAGACAAACTATTTGAGGGGAAGCAGTCGATTCATGATTCAATACACCTTCAGACCCTTCAAGAATCCGGGATAAAACAACACGGGCTATCTTTACGACTTCCTCCCCCTTTAACTCTTTTTCTGCACGAAAAGCAGTGTTTATAGCCTGTAGCACTTCTTCCGTGGTGTCGGGACCAAAATCACATAAATAAAATGCTTCCTCAATTTCCAATAGGTCCTCTTGGCTTATCTTTCCGCCTACAGAAAAATGTGAAAAGGCACTTTGAAGTACTGTTGAGCCTTTTCTAAAACCCGATTTAAATTTCTCAAAAATTCCCATAATTGAATTTATTCGGCAAGGATTGCCGTTCAGTGTGTAAGTAAATTATTTTGGCTGAATAAGCAATATACAGCAAGAAAAGTCGAGGACTTGCCTAGTACAACAATCCTGCTGAGTGTAGGCCTGAACACTCAGTAAAATGGATCTACCAGGAATTTCCCACCGATCTGTTACGACGCCGCCAGAATCGTTTAATGGCACTTCATGGTATTCCGGAAAAGAACAACTCTCCTCTGGCAAACCATACAACTCGGATACACGACTCCGTAATGATTGCCATTGCCTACGAACAATATCCTCATAAAAAAAGTCCTGCCAACCTGCCTCCCCTTGAATTAAGCATAGCTCTAACTTTTCTTCTTGATCAAACTTACAGGTAAGTTCGTATGCATGACCATCCCAACGAACCGGAGACTTCACCAAATTTGATTGAAGTTCTCTGTATCCAAGATATCCAAACTCTTGCAGTTTTTCGATACAACTATTCCTATCATCTCCAACAACCAAGTTCGCGAAAAGATACCCATCTTCTGTAGATGGAAGGTTAGGAGATTCTGGAAAAGTGTTTTTTTTTGCCTCAGTACTTAACTGAGAAAGAATGACAGAATGCAGGAATAAGATTAGTAGTTTACAAGGCATGATATACTCTCTCCAAAGCAAGCATAGCATAGCAGGTTACCAAGATTGGGTCTTTCTCCCACCATCTCCCTGATTCGTTTACCCAGTAACCCTCCTTACTTTGCTGATCAAACAAGCGAACAGCAAGCTGCTCTCGCCAATCTACTTTTTTACCTTGCTCATCCTTTAAGGTAGATATTCCAGAAAGAGTTAGAGCCTTAGCCATCGTATGGTAATAATAAAACAAACCCTGCAGACCCATACCCGGGTTTTCTTTGATAGTATAATTTTTACTCAACCAATTCCTTACCTCAATGACTCGAGGGTCCGTGGGACTCATCTCGGCATAGATAAAGCTGAGTAAGCCCGCATAGCTCATACTTCCGTATGATCGTAGGCTGACACTTCCTTTTGAATTATTTCTTTCCCCTGCCATACTTTTACCCGGGAAGTAAACGAATCCTCCACGATCTTCCCTATGATCAGATACCCAGGACAGCGCATTGGTTTCAGGTAAATTCTGACATTTGCTCACAAAATCGATGGCGGCATCCCAGTCCAAATTCAAAGAATTGCCTTCATCTGCTTTTAGAGTCTTCTTGGCATAATATAATGCCTCCATGGCTAAGTGAGTATTGGAAAGGTCAGAATGTGCCCATGTTGACCCATAGCCAATCCCACCATCGAAAACATTGTCCTGCTTCCCTTTTTGATCAAAATCTGATTGTTGGTTAACAATAAAGCGCCTAGCTCCTTCAATAATTTTTTCATCGCCTGGATCCTTCTTTTGTAAAAAAGCGACCAAACTCAAAGAAGTGTTGTAAGAAGCTAGCCCCTTACCGTAAATCCCTCCATCGCTTTGAACTTTTTTTCTTAGAAATGAAAATCCAAGCTCAATTTCTTGAAAATACTTTTCCTGCTCTTTCAAGGAAGGATGACCCATGATGGCTCTTAAGGCTAAGGCGGTGAACGCAGGATAATCTTCGCTGCCCCAGTTTCCTTTTTTTGAATCTTGTTCCTTTTGCAGCCACATTAACCCCTTATCCAAAGATCTGTGAATTTCTTTCTTCAAAGAGGTACTAGGACTTGAAAACAGAGTAACCAAGGGAGAAAACAAACAAAATAAGCAATAAAGTTTATGTTTCATAAGCATAATTGATATGTTTTGGGTTTTAATTTTTAGAAAATTGAGGTCGTACTTTGATTTGAAATCTTACTTTTTGATCTAACGGAGGCATCGATGAATGAATCGCGACCCACGAATCATCCGATGCACTTTCAATATCCACACTATTGATCACCGCGTTTATGTCATGATAAATCGCTATGATAGAACCATCCCTTTCAGCCATATATGCCCCATGAAAAGTCCGTGAACCGGTAAAGATAAAAGGTCTGGCATCCAAGGTTCGGGCATATATCTGGTTATACACCATGGAAGCAATATCTAAGGTTTTACTCTCTCCACTATGATCCCAAAAAACAAGAATATCTACTTTACAACCCTGTGTTTCAATAACCTCTTTTATGGTTTCTAGGGTAATATTTGCATCAAAGAAATCAAGATATGGCTTTGCTTTTAATAACAGTAAACAAGCATGAACCCAGCGTGGAGGAATATGAGTTTGAAAAAGAGACTCATGAATTTTCCCACTTTCATGAACCAATGCGTATTCGACTAGACCACTAGTTTGATTGCATTTAGCATCAAATGAAATGGTTGTTTTTTTTCGATCAATCAGAACGCCTCCGAAATCATAGCATCCGCCGCCCAAATCTATGGCTTTGGGAAAACTAGATTCATTTGTATCTTCAATTCCAATTACCAGTTGTATGCTTTGTAAAAGAATGAAGGATATAATAATCGCACTAAAATTTAAATAACCACCCATGAATGATTCAAAGAAAATTGGCTTTTT
>JAYNZN010000082.1:0-2337 GCA_038103695.1 Opitutales bacterium
ACAGACAGCTGCTGACACATAGGCCTGTGTGTAGAGAGTCCCCCGAGATGCAAGTGCATCGAGATTGGGAGTATGAGCATCATGGGCACTGTGCTGGTACTTGCTCAAGTCCCCATAGCCCATGTCGTCGACCACGATAATCAGAAAATTTATGCGATCGGAATCACTTTCAGGCTTGGATGCCTTGTTAGTTTTCGTTTTCAGCATCTGGGAACCACTTATCGCAAAGGGTGATTCCTGAACTTTCATCAATGGGCTCTTCGGCGAACCGGACGCTCCCATACCCCAACGGTAGTAAAGTTGTTGACCAGTGATAGCACGGTAGGCTCGATCGAGTGGTTTGTTGGCACTGCCGTAACGGCTTCGGGGTTTGAACTTCTTCCTTGCGATGGCGAGGGGTTCTATGGCGGAGGCGAGAGCTTGGTTGGCGTCGGGAGGCTGGGAGTCGAGCAGGTTGCCCACGCGCACTTGGACATCAGTGTTGGGGTGACTTATCTCAGCAAGTACGACAGGAAGGGCTTCTTGGTAGTAGCCAAGATTGAAGAGCCCTTCTGCGGCGATGAGACGAACATCGAGCGAGGGGTCGCTAAGGCTTTCCCTTAGAGTGGGTAAAATGGCCTTCACGATTTCGGATCCTGCCGTCTGGGTGATAACGGCAAGTCCTAGGTTAGCCCAGTATCGGACGGACTCGTCTTCGTTTTTAGTACGGGTCTTCAAATCAGCCATGCCAGCTTCACCGAGCAACTGCAGGTTAGCGGTATCGAGAATCTCTTCGTAGTTCTCGATATCCTGACCAACTTCCCAAAGGGAGCGGCCATTGGCACATGCGTAGAGCAAGCGCTCATTGATGAGACCGAGGTCGCGGGTTTCGATCATCCAGTCATGGAGCCGCTGACGCATCTGCTTCAGCACATCGGCGTAGGCTGGGTCATCCGCGAGGTTATGAATCATTTCGGGGTCGGTTTTGGAATCGTAGAGTTGCTCGATGTCCTTGAAGCGCCGAGCATACTCGACCTGTGACCCTTCAAGTTTTCCGGCCAATGCCAACTCCTGGAAGCGGTGGTAGATCGGTGCCTCCCAAAGGAAGGTTTCATAAGGTGCATAGGGGCGATGGGGATAGAAATGACGCATATAGCGAAAGCGTTTATCACGAATCGAGCGAACAAACTGAGTACGGGTATCGAGTCGGTTACGCATAGCAACGAGAAACTCACGCTCTTCAGCAGTTCCATTAACCAGTAGTGGGCGCCCCTGCATATAGCTGGGAGGAGTAAGGCCAGCCAAGGAGAGGACGGATGGTGCCATATCCATAAGGCAGATAAGGTCATCTACCACCGAACCGGGCTGAGCCGGGGCAAGGTGCTGGTATTTCTTGGGGAAGCGAACAATCAAGGGCACATGGGTGCCTTGTTCCCAAATCGTGTGTTTACCGCGTGGCATTCCAACCCCATGATCGGCCCAGACGATAATGATGGTGTCGTCCCAGAGGCCGTCTTCCTTAAGAGCAGCTAATACTTCTCCGGTTCGATAATCGACTTGTGTGACGGCATCATAGTATCTTGCCCAGGAATGCCGAAAGATGGGATCGTCCGGATGAAAGCTCGGGAGAGGAGCGGCAGCTGGATCGTGAAAGTCACCTGACTGGAGGCGGTTGAGGCGCGTTTGGACGATCACATTCTCCGCGATCTTGGTCACACTCGAGTGACACTCATTGAAATCAATCTTGGAGAAAAAAGGCTGACCCTTGTTCGGCCGACTACGCCAAGGAGTGTCTCCAACTTTCTTTCCCTGCCGGTCATACTTCATTCCGACAATGTTGTAGTCGCCCTTTTGATTGGTGGTGTAGTAACCCGCCTCACCCATGAGGTTGGGGACAAACTTGAGGAAAGTAGGTGCTGGCAGACCGCCGCTGCGGTGATGCAGGGTTCCAATGGTGCTGGGATACATACCGGTGACAATGCTGGATCGGGACACCGAGCAAACTGGGGCAACGGAGTGGGCGTTGGTATAACGGATACCTTCTGTGGCGAGCTGATCAAAAACCGGGGTCTTTGCATACTCATCCCCATAACAGCCCATCATTGGGGTAATATCTTCGAGTGCGATGTAGAGGATATTTGGGCGATCATCGGCAAAAGCCGAAGATAGAAAGAGAAGAGCAAAAACAGCGTGTAAGCAAGATTTCATCCGATTCGGTTCCAATACTATATTTCTAATTTTTCTTCTTTCTGGCTTTGCGTTGAGGGTTCGCAGGAACAGCTTCGGGAATAACCGCATTATGCACCTTGAGGACCGAATCCAATTGCCTCTTCAACTCGTCCGCTTTCTCCGGCATGG
>JAYNZN010000083.1:0-2332 GCA_038103695.1 Opitutales bacterium
CCACTTCCATCAAGCCACGCCTGGGCCGAAGAGATTTACCAAAGTAGGAAAACTCCAATTCATGAAAAACCTTTTTTGGCTTGAAGGGGATTCGGCTCAGCAAAGCAAGGTGTCTCTTTTCGCCCTCCTCTCCTCTTACCCAATACGAATGACGGTAATGACCTATACCGCTTTTATTTAAATCATGCCATAAATCATGAAGAAAAGGAGGGTCTCCGATTTCCTGCAAAGCAAGTACATCTGGATTCACTCTTGCAATGATGGAACGAAGGACTCTGCACTCTATTTCTGGCTTCGGGTAATTCTCATGCCAATAACCATCAACCAAACGGTCCATCATCAGGTAGTTTTGTAGGTTCAGGGATGCAACCCTTACCTTTTCCCCACTAACCGAGAGACATAGTAATATTAAAAAAAGAACTCGGATAAACAGAATCAATTGAAATTAATCACCGCGAAAGACTTTTACCTGAACCCGGTCTCCATAGCCAATTTCACCAATCCCACGATACTTTTTTTGTTTTTCACGATACTTTCTTGCCTCCAAAGCCTCTTCAAGGTCGATTTCCATCCTAATGCCCTGCAAAGCAAATTGTGCCCCATAGCCTTCATCCCACGTCATTCGAGTCTTCTTTGCTTTATGTTCTATCCTGGCTCGGTGATCCCCAAAAGGTGAACCCTTATACTCAACCATTTTTACGATCGAAATATCATCTCCCTTACTTTCTTCCTTTAGTTTCTTTTTGATACTTACGAATTTGTCTGAAAAGGGAAATTTCAGTTTACGCCCTTTAACCAAGTCTACATAGAAAGTACCATCGCCCGCTGTCTTTTTAATTTGCTCAGCAGTCATTTGGGAGGCTTCCGAACTGTTAGCAAGACTGGATGACCATGCAAATATTCTGAAATGAGTGGGGTAATCTTCTTTGCTCGAATCTTTTACCTTACCCCATAGACTCACACCGGTTTGGCTAAGCTCATAATTGAATTCGAACTTGGACCCATTGTTCAAAATTCCTTCTATTGAAGTTTTTCTACGATCCGTAGAAACTTCTGGAGAGGAAACACTTTCTAACCAGCGTCTATGATATCGCCATTCCTGCTTCCCATCTCTCATCACAGGTTTTCCATCCTCATCAAATTGTGCTGAATATGCAAAGGGCTGTACGGACAAAGTCATTTTAGTCTCATCCATGCGTACTCCATCTTTCACAAACCATACATCCAGGGGAAACATGAGGTGTCTTTGGGTTTTGCTGTCATAAAAAGACTTGGAATAGATGCCCGCTTCAAAGGCAACACTTTCAAGGATGGTATTGTAGTCCTTCCACTTTCCTGAACCGAAACGGGCAAGATTTTTTTCATTGGCTGGAAGCATGGTGGGAACAAGTGATTTTTTGAGCTTACGCAAAGCTTGACCAAGCGCTTGAGACTCAGCAGAGAGCTTATTCCAAGGAAGCACATAGGGAGACCTCCTACCCTTAATTTGGAGGGTGATTTCTTTATCCGTTGCAGAGATAAAAGTAGCTTGCAAAGGATTGCCCTGAGCATTTTTCCACGAATGCAATTTTTCCAAGTCCGCTTCGCTTACTGAGGGTAGTGGAAGAGGTTTAGATGGTGGAGGAGTAGCAGTAAGTTGCTTCGTTGCAACAGGAACTGGGGAGGGTTTAGGGGTAGGTGAAGGCTTTGCACGATGCTTTTGAGCTAGGCTATGCAAGAGTTTGGCTAGAGCTTGAGATTCCGAAGAGAATTTATCCAAGGCAATTGTGAATTCCTTTGCACCAGCATTCATTGCGAGTGTGAGTTGACCGCTCTGTAAAGAAATGAATTTTGCATGGAGAGGTCTCCCATCGGCACTCGACCACTTATGATCAATATCCAATGCTTCTGGACCCAGAATGTCTTTGGGAACAGAAGCAAGGATTGCATCAAATGGAGAAGATTCATCAGGCTTAGGCTTTGGTTCAACTGGTATAGGAGGAGCCCCTAGTTGCTTGGCTAGTGCCTGAGAGGGCAAAGAAAGAGTGTTTAGCGGAGCTGGGTAAATAACCCCATTACTTAATTTTATCGTAACAATCTGAGCAGCTTCATCTAAAGAAATAAAAGAAGCCTGCAAAGTACGACCCTGGATATCTGTCCATGGGTAAAGAGTGTCGTTTTTGCCAAATGCAAATGCAAAAGGTAAAGATAGGATAAGGGCGATTAGATAGGGCTTTTTCATGCTTCCTGTGATGTTGGTTCTTCGTTTTCAAGTTCCCATGACAAAGTCACGGATACCTTTTTCTGTTCCCAAGGATGGAAAACGTCAAAAATTTTCCCCGGATTTAATATA
>JAYNZN010000045.1:0-12294 GCA_038103695.1 Opitutales bacterium
TTTCTCACAAGTTATTCACACTGCTGTGAAAGTAAGTTTTTGAACATTTTTAGGTTGCCAAAAACAAGAATCACACCTGTTTCGCAATCTTCCTGACATATCGGAACTTAGAAAATATTTTTAGAATAAATTGGCGTAAAAGTGATCGGCTATTTGTTGGCTTTTGACATTTTTTCGATCAACTTTTGATTAAATTCAATTGCAGAATCATGGCCAAGTTGTCGACCAGCTTGAACCATCGCAGCTACCTCGACCAACCTTGCCATATCTCTTCCAGTTCTTAGAGGAATTTCCATATGAGGCATTTCGGCTCCAAGGATATTAAAGGTCTTTTGCTCCAAACCAGTCCTGTCAATTTCCTGATCCTGGTTGTCTTCAGTAAAAGTAACAACCAAATCAATTTTCTTCTCCAATCGCACAAAGCGGATACCGAATAATTCCTCGATATTAATAATACCAATCCCCCGACACTCCATAAAGCCACGACTCATCTCATCACAAAAGCCAACAGGGGTATGATCACTGAGGAGTTTTACCCGCACGAGATCATCCGCAACCAAGCTATGCCCCCTTTCCAGTAAGGCTAGAGCGGCTTCACTTTTTCCAGAACCACTGTCTCCTCGGATCAAAGTACCAATTCCCCTAATATCGAGCAAGGTGCCATGCAAGGTGGTACGTGGAGCAAATCGCTCCTCCAATAAAACGGTCACTTCTGTGGTGAAAGCCTTGGAGGCAAGGGTTGTACGAAAAACAGGAACTCCATTTTTTTCCATTATTTCAATCATCTCAGGCATGGGAGCCAAGTTTCTTGAAATCACCACACAAGGAATCCTTTTGCGCACCATCGTTTCTAAAGTTTTCCTTCGGTGTTCGGAGTTTTGCTCCCGCAAGTAGCCCATCTCTCCGGCACCAAATAGTTGAATTCTTTTATTCGCAAAATATTTGTAGTACCCCGTAACCGCTAAGGCAGGCCGGTTTATACTGCGCTCACGAATCGTGCTCCTCGAGAGAGTTTTGGGAGAGGTAACCAATCGTAAGAGCAGAGACTCACCAAAGCTCTCAAAAAAGTCTTTGACGGAGATACTCTCAACATATTCGGGAATATTATGAGTTTTCATTACATATTTTGCTTATCAAGTTTTGATTTTATGCCTGAAAATCTTGTCCCAAATATTTTTCTCTGGTTTTAGGATCTGCTAAAAGAAAGTCTGCATCACCATGGGCAAGGACATTACCTTCGTAGAGAAGATACGCACGATCGACTACCCTTAAAGTCTCCCGCACATTATGATCGGTTAAAAAAATACCCATTCCTCTTTCTCTTAAACTAGCAATAATCGAGACAACTTCACTCACGCTAATGGGGTCGACACCACTGAAAGGCTCATCAAGCATTAGAAACTTCGGACTGAGGACGAGTGCCCGGGTAATTTCCAATCTTCTTCGTTCGCCGCCACTTAAAGTCATGGCCTTTTGAGAAGCTAGTTCTGTGAGTCTTAATTCAGCCAATCTTTGTTCTACAATCTTATCCTCCTCTACTTTCGATACATCAAGAGTTTCTACGACTGCTCGAATGTTCTGCTCTACCGTTAACTTGCGAAAGACAGAGGAATCCTGAGGCAAATAGACTAATCCATTACGAGCTCTCTTGTAGGCAGGTAACCCCGTGAGTTCAAGATCATCGAGCAATACCTTTCCACTGGATGGAGAAGTGAAGCCAGCGACCATGGAAAAAGTAGTGGTTTTACCAGCTCCATTGGGACCAAGCAGACCAACCACCTCCCCTCCACGGGCCTCCAGTGATACCCCGCGCACCACCTCTTTATTCCCATAACTTTTCTTGAGTTCCTGAGTTTTAAGTATCGAGGTCATGATTTACTTTGAAGTTCTTTTCAGTTCTGGAAAACTAAAAGCGGGCATAGATGGAAGCCGTAATCTCGATCTACCATTCTCCCCTCCTACGATTTCGGCCCTGCCATCTTCTTTGTGTAAAACAATATGATTACCCGCGGCTTCCCCCCATTCATCATCTGCTACTACAGCTCTGCCTTTAAGGATCACTTGTCCCCCATCTGCCTGCCAATGGAGTTCCTGAGCCTCACATCTTCTGCCCGGTTGCCTCAGGCGTACATTCCCTTCTGCATGAATGATTTCAATTTTGCCGATCGGATCGGTAGATGAATTATTCTCTCTGCCCAAAGTTAAAAGTGCGCGAGTGCATGAGATGGTCGCCATCCTAGGCTGGGATTGGTTACTTTCAAAATATTCCATCTCGATACTCACATTACCTTCCAATAAAAATTTGTGCCTGCCCTCACCGAGATCTATGAGTTCAAACTTCTGAGCATAGGCAACCGTGGGAAACTTACGAAGTCGTTTGGATGACCGGCTAGAGGAGTTTAGCGTTACGGAAGTGCCACGGTGAGAAGGCGGCCCTGGGCCCAAGGCAAGTAGAGTACCCACTTCATCCGCAAATGCCACTTTTGCATTGTCGGTTAATTGCAGCCGGGTCTCTCCCTTTTTTTGCATTTCATTAAAAGCCCACTGCATTCCCTCAGCTTCAAATCCATCCCCATCGAGAAGTAATTTTCCAACCCCATGAGCTGTACCATTTTCAAGATCAAAAGTACCACTTTCAGAATACGCTTCCGAAACGGGACGATTGTTTTCTATCATGATCAAGCGGGGCATTTTCGCTCGGTATCTTTTTTCGCCCAATAATTCCACTCGCTCTGCTTGAAGTTCCCAATAAAGTCTACCGTTCTCATCATAAGATGGGATTCGTACCTCCGTGGCTCCCGGATTTTGTGAGGCATGTACATTACCTGCATTCCCGAAAAGGAAAATAGCAGATAAGTAATAAAAATGAAAAACTGAGCGAGATCGAAAGTTCTTCAAATGAACAACTTTCATCAAGCGGTTAGCGAACTTGAGTCGAATTGGACTCATCCGTGCTTGCATGGGGACGAAAACGTAGAACTGTTCCGTTTATACAATAACGTTTATCGGTTGGCGTGTTAAACCCTTCACCTTCGAAGACATGTCCAAGGTGACCATCACAAGTTGCGCACAAAACCTCGGTACGAGGGTAGCCCAACAAGTGATCCACAGATGTTTTAACATTCTCAATTTTGGAAGGATCATAGAAAGACGGCCAACCACAGTTGGAATCGAACTTTTCTTTAGAGGAGAATAGTTCGGTATCGCACCCAACACAAAAATAGACCCCTGCTCCCTGCTTTTTAAATTCATCATAAACCTTCCCGTTGGGCCGTTCTGTTCCAGCTTTACGCAAAATTCGAAACTGTTCTTTTGTAAGGCTGGCTTTCCACTCTTCTTCAGATTTCATAACTGACCTTGAATTTTCTGGTTCTTTTTTCATACCAGCTTTGCTTGTGTCGGAAGTTGCCCAAACAAGCAACCCCACACCTGCAAGAAAAGGAACGACGAGAAAAAGAATTGTGAGGTTTTTGTAACTAAACATCATTCAAAATAAAAAGATTCAAAAACGAATAAACCTATTGATCCAGTCTTTCCGCCAAGCTTGCATCATTGGCGTAAGCGATTGCTGATTCCTTGGAAATCACGCCATGCTGATAAAGGAAAAGAAGGTGCTGTTCCATGGTTAGCATCCCCTCTTTGGATTGGGTTTCCATAGCCGAGTATACTTGCTGCCAGTTTCCAGTGCGGATCAAGTTTCCAATTGAAGGTAAATTTTTCAGAACCTCCATGACTAAGATTCGTCCAGCCGAATCGCTTCGTGGAACCAGTTTTTGGCTAAGTACATATGAAAGACTAAATGATAACTGCAGGCAGATAAACTTAGATTGTTCTGCAGGAAACATATCCACTATTCGACTGAGAGCCCCCTTGGCATCACGAGTATGAAGAGTTGAAAAAACTAAATGACCCGTCTCTGCGGCACTCAAGGCGAGGGTGGCAGTTTCAGTATCACGAATTTCCCCAACAAATATAATGTCAGGATTTTCCCGTAAGGCACTTTTCAAACCACCCGAAAAGCTGCTGACATCCTGCCCAACCTGCCTTTGGGAGACCATTGAGCTTTCATTTTTAAAAATAAACTCAACTGGGTCCTCCAAGGTTATAATTCTAGCCTTTCTATTCAGATTAATGTGATTAATTAGAGAAGAAATGGTGGTCGACTTACCACTACCGGTCACTCCCGTCACCAAAACAAGACCACGTTTCAGACCCGTAATTTCCTGCCAGATTGCTTCGGAGGGGAGCCCCACCTCCTGAATAGCGGGTATGGAGGAGGAAAGAATACGCATTACAAAGGCAAGGCCATCGCGGTCTCTAAATACATTGAGCCTGAAATTGACCCCCTGCTCCAACCACTCAAATGCGGTATCCACATCCATCGGATTGTCAGGGTCAGAAACCTGAGCCAATTGTTTTTCACTCAATAAAATTTTGAGCATGTGGAGCATAGCCTCTTCGGTTACTGGCACCCCTTTGGAAACTGGGAGCAACTCATCATCAGTTCTAAAACTAACAGCCAGTCCAATCTTGACATGCATATCCGAAACTCGGCTAAAGTTTCCGCTTTTTTTCTCGGGATCCAAGAACATGGCTAATACCTCTGCAAAGCTCAGTCTTTCCAATCCAGCTCTGTAAAATGGTACATTCAAAAGATCTTCTTCACTCATAGTATGGATAACAATGCTACCCTGATTCAAAATCTTCAAGACAACTTCTAGAAAAAGTAATTTCTCTTCCAAAAAAGTGCGATTCGAAATTTGCGTTGCAAACTCAGAAATTCATGCAAAAAAAGAAAATTGTAATGAAAGTTCACTTCAAAGGAACTCGGGGTTCCCTACCCGTTTCCCTCACAGCCACAGAAGTTAAAGACAAAGTTATTTCTGCTTTGCTTGATGCCCGTGGAAAAGACTTACGATCCGAGGGGCAAATTCGTGAATTTGTGGAAAAAAAATTACAATTTCGCACGAGTTCAAGTTGGGGAGGGAATACCTCCTGTGTCCATGTAGATACAGGTTCAACTGATTACCTAATTTTCGATGGAGGCTCGGGCTTACGGGCGATGGGGAAAGAAATTACCGAATCCGGAATCAGTGGAGTGACTTTCCATATTTTTCTTTCCCATTTACATTACGATCATATACAAGGCATTCCTTTTTTCTCCCCCGCCTACTTCCCATCCAATCAAGTTGTCTTTCATGGCGGGCACAAGGATATCGAAACCTTTCTCCGACGGCAGATGCAGGAGCCCTTTTTCCCAATTTCTTTCGATACCTTGGGTGCCGATATTTCTTTCGAGGAACACTCCCCAGGGGATACTGTTGAGGTGTGTGATGCCAAAATCACTCTGTTTAAGCAAAATCATCCCGGTGACTCTTATGGTTATCGCGTTGAGTCAAACGGCTTGTCCCTTGTATATTCTACCGACTGCGAACATAAAAACGACGCACATTGCAAAAACTATCCTTACCTAGATTTTATTCGAGATGCCGACCTGCTCATATTTGATGCTCCCTACACGCACAGTCAGTCTATAGGCAATCGTGAACACTGGGGGCACTCAAGCAATGTCATGGGTGTAGAACTTGCAGCCCGTGCCGATGTGAAAAAACTCGCTATCTTTCACCATGACCCCAATGCCACGGATGAACAAATTTCAGAATTTTTCGCACACACCCGTAAATTTCTACAAGGTACCCGACATGCAGTTCGGGAATCCATCCCGGGTATTCCTGGTGCCCCCTCTCCCCGCGGTTTCCCCAAGGATGTCATTTTCTCGTACGATGGTTTAAGCCTCACCCTGTAAAGTACATGCCCTCACTGAATTCCACGGAGGGAGACCTTCCCAAAAGGCTCGAAAAGGCTGCAATTAATGAATTACCACTGATTAAATTTCATGGTTCAATTCAGATGGCTGAGGATTCTAAATCCTTCAAAAAATTCGCCGATCGCTTGGCTAAGCAAAAAATCCTTGGGTTCGACATTGAGTGCAAACCAAATTTCAAACGGGGTCCCAACAATCCACCTGCCTTGCTACAGATTGCCACCGCGGATCAGGCTTTTCTTTTTCGGCTGTTTCCCGTCATGAAACTTGGCCCTCTAAAAAAGATTCTTGAAAATCCCAATATCATCAAGACCGGGGTCGCCATTAAAGACGATGTATACAACCTTAAAAAAATCGAGGAATTCGAGGCAGCTGGCTTTGAAGACCTTGCTCCATTGGCACAATCCCTAGAAATTGAACAGACTGGATTACGTAATCTTACCGCAATCTTTTTTTCACACCGTCTATCCAAATCCGCTCAATTGTCTAACTGGCAAAAGCAACCACTTACCCATTCGCAGATGAATTATGCAGCCACGGATGCTTGGATTAGCCGTGAACTCTATTTGATTATGAAGGCAAGAATTGCCGCTCAACCACGCCCAAACCCAAGGTCTCGATCATCGGGTAAAGTTTCTCCCAAAGCCTCGTAAGCATAGTGCATTCCATGAATTCGCAAACGGTCTTCAAGTTGCGGATTCGACGGCCGGGGAAACACAAATTCTCTTTCGCTCAAGCCCTTTGGCCGTAGATCACTATGGGAACTGATAAAAAAGGCATCTGGTGCTAAGGTTCGTTCAATCTCTCTTTCCACTTTCAGTTTATAATCAGGCCCAGGCAGTATACAGTCTTCAATGCCACAGGCCAGTAAGCACAATAAGTCGTCGGGCTCATCCTGCAAATATGCGAGGATATCCATAGCCACGACTTTTCGCGGTATCCTTAGGTCCTCGGGTAGTTCTGAATCCACATATGCCTTTTGAGCCAGTTCCTGACGATCCGCATAAAATGGTTCAACCGCCACAAAATTTTTGGCTCCAGCATGGGCAGCCAAAGCATATCCATAGGGCATCATCCCCGCACCAATTTCCACTACCCTACGGTTACGCATACATTGAAGAAGGAAGCTTCCTGAAGGTGTCATGCTCCACTCAAAAAGAGCCCGGGTAAATTCACCCCCGGGCGCAGCGAACCCCGTACCTAAGTCGCGGGATACCTGGAGGCGTTCCCTCCAGTCTCTGGATCCTAAGCCCTCTCCCACTTCTACAACCGCTGTTCAATTTGTTCGATTAAGCATCGCATCAATCAATTCCAGCAAGAATTTATTCTCACCTCCAATTTTTTTGATAGTGGAAATTGCGTTTTGAGTATGCTCTTTTGCAAGTTCCCGTGCTTTGGGCTCCCCGAGCATGACCACCCAGGTCATTTTATTATTTCCTGAGTCCTGTCCCGCATCTTTTCCGAGCTCTTCAACATTAGAAGTTACATCGAGCAAATCATCCACTGCCTGAAAAGCTAGTCCAAGACTTTTTCCAGCTTTTTGTACCGAATCCAATAAGTGCTTATTCTCTCCTTCCCCACCGAGACGAAAGCCCATCATGAGCGAGGCTTCTATCAAAGCAGCCGTTTTATTTTCATGCACAAAAGAGAGTGTTTCTTCATTGGGTTCCTTACCCTCGGCAAGTAAGTCATCCATTTGACCACCTACCAACCGTTCACTTCCCGCCGTACGAGCGAGAAGCTGAATAAGGTCCAGGGCAATTTTAGGCTCATCTAAATACGCAGTGCTTAGTTTTTCAAAGGCAAGGGGAATCAATGCGTCACCGGCAAGAATAGCAGTGGCTTCATCGAAAGCACGATGGCAAGTGGGGACTCCTCTTCTTAAATCAGAATCGTCCATGGCTGGCAGATCGTCATGAATTAAACTGTAGGTATGGATAATTTCCAGTGCCAGAGCGGCAGGAATAGGGTCACGCTCACTTGGAAAAATTTCCTTAGCCGCAAGGGCAAGTATAGGGCGCAAACGCTTTCCACCCGCCTGCAAGCTATAATTCATAGCTTCGTGTAAACGGGATGGCCGACGACTGGATTCAGGCAGATCAGAGACAATTCTATGATTTATCAGTGCCTGGTAAGATTTTAGTTTTTCAGTAAAATTCATGGCTTGCGGAGAATGGGAAGCATGGCATTATTGGAGACTTATGCCAAGTTTGGAAGCGGTGTGTGCTCGGTTATTCGGCCGTCCTGGCTGGATACCCAAAGTAATTATAGGAGGAGCGCTCTCCTTTGTTCCCGTGCTCAACCTATTTGCACTGGGGTACCTGCTTGTTTACGGACGCCGATTGAGGAGATCTCAACAGCTCGATCTTCCCGAATGGTCAGAGATGAACTGGCCTCGCCTTTTCATTGACGGGGTGCGTATGCTCGCCCTTCTTTCCTTTTTCACCGGAATCCCACTGGTTTTGGGTTGGATCCTTAGCCTGCTTCTCTTTTTCATAACTTTTGGAATTCTTGGAGTGGTCGCCTATTTTCCTCTGGCTATCTGTGGGTTTCTCTCTCCCATTCTCTTTCTTTGCTCGCTCGGTGCATACTTGAAGGAAGAAAATTTCAGAGATGCCTTTCAAGTCCGCACAATCGCCGAAGAAGGATTAAGAATTTGGAAACCTCTCGCACTGCCAGTTGTTTGCTTCTGGGGAATTTTTCTTATGGCCCTTCCACTGTATGGGCTTTCTTTCTTCATCGGTGCATGGGTGCTGATTGCCTTTTACGGAACCCTGCGTTCTCGAAATTCCTTTCACCTGTAACAAATCTCGGACAATCTAAAACATAGTACTAATAAATATGCCAACCTACGACTATCAATGTGGTGCTTGTGGGCACGAGTGGGAACTCTTTCAATCCATGAATGACTCCCCGGTTAAAAGTTGCCCCAAGTGTAAAAAGCGTAAAGCTAAACGACTTCTCGGGCTGGGTGCCGGTCTTATTTTTAAAGGCACCGGGTTCTACGAAACAGATTACAAGAAAAAGAGTGGTGGCGAGCCCAAGGAAAATTCTTCCAGTTCTGACTCCGGTGGTTCTGATAAAAGCCCTGCACCCAAAAAGGATAAAAAGACCGATTCTAAGCCCAAAAAAGACAAGGCAAAAGCTGCCTAATTTAACTTTCCGATGATTTTACAAGTCCTCGTTCCCCTGGCTCATGGCTTCGAGGAAATTGAGGCCACCTGCCCGATCGATCTTTTACGGCGGGCAGAAGTCGAGGTCGTTACGGCTTCCTGTGAAGAGGATCTTACTGTCATTGGGCGCTCAGGTATCCCAGTACGGGCTGATAGATTTCTTGCTGATCTATCTGCTGAGAAATTTGAAATGCTCGTATTACCAGGTGGCCCAGCTGTCTTTGAGATGCGCAAAAAGCCCGTCTTCATTGAGCTCATAAAATCCTTTGACTCACAAGACAAGCCAATCGGGGCAATATGTGCCGCTCCCGTGCTCTTACACGATGCAGGACTTTTGGAAAATACCTCCTTTACGGCTCATAGTACAGTGGTGGATGAATTAGAGATGATGCGAGACGATCAAGCCGTTGTCATCGATGGTCGGTTCATTACCTCAAGAGGTGCCGGAACCGCCGTTGAATTCGGATTGGCACTAGTAAACTATCTCTGCGGTGAGGTTAAGGCATCACAGATTAGAAAATCCATTCATGCTTAAATAAAGTCCCTAACCTGCCTCGTTCGAGGAAGAAGAGGCTTATCAACTTCTACTGCGAGGAATTATCTTCCGTGGGGGCAGGTACAGAAACAGGTGAGCTAGCATTCTGTTCTGGCAAGGCTGGTTCAACCGCCTTGGGGGTAATCCCTAATAATTCCACCTCAAAGGTAAGAACCTCATTAGGCCCAATTCCATTATTTCCATTTTCACCGTAAGCAAGATCAGCTGGAATATATAGTTTCCACTTTCCACCAGTCTTCATCAACTGAAGGGCTTCTGTCCATCCTGCGATTACTTGACCAACTCGAAAGGTAGCAGGTTCACCGCGGTCTATTGATGAGTCAAATACATCCCCATTGGTTAAGGTGCCGTGATAATGAACTTCAACTTCATCCTCTGAGGTGGGTTTTGTCCCAGTGCCCGGTTTCAGTACCTCATATAACAATCCACTATCTGTTTCCTTTACCTTCTTTCGGCTTCTTTGCTTGGATAAATACTTTGCCCCCTTCGCAAGGTTGATCTCGGGCAATGATTTTGCGATGGCCAGAAGATTTTGAGTTTTTTTGATTTCATCAAGTCTGGAAAGATAGGACGAACTGTCAGCATCCTTGCTCAGTTCAGCTTTTTGTTTTTCAAAACCGTCCTCACTGCCCTCTGCTAGAGCTTGTACGGCGAGAAGAAATCTTGCTTCTTTTTGGTCTGTAGGAAGGAGTGCACCATTATCTGTAATTTCTCCTAGTGCTGTTTTCCCCTCATCCACCTTTTTAGTTTCCAGCAAACAAATTGCAGCCCCAAGCAAGGCTCTTCCCTGCAGTGGATCACCGATTAAGCGGGAAGCGGCAGATTGGAAGTTTCCTAATGCATCTTCATATCGACCTTCATCATACTGAATGGATGCAGCCCGATATTGGGCAACACCTCCCAAGGCATCGTCATAATCCTCAGCAAAGGAAAGAAAGCCCTCCTCCGCACTCACTTCTTCCATACTGGCCCGTAAAAAACGAAGACTGCGTTCGGCAGACTCTTCGTTCTTACTAGACTGATAAAAGGAGGAAGCCGCAACACCCAGCGCAATCGCTCCCAACACACCAAACAAAGTATTTTTACTTTTTTTCCAAGCCTCCACCTCATCGTATGGGCGGGCCTCGGCTGCCTCTTCTGCGGTCAAGCCTTCCGGTAGTTCATCTACGGGTTCCTCGTTTTGATTGGGCTCTTTATTTTGGTCTTCGTTGGACATCGCATTTACAAATTAAAAAGGGTCTTATCCTCTCGATTTTAGCGGCAAAGTCAACGACCGCTTTCCTGTCACCAATGTCTTAAAAAGGAAAGAGCCAGTGCCTTACGGATTCATTGATTATAAGTTCTAGTGGTGTAATCAAAAAACACCGGTGCCCCTTTTCGCCCTCTTACAAAATACAACCAGTTGTTTTTTCGGTTCGACCAAAGATAGGGCCAAACCCCCTCTTTCGTCCACATCCACCCTCTACCCTTCTTCCATAGCCAAATGCTCGTATCTTTTGCTTCCGAGTGATACACCCAACCCATCTCCTCATGGTATAACCAGTCGCTTGGGTCCTGCTGAAACATTCCAAACCATTCCGACCTGCGCCATCCCCCAGGTAGTTCCTGCGATTTCCCCAACCATGCTTGATCCGGTTTGGGAACAAATACTTTTTTGATCGGTCCAGTTCCATACCCAGCCAAATTTTTTGCCCAGGCACGGTAGTAAAGTGTACCAGTCATGTTACTGTCGTTCAGTTTTAACCCAAATCCACCTGAATGCCCCTTACCCCGTATCCACATTGAGTCATAGGAACCATTAGAAAAGTCGATATTTCTGGATAAAATAATTCCAAAATCAGAAATCTTTGCATCTCCATTTGAAAGCACCCTTCCGCTTAGAACAACGGATTTGTTTTCATCCGTTTGTGCGTCAAAAGTTTCTACAATTGGGATTCTGGGCAACGCATTAGGATCTCTTGGATTTGTACCGATTTCCACTTCCACTTTGTTGCTGTATCCGTCCCCATCGATATCATCATCAAAATGATCCTCAACCTTATCCCCGTCAATATCCTCAATAAGATTGCGTAAGTAGACCACAAAAGATTTTTCAAAAGAAGTGTTCAAATCATCCGTCACTCGTATTCGAATCGAATAATTATGATCATCTATTTCATAGTCCAACTTTTTTACAGTCCGCAAACCACCCCCACGTTTAGATATGGTAAACGGGATGACCTGTTCTTCGCTAAAACTCTCGCCACTTTGATTACTGTCAGGCTTTTGTCTAGATGTATTAAAAACTAATGAGTACTTGAGGGTATCGCCATCATCTTTGTCTTGGCCATAGAACCTTGCAACTAACGAGCCCGCAGGCTTGTTTTCAAAAACTTCACCATTCTTCATGAAAATATCATGCGGTGGATGATTTATTACCGAACTCGAATCCATCGGGTCGGAACCATATGCCAGTTCCTCGGCGTCAGAAAATCCGTCATTGTCATCGTCGGGGTCGTAATGATCTTCCGTGCCGTCGCCATCGTTGTCCTCGATCACATTTAGCAGGTGAATGACAAATACTTTTTCCAGGGAAAAATTGTGCTCGTCCGCCACCCGTACAAGGATGGAGAAATTGTGCTCATCGGTTTCGTAGTCAAATACCTGGGTGGTGCGTATGGTGTTGTTTCCATCGATTTCAAAAAGGGAGTTATCATCCGATCCATTGCCATCAACAAAACTAAAGACCAGTGTGGAATTTG
>JAYNZN010000007.1:0-47295 GCA_038103695.1 Opitutales bacterium
AGATCAATAATTCAGCTATTTGTGCCCCAAGATAACCTTGTCCGACCACATTGGAAATTCTTCCACCTCCAGCCATGGTGCCGATACTACCGGCTGAACTGGTCTCTCCGCCCAATGTTCCGTTCACATACAGAGACCTTTGGCTGCTTTTGAGCCAGTTGAAATTAATCAGATTAAATTCATCCGATATAAATGTGCTGGGAATTGAAGGAGTCCAGTCATGCCCCCAGTAATTCATCCGGAAATTGGAGCTGTTTTGGAAGCCAATGTGCAAACTGTTGCTTCCAGAATTACCGTTGGCTGCTCCGTAAAGATTGGCATATGAAGTGGTTTTGAGAACAAAAAAGGAAGAGTGGGATGAATCAGCGAGAAAGTCTAAATTTACATCGAAAAAGTCATCTGATCCGTCAAAAGTAAGTACCGATTTTCCATTTTGTACCGAAGAGGTAAGGGTGGGTTGGCTAACATCAACCGACTGGGTGGCATGATAATTGTTCCCACTTTTGTCATTCCATTGATTTACAGAATTAGCTGCGTGGGTGATGGTGGATTCATCTCCCGCATCCAGCCAAAGAGTAGGGTTGACAGAGGTTGGAGACCAATTGCCATCGACGATGGGCAGCGCTTCATCAAACTTCCACCAACCTACCAGACTGTCCGCTCCGGTGATTTGATCGAGGTAGGTAATTCGGGTGGATCCGTAAGAGGTGGAGAAATTGCCATCATCCTTGGCAATGCCTGCAGGAAGTCTGACTTTGATCCGTTGGGGTTTCTGATCGGCAAGAAGAATGACTTCGTAGTGAGTGGAGTTATGTTCGGTAAAGGAGGTTATGGAAGCTCCCGATATTTCAAGGTCCGATGATGAAAATCCGCTCACTGGAACAACTTGGCCGTTTGAATTAATGAAGGATATAAGCAGAGTTGAATTTTCTTCACTCGTTGATGCGTTCGATTCAAAAATGGGGCTGGCTCCGAGGTCTCCGAATCCGTCACCATAGGCAAGCTCTACATCATCGGGGGTGAGAGGAATTGAATAAAAGCGTATCTCATCGATCCACCCCTTGAATAAGTTGCTGCCGTCTGGAGAGCCTCCGATGCCTAAATTTCCGTTGTCATTTTCAAGAGTTTGAGAGAGGGACAAGGCACCGACTAATTTACCATTCAAATAAGTGCGTAGTTGCTTGCCATCAAAACTATTAATCAGGCAATTCCATTGATCTAATGCAAAGCCAAGTGATCCAGTGCTAACAAAAGGGTCCGAAAGACCTGTTACCCGAAAAGAGGTTTCTAAACTTTCGCCTCCTGGATTAATCTGAGAAAAATAGGAGAAAGATAATTGTTCTCTTTTACCAAACAATTGTGACCAATCGTCAGGCAATCCATTGGTTTTAAACCATATCAAAACACTGAAAGAGTCAGTGGCATGAAGCATCTCGTTAGATTCAGCATATGCAAAAGCTTGGGCATCGCTTATGTCCAACGAATACCTTGATAGAGCAGTGCCATTACCCTCCCAACCCCAGTTTGCCGCTGGATCTAAATACAAAGGAGTGCTATTACTGACACTATCTGCCACAATCGAGCCGTTTCCTTCATCAAATGCCCAACGAATGAGAAGGTCGTCTTGTTTTGTAATGCCCAAAGCAGAAGAAGCTCCCAAAAGAGATAAAGCCATGATCGGGCGGGTCATGTTCAAAAGGCGCATTGGTTAAAATATAGCACGAAATGCAGCGTAAAATCAAACTTACCTGCGCATGTGAGTAAGTTTTATATAGGAGTAAACCCAGAAATAGTAAACTATACTACTGTATTGTTAGTATATATCTTTTTATTTTGGTTTTTAAAAATGAAATATTTGATTAATACTTTAAATATAATTAGCGGAGAACCCTAAAAAAATACATAAAAAGTAAAATTCCAAGAAATTTGAAAAAAAAGGGTGATTTTAAAGATAAATAATATTTAGAAGACATCTTCTTCTATCCCGTCATCATATTCGTCAAAAGTATCATAAGAAGATGTTGGATCATTGGTATTTGGTTCGTTATTTTCTTTAGTAATTTTGTAACCATTGATCGAAGTAAACCACTTGGTCGTTCCATCTTTTCCCTGCCATTCTCTGCCGTTAATTCTGGACTGCACTTTTACAACATCTCCAACTTGCAAACCCTTGCTTAGTTCAATGCTATCTTTGGTGAACTCTACAGGAATGGGATTATCCCATCTCCCATCTCCTGTCTCGATGACTACTTGGTGCTTACGAAACCCATTGCTTCCAAATTCGCGAACTTCATCCACAAATTTGACCTTACCAGAAATTGTAACTTCATTCATGGTAAAGGATTACAAGTTTTTTTGATTGGGGTCTACTATCAGTTATACACGTTAAAAAATGCTTAATTATTAAACGGCCCTTCTCTGGAGATATTTTTTATCTTTTACTCAATTTCTTGCTATTAAGTGCTAGAATATCTAATAAATAAAATATGAAATTTCATTTTTTTGGACTGCTGCTTTCTATATCTATTTCCATCGGCACAAATTGTTTTTTATCGGCTGAAACTTTGCCTCCTCTGGGGGATGCTATTCCCTCCAATATTGATGAAATGTGGGATGGGTTTGATCCGCGTAAAGAACCTTTGAATGTCGAACTTCTTAAAGAGTGGGAACAGGATGATATTATTTTACGAATTATTCGTTATCAAATTGGTGTTTTTAAGGGTCAAAAGTCGATGATGGCGGCAATTTACGGTTTTCCTAAAAAAAGTCCTACTATCCCAGGATTACTCCAAATTCATGGGGGAGGGCAGTATGCCGATTATAAGGCTGTGCTTACAAATGCCAAACGTGGATATGCGACTCTTTCTATTGCCTGGGCAGGCCGAATTTCTGCTCCCAATTACTTGGTTTCTCCTAAGGAAGTGAAATTATTTTGGGCAAATGATACTGAAAATCCAAAATATAAACTGACCACTGATTGGGGGGGGCTTGATGCCTATCATGCCCCTAGTCGGAACGGTCAAGATGCGTTTCCTTCTATACCGGTTGCCGAATGGACATTGGATTCTGTTGTTTCTCCTCGAAACAATTCTTGGTTTTTAGTGACCTTAGCTGGCCGACGAGGACTTACTTTTCTGGAAAGACAGCCGGAAGTGAATGGTGAAAAGCTAGGGGTGTATGGGCATTCCATGGGGGGGAAACTAACGGTTATGATCGCTGGTTCCGATAAAAGAGTAAGAGCTGCCGTTCCATCCTGTGGGGGTATAAGTGATCGTTACTCCGAAAATGATCTACATCTAAACACTGTGAGTGATCCTCCGAATTTAAAACGAATTTCCTGCCCAATACTATTCCTTAGCCCAGCAAATGATTTTCATGGTAGGATTAACGACTTGGGTACAGCCGTGAACGAAATCAAGTCCGCAGAATGGCGAGTCTCATGTTCGCCTCATCATAATCATCAGGATACGGCAGAGTATGAAGTGGCTACTCAAATTTGGTTTGATCAACACCTAAAAAGAAAATTTGAAACTCCTCGTACTCCGAAAGTTGAACTTCAGCTACCTGCAAACAAATTGCCTAGGCTAATTGTAACCCCTGATCCTGAGAGAATAGTAAAAGAGGTAGAAATTTATTTTACTCAGCATGGAGTTGATCAAATCAGGGGAAAAAACAAGGATGACTCACAGAATACAAAACATCGATTTTGGAAATTCTGTCCTCCTGTTAAACAAAAAAAACAGAACATTTGGCATGCTGATTTACCAATTTTTTCGAAGGATCGGCCGCTTTGGGCTTATGCCAATGTAATCTATGTCATGGAGAATCCAATTCAAGGTGCTGGCTATTATTATGGTACCTACGATACTAAAACCTTCGTATTGTCTTCTCTCCTCCAAGTAGCCTCAATTTCTAAACTTCAAAGTTCGAATGTTTCTGCGTTAGAAAAGAAGCAACGACAAATCGAGAACTTTTCTGCATTTTGGCGGAAAGACTGGTTTAGTTACAATCAATCCAACTGGGGAATAAGAACAAACAAACTGTACGAGCCTAAGTGGTTCTCTCCCTCAGCAGGTTCGCGTATCAGCCTTGAGGTAAGTTGTGCAGAACCGAATAAAATGGCTATGTCGATTGATGGATTTGGAGTGGAGCTTCCTCTGGTTGGTGGACAAGTCTGGCAAAGGTTCAGTTTCCCTTCATCATCCTTTAAGAATAGCCTGGGAGATAGCTTACCTAGCTGGACAGGAATCCGGGAGTTGTACCTTAATGATGAAGTAAAACTTTCCTTACCCCGTGGAAGTAGTCAAAAACCTGTAAAAATTGGATCAAGATGGAGCGGGAACCCTCCGGAATTTAGAAATTTACTTTGGATACCCTGATCAAATAGATATTGACAAGAATTTCGGACAAACGATCATTAATTTATGGTAGCCAGCGAATGCAGAGCCAAAATTTTATTCGTTGATGATGAACTCTCCATTCTCAAGGCATTTCGCTTGAATCTTGGCCGATTATTTGATGTATACACCGCAGAATCTGGAATTGTTGGCCTCGAGTTAATTGAGGAAGAAGGTCCGTTTGAAGTGATTGTTTCGGACTTTGCTATGCCTCGGATGAACGGTGCTGAGTTTCTCCAGAAAGTCCGAGAACAAGACAAAGAAGTTGTGACCATGCTTTTAACTGGACAAGCTAACTTTGATGATGTTTGTGATGTTGTCCGTAAAGGTGAAATATTTCGACTGATATCAAAACCCTGCTCGCCTGAAAAGTTATCCCAAGACCTTGAGCATGCAATTAATCAACACCGGCTTGTGCGGACTGAAAAAGAACTATTGGAGAAAACACTTAATGGTACAATCACAGCTTTCAGTTCTCTTCTTTCTGCTTCCAGTCCCAAGATTTTTAACAGAGCAAATCGTGTAGAAAGACTCGCAAGGGATACTGCCAAAAAAATGCGATTGCCCGGTGGGTGGAGATTAGGAATTGCTGCAAAATTCAGTTACTTGGGCTATTTAACTATTCCTGAAAGTGTTCAAGATCAGGTCTTTAGGGGAGATTCAGTCACAGATGAGTATCAAGAAAGAATAGACAAAATACCTGACTTTGTTAGCGGACTGCTGAAAGATATTCCCAACCTTGAGTCGGTTTCACGAATTATTAAATTTACCGGAGAAAGTTACGACCCATTAGAGGGGAGTGAGAAGGAAGAGCAGGATCTTGCCTCGCTGATCCGACTTTGCAGGATGTATGTATCGCTAGAAGAAAACGGATTTACCAAAAGCGAGATTTTTAAAATTTTACATTCTAAATCTGATTCCTATGTGGCTGGTTCTGTGGATGCATTGGCAACGATCTGATATTCTCTCAAATTGTAAACATAATTGGGAAGGTAAGCCTCTTTAAAATTGTTTTGTAATTACCTAATCACCTAGTCTGTGATCTGGGATAAGATAGCAGGTTACATAGTCTTTTACTGCATCTTCGAGCGAAAATAGGTTCTGCTTGTATCCTGCCTGAGTAAGCTTATCAATTTTTGCTTCGGTGAAATACTGGTATTTATCCCGCAAGGTTTCTGGCATATCTACAAAGCGGATGTTTGGCTCCTTTTCTAGTGCAGCAAATATTGCCCGGCCTAAATCAAACCATGTTCGTGCCTTTCCGCTGCCCAGGTTGTATAATCCATTTGCCTCTTTGTTTTCTCCAAGCCAAAGAGACATTGATACTGCATCTTTGACATATAAAAAATCACGCATCTGCTCGCCATCTCTGTAGCGTGGGTTGTGACTTTTAAAAAGTGTCATCTCTTGGGTGGCAGAGATTTGTTCGTATGCCTTACTAACGACTGAACGCATATTCCCTTTGTGCTCTTCATTCGGGCCGTAAACATTGAAGTATTTAAGACCAGCGATCAGTTCGAGCCACCCTCGCTCCTGTGCCAGTATATCAAACTTATGTTTTGACCAACCGTACAGATTAAGTGGCTGGAATTTTTGTAAATCCATTTCTTGGTCGTCCATACCCAGTTCTCCGTCCCCATAAGTGGATGCTGAAGATGCGTACACGAAGCGAACATCATTTTGAAGTGACCACTCGCACAATTCACGGGTATACTGCAAATTGTTGTCATTGAGATATTCCTCGTTGGTTTCCGTAGTGCTTGAGCAGGCTCCTAAATGAAAAATAGTTGAAATATCAGTAAGTTCCTGACTGTTTTCACGAACCATTTGACGAAAATCTTCCGGTTTTATTGTTCGGGAAATGGAAAGATTGGATAAGTTTCGATATTTTAAGTCGCTTGGCTTGGCCCAGTCCACCATCCACAGATTGTGAAGATTGAGTTCTTTTAACCCCCAAAGAATCGCACTTCCAATGAGACCGGCACCTCCGGTTACCACGATTGTGCCTGTGGATAGTCTACTCATTGGAAAGCTCTAAAGAGCGAGACTTTGCAGCTTCCACTGCATGGCGAACGATTGTTCTGAACTCATCGGCAGTGAAACTTTCCAGGGCCGATTGGGTGGTGCCGTTTGGAGAAGTCACCTGATCCCTCAACTCTAGAGGTGATGATTCAGATGCTTCCATCAGTCGAGCAGCACCGATAACTGTGTTGAGCGAAAGGTCTTTTGCGAGTTTTTTGGAAAGCCCGATCGCTCGTGCGGCTTCTTCGAGTGCACATGTGAATTCAAAAACATAAGCCGGTCCACTCCCACTAATTGCAGTAACCCGGTCTAAATCCGTCTCTTCTCCAAGCTCAAAGGCTTTCCCAAGAGAGGCTAATATCTGCTCAATGATTTCACGGTCCTTCTTAGTTGGTGTGGAAGAAAACAAATAGCCAGTCACACCATACCCAATTTGTCCTGGAGTATTTGGCATCGAACGAACTATATTTCGAGCTTTGGGAAAGGCATCCGTGAGGGTAGAAATCGTAGTTCCTGCCATGATCGAAAGGAGCAAGCAATGAGAGCTTTTTTCGCCTACGCTAACGGGTAGGTCTTTAATTTGTTGAGGCTTGCATCCCAGAATTAACACACTTGGGGGAGTTTCTAACATTTCCTCCACTGTATCAAAACGCATAATGCCAGTATCGTTTGAGAGTCTTTCCGATGTGCCATCATTTGCAGAACAACATGAAACTTCTTTGGCAGAAAAAGAGTTTTGCCTGAGAAGGCTATGGACAATGGCAGAGACCATCTTTCCTGCTCCAATAAATCCGAGTGTATGATTCATTCTGATTTATCTTGAGAGTTGGTTTCTTGTACGGAAATCGTTCCTCCAATGAGATCGTGCAGGCAGCGACGTTTACGGTTCAGGAAGCAGAAAAGAAAGTTAAGTAAACCTGGAAGAAGGAATGGAGTGATCAAAGTGAGAGCACTCAGGCCCTTGCAGACAGCACGAAAAAATTGCCGAAAAGGGGAGGGGGGAATTTGGATATTTTCTTCTCTTACGCTTCTTATGCCAAAGGTTGCTTTGCCCAAGGTTTTTCCGGAAAAAAAGCGTTCTCCAATAAAGAAATAAAAAATCGGTAAGAAGCATGCCCAGATTACCATGGCCATCAGCATCTCATAAGTTTCCGGAGAAAGATCAGATTTCATAATGAAATCAGCCATTTGGTCGGAGTCCATCTGTTCTTCCTGGGATAATAAAGTGGCTTGATGCAGTAGATTTTTAAACTCCTCTTCAGTGTGGGTGCCCCAAAAGTTGGGCATGAAATGTGCCAGTAATTGCAGGAGAAGTACGATCAGAATAAAGTCCATCGCAAAGGCAATCATCCTTTTGAAAAGAGATGCAGGCACCACGGCATGATTTTCACCTGTACCATGGTTCAAAGTAGGTTCTTCCTGATCCATTATTTTTCTAGGTATGATTGCTCAAATGCCTGAACGGTGTTTGCCATAAGCATGGCCACAGTCATCGGACCCACACCGCCTGGGACAGGGGTAATGTAAGAGGTCTTGGGAGCAACCTGATCAAAATCAACATCACCCACCAGCCGAAAACCTGATTTTCGGGAGGCGTCAGGAATCCGGTTTATGCCAACATCAATCACCGCACATCCACTTTTAATCATATCTGCCGTTACAAACTTTGGTTTTCCAATCGCGGCAATTAACAAGTCGGCATCGCGTGTTTGACTAGGAAGTTCGTGGGTGCGGGAGTGGCAGAAGGTAACCGTTGCATTGCCAGGGATAGATCGGTTGAGCAGCAACATGCCTACTGGCTTTCCTACAATCAAACTGCGACCGAGAACTACCACTTTTTTACCCGCTGTTTCGATGCCTGATCGTTTAATTAATTCAATTATTCCAAGAGGTGTACAGGAGCGAAATGCATCGGGCTGTTCCTGACAAAGTTTTCCCAAATTCACGGCATTAAATCCATCCACATCTTTGGTAGGGGAAACATGGTTAAAAACTCTCACCTCATCAATGTGTGAAGGTAATGGGGCTTGCACTAAAATTCCGTGCACAGAAGAATCATGGTTTAAACGGTCTATTTCCTCAAGAAGCTTATCTTGTGGGATGGTCTTGGGGAGAACAACTAAATGTGCATCGATTCCAAGGGAAGAGGCCGTTTTTTCTTTTTTTCGAACATAAGATATAGATGCAGGATCTTCGCCAACACGAACAAAAACCACACAAGGCTTGCCGCGTGTGAAAGTTGCAATCTTTTGGCTGAGTTCACCCAAAAAATCATGGGCAATTTGGTTGCCGTCAATCAATTCCACGATCAGGAAAAGTAGTTAAGAATTCAACTTGGTGAAATTAATTGGAGGGTCGAATAACTCTGGCTCGAATCACGAGTTCATCTGATCCTTGCTCGATAGGCTCAAGCTTTCCAAGAATGTTGACTTGTTGGTCTGCGAATTGGCGTGGTTCCACTGCCTTGATGTGAGCAAAATCAATAAAAGCCAGTCTTTTGCCTCGGCTGTTTAGTAATTGGAAAGGAAAAGCCTCTTCAAATCCAAACTTCCTTGGCTTGAAAAGTAATTTACCCTCAAAATTTCTGACAATTTTGACCGCTGGTTTATTTTTAGGGGGTGCCAGCGGCAAGGTGCTGGGGTCTGGTTTTACCTGCTTAGTTTCGAGGGCATCGAGCTCATCAATTTTGGCAGAATTCACCTCTTTGGAGGGAGTTGAATCTGTATTTCTTGGAGTGTTTGTGCTCTCAGGCGGGCTCTTAGCGAGGGACTCTGAGGGCTTTTGGTTCCACTTTTCCCTTCCGACCACCACGGGTTCCACCTCTGGGGCACCGGCATTGAAAGCTTTCCCTAGTGACGGTTGATCAGGAAGATTTACCTGACCCGATGCAGGATGTGAGAGGCAGAACGCAGCCAAAACAGCAAAAAAGGAACTTAATGATTGAAATGTGAATCTTCCCATGTTGATGAATTTAGGAAAAATGCTTGGGAAAGAGCAATTCAATTTCTGCATCTTTTAAGTCCCGGTAGGTGCCAAGTGGTAGTTTTCCCAATCTAACACCTCCGATTGCCGTGCGGCGTAATTTTTTTACCTTGTAACGATGACGGTTTAGGCACCTGCGAATTTCTCGTTTCTTACCATGTCCCATCGTAATCTCGAGCTTGGTTGCTCCTACGGGATTTCCCGTTTTCGAACGAATTTCATCAAGCCTTAGAAATTCACCCTCATCATCAAAGCCTCGTAACATTGCCTGGAAATCTTCGTTTTGGAGAGGCTCGTTGATTTCAACCTGATATTTTTTCCTTACCTGCTTAGAAGGGTGAGTCAATCGATGGGCAAGGTTGCCGTCATTGGTCAAGATTACCAACCCTTCACTATCCAGATCCAGACGGCCTGCACAAAATAAACGGATATTTCGGTGTCTTGTTTCTAAAAGTTCAAAAATAAGGCGTTCCGCATGAGGATCTTCATTCGAACAGGTAAAGCCCTTTGGCTTGTTCACCATAAAAACAACTGGCTTGGCGAATTTTGCCTGAATTCTTTTATTTCCAACCTTTACTACATCCCGTTCAGGGTTCACCCTGATTCCTAGCTTGGCGAGGTTTCCGTTTACTGAAACCTCCCCGTCTTGAATCAGTTGCTCGCCCGTCCGGCGCGAGCAAATCCCTGAGTCGGCAAGGAACTTTTGTAGTTTAGGGAATTGATTGGGCTTATCGCTTGGAGTGTTTTTGTTCTTCGTCATTTGCAAAACTTGATGTTGCGTAATGAGAAGGAATCTATCATTTGTCAAATACAGTCAACAACAGGGATGGGAACCTGAACATTTTCATGAGCGAAGAAACAGATAAAATAAAAGTTGCAGTGGTAACGGGTGCAGGGCGTGGTATTGGCCGAGGAATTGCCGAGGTGCTTGCTAGAGATGGGTTGAAAGTTATTTGCGTAAGTAAATCCGAATCTTCTTGTGGCTCTGCTGCCGAGGCAATTCAGGCAACCGGTGGGCAGGCCGAGGCTCTTGCTGTCGATGTCGCTCAAGGAGACCAGGTGCAAAAAGCGTGTGATGAATTACTTGAAAAATATGAGTGCATAGATGTGTTGGTTAACAACGCAGGCATTACTCGGGATAATTTGCTTTTCCGTATGGATGAAAATGATTGGAATTCAGTCATCAATACAAATTTGACAAGTTGCTTTCATTGGATCAAAGCCCTCGGGCGACCCATGACCCGCAAGCGCTGGGGACGAATCGTCAATGTTGCTTCGGTTGTCGGATTAACAGGGAATGCCGGTCAGGCAAATTATTCTTCTGCCAAGGCAGGTATGATTGGTCTTACCAAAAGCTTGGCACGTGAATTTGCTGCCCGTTCTGTAACTGTTAATGCAATAGCTCCCGGTTTTATCGATACAGATATGACATCAGAACTAGACGAACGTGTGAAAGAGGGAGCCTTGGCAACCATTCCTCTGAAACGTTTTGGACAAGTCTCTGATATTGCTGAAATGGCCTCTTTTTTATGTTCTGACAAAGCCTCCTACATCACCGGACAAGTTTTTACGGTTGACGGCGGGATGGTGATGTGAAGAAGAAACTTTCATTAAATCCTAACCAAACTTAATCATTATGTCCGACAACAACGCCGATCGCGTAAAGAAAATCATTGTTAGCCAGCTCAACGTAAGCGAAGAGCAAGTCACTCCTGAAGCCAGTTTCATAGACGACCTTGGGGCAGACTCTCTCGACCAAGTAGAACTAGTCATGGCTTTGGAAGAAGAATTTGGTACCGAAATTCCAGAGGAAGAAGCTGAAAAGCTTCAAACTGTTGGTTCGGTGATCGACTATGTTCAGAATAATCTTTCTTCCTAATCCAAAACATTAGACCCATTGGTCTTTCAATGCTTACTGATTTAACTCTATGACCCGAGTAGTCGTAACAGGAATGGGGGTCATTACCTCGATTGGCAATGACCTCGATAGTTACTGGAGTAGTCTCAAGTCTGGTCGATCAGGGATTACCTCTGTAACCACTTTTGAGTGCTCTGACATAGCCAGTAAAGTAGCTTCCGAGATCAAGGATTTTAATCCTGAGGATTTCATGGATCCAAAGGAGGCCAGAAGAAACGATCGCTATGCCCAACTTGCCCTTGGTGCCGCACACGGTGCATTAAAAGACGCCAATTTGACGAGGGAAGAACTCGTTCCTAATCGCACTGGGGTGCTTGTCGGTTCGGGTATTGGGGGTATGGACACCATTGAGAAGCAAATGACCACACTGATTGAGCGTGGTCCGAGAAGGGTCTCTCCCTTCATGATTCCTTCCCTGATCGCTAACATTGCTGGAGGAATCATTGCGATTGATTTAGGTGCCAGGGGACCTAACTTCTCCGTAGTCAGTGCCTGTGCCTCTGGCTCTCATGCTATAGGTGAAGCCTATGAAATGATCAAGCGAGGTGCTGCAGATGTCATTTTCGCTGGTGGGAGTGAGGCTGCGGTTACCCGTATTGGATTTGCCGGATTTTCCTCGATGAAGGCGATGAGTACGAAATTTAATGACGATCCGAGCCGTGCATCCCGGCCATTTGATAAAAACCGTGATGGGTTTGTCATGGGTGAGGGGGCTGGTGTCCTAGTTCTGGAAACCCTCGAAAATGCCCAAAAAAGAGGGGCTCGTATTTATGCTGAGGTTACTGGTTATGCGGCCACTTGTGACGCCTTTCATGTAACCACTCCAGATACATCCAGTCAGGCTCTCACTGAGTGCATGAATCTTGCACTCGATCAGGCAAAGTTGGAAAGACCATCGGTGCAGTATGTGAATGCCCATGGTACATCGACTCCTTACAATGACCGCTCGGAAACGACGGCTTTAAAAAATGTATTTTCGGACTACGCTAAGAACGGTCTCATGGTGAGTTCCACCAAATCGATGACTGGTCACCTGCTTGGTGCAGCCGGTGCGATTGAGGCAGCTGCTTGCTGTAAGGCGATTGACGAGGGGGTAGTTCCTCCCACCATCAATTATGAGGAGCCCGATCCAGACTGCGATTTGGATTATGTACCTAACGAAGCCCGCGAAGCTAATGTTCAAGTTGCCATGAGTAATAACTCTGGCTTTGGTGGCCACAACGCCTCTCTTATTTTTCGTAAATTTGAGTAGCCTTTTGAGGAAGCGCCTTTAATTCGCTTGCTCATCCTATTCACATAAGTATTTTGTAAATCTTTGGCTTTTGCACCCGTAGCTCAATTGGATAGAGCGCCTGACTACGGATCAGGAGGTTGGGAGTTCGACTCTCTCCGGGTGTGCCACTTTTTGTATCCTTCAACTTTTCACGTATTTTTCCTTCTTATGGCAAAAAAGCAGATACTCATGATGCAAAGTTGGATACAAATATAACTTTCACTTCACCAACTACTACGACAGTAGAGTGTTTGATACATGAAATATACTAACCAGTGCTAAAGGCTTGCCTATGGACTTGGTCTTTTGGGTTTTGCCGAAAAAAATTATTAATTTGTAAAGATTTCTGTGTCATTGAACCACAGCTAACTTACCAATTCACCAGCCACATTTCCCTTGTTCTAGAAGACCAATTTAATGGTTATAAGGACGCGAACCTTACGGTGCACGGACTAGCTTTGGCGCTTGTAATAGAAATTAACTGTTAGGCGAAGCCTAGAATTCTTATTCTTTGCCCCATTTCATTTCAGGGGCGGCACAAATTTGAAAAGATTACCGATTCTCCGAAGATTTTCCTCGGTATTTGCTGGCTGACCGGAAACTTCCATATTTTCGATGGGGTTCTTTGCTAGCTGGTCAGCTTGAATCGCAGGTTCTTTCGTTTAAGTTGGGAGCGATGATAACTTGACAATCATTTCCGGTGTTGCATCTTCTGGTCTCCGGGAGGGCTTTCATGTTAAAGGATGTAACATCGGCTTTAGCTATGCTTGGTAAGCTAAAAAGCTACAACTTAGAATATTCTAGGGCATATATATCTGCAGTGCATAAATTACCCGAGAATGAAGAGGCTTGTATGATTTAGCTTAGCCTTGCTGAGAGGATGGTGGATTACCTTCCTGAGTCGGTGACTTTGTCTCTCCATCTCTAGCTGGGGCAGGAGTTTCAGCCGAACCGGCGGAAGCAGTATCAACACTCTGATTAGCCGCTTTTTCCTCTTGGGCTTCTTTTCTTGCAGCCTCCAAGGCTGCCTGTGCGGCCATTTCCTTGCGGGCGGTAATGAAAGACACCACGCAAAGTATTACATAAATTAAAAGCAATCCAGTGGTAAGGAGCATGGTGGTTGGCTTGAGGCTTGATGCTCCAACAATGTTGTAGGGCTCATTTCGCCACCACCCCATCTCGGCAAATGCAGTCCCCACTTTTCCTACAACAGAAAGAAAACCAAGTAGTCCTACCAAAACAGCAGTGTGCATGATGTGTTTTTTAGCACCAGGTGCTTTTTCTGCGGCAATCGCAAAGATGATTAATAGAAAGCCGAGAATGGAAGGTATAAAAGCAGTCCAACTTTTCCCGAATTCCAAAGACTCACCATTCTCTGGAGCATTGAGTACATTTTTCCAGTTGGTTGAAGTAAGAGTAACTTTTCCGCTGGTATCAGCAGCATTTTTATAGATCAGCCTTAGTTTAGACTCCTCTGGATCAATGTCTTCCCAAGGCACAGCTTCAAAGCCATTGGATCCAGCGTTATGGTAGTTCTCAGATTCTTGAAATAAACCACCTAATGTATCTCCTGATGCACTGGCATACCAGTAAGATTTTACTAAACGATCCGATGACCCTTCAGAAATCTTATAATTTTCCATGGAAATATCCTTGGCGTGCACATCATTGAGTTTGTGTACAATCCACCAAACATTCTCACCGGCTGAGGTTTCGCAAGGGATAAAGTCGAGCATATGATTCTGTTCTCCATCAGAGAGTACAAACTCGGCATCACTAGCCCAAGGGCCCGTTAGCTTTATGGAAAGACTTGAGTCTTGAAGTAGATAACCGAATAAGCCGGTTAAAATGAGAAGTCCGCCAAGTATGAAGGATGGTATTTTAAGCATCCCTAAAAAAAAACTTGAAACAAGGATTCAGGCAAGCTTCGAAACTTTAAAATTCCTCTCGTGATCTCCTGCATTCACAAATATAAGATTCATCTTACCTCGATTTTAAATCCATAAAAAATAGTGAATGTAGATACCATTACAACTCCTTCAGTTAAGGACGATGTGAGCTTGGATACCCCGTGGCGAGTGATCGTACTTAATGACCCGGTTAATTTAATGAACTATGTAATCTTAGTTTTCCGGAAGGTTTTGGGCTTTGATGAAACTCGGGCAAGAAAACATATGTTGGAAGTTCATGAAAAAGGCCGTTCCGTGGTGTGGTCGGGCAACCGGGAAACAGCGGAAAATTATGCCTATCAGTTGCAACACTGGCGCTTACAAACCATGCTTGAACGGGATGATTGAATTTCGCTTAACCATTGATTCACGGATTACTCGTGCGGTGCATCCATTGATTTCAAAGTGTTTTGCCGATTGCGTAAAAGTAGAGGGCCCCGTTTTTCCATCCTTAGAAGATTTTGACAGTGATTTTATCAAAACATGGGAGCATAGCTTGAATGATGATTTTTCCCAGGATAGACATTCGCTCGCTCGTTTATTCAATGATCCTAAATTTGCTCATGGTTATATCGCTTTACCAAATGAAGAAATTGAACAGGTTTTGCGTGGATTAACTGAAGTTCGTTTGTTTGTTCGAGAATCCCACTTGAATGATTTTACAGATGATGAATTGGAAAATGGGGAGTTTTACCTTGAGGATAAGCCATCTGTCGCACAATCCTACTACCTTTCGTATATTGTGTTAGCTGAGATTCAAGAGGGTCTGATTGCCCGCCTCTAAAGTCTAACCTGCTCTCAAAATTTGGTTGTTGGCAACGGCTATACCACCAAGCAAGGCCCCAACAATACCTACATAACCTTGATCAGTTCCTGCCAGGAAGAGATTTTTGAATTGGGTAGATCCATCTCTTCTTTTAGTGGGGGATCCATAGAGGGCACCATTCTCATGACTGGTGAAATGCTTGATGGTCGTAGGAGTAAAGGTATCTAAAAGGATCGTTTCTTCCGTGAGTTTCTTCTTTATTTTACTCCCGTTGGGCAAATAATTAAGTGCATTATCAAGAAGGGTGGACTCCCAATGCTCTTTTTCATTACTGTATTGTTCTTTGGATAATCTTGACCATTTTGAGAAATTTGCCGGATGAGTGACTCTTAATTTGGATGGGGAAGTGGAGGAGTTGTTTCCATAATTATCAGGAAGGCAAATTACACCAGATTCCAACCCCACCAAATCATCGGGGCAGTCGTAATGAAACTCATTAGATTGATTGAAAAAAACAACTGTTTCTTCCCATCCCAGTTTTTTGGGATGACTGTTAAACACTCGAATCGATTCGATAATACTAAAGTTTCCCGTCACCGTTTTCGATGGGATACAGCCTTGGTTTAGTAAAGATTCGGTCTCTCGGATACCACAGGTGGAAATGACATGATTTGCCCGAATGATTTCCCCTGATTCTAAGACCACTTCACTTACTTCATTTCCAATTGTTTTTATTTTATGAACTGGTGAGTTCATTCGCCTGTCCACCCCTAATTGCTTCAGTTTAGAAGTTAGCGGATCAAGAATGGCTCGAATTCCTTCTTCCGGACGGGATAAACCCTGCCGAAAAATTGCATCAAAGAGCATGATGAAAGTAGGAAAATCAATATCATTTGGCCTTGCCGATCCATAATAACAGGTTGGGCAGAGCAACATTTCTCCAAGTAGCGGTTCGATACCAGAATCCGCAAGAATTTTTCGAGTCGACCATTCCTTTGCATCGACTGAATAAGCCGGAAATTCTTCCATCTTTTTTAAGAGAGCCAGGAAAGCATCCATGGAGGATGGAAATGCTTGCTCAACTTGACTCAAAAAATATTGGAAATCATTGGTGAATTGAAGGGACTGCTCGCCAAAAGTAATACGAGAACTGCTTTGGGGTAGAAGCTTTAACTCATCAACAGATAACCGTAATTGCCTGCAGAGTTTGAGTAGGGGAGAGGATTTACCCGAAGCAGGGGAGGGGTAGTTGGTAAGGGCATGTAGCCCAACATCAAACTTTTGTCCTTTGCGGGCATAGAAACTGTTCAGTCCCCCCACTACATAGTGTTTCTCCAAAAGAGTGACTTTTTTACCAAACATGGCCAGCCTTGTGGCTGCAGCCAAACCGGATAATCCAGCACCGATTACGATAACCTCAGTCTCGGTAGAGGTCGTGCAAGAAGAATTGGAAATAGGTAAGGTCAACAATAGGGCAGAGAAATAATGCCAACCCGCACTAATTTAAGCGGCTGCCCCAGCCTCAAACTTCGGGAGCAAATAGTTGGCACAACTGTCGAGAGACTCGAGTTCACGATATTCGGCTTCTGGTACATCAATGCCGTGCTGTTTTCTGAGTTCCATCACAATATCAAGGAAGTCCATAGAGTCTAAATCAAGCTGATCTCTCAGCCGAATATCAGATTTGACATCGTTAAGGTCTTCATCCGGAGCAATTTCCGCAATTATGTCGAGTACGATTTGTTTGACTTTTTCTTTGTCCATTAGAGCTAGAAATAGATATCTACCCTACGCTTCAAACTTTTTCAAGATAAGAACGGAATTGATTCCAAGCATTCCAAAGGAGTTATTAAGGATAACATTTACGCCTCCCTCTTTTTTTACCGCCTGGCCGGTAACTAAACCGGGTAATGCACAGGAAGGATCCAGGTTGTCAACATTGATCGTCGCGTGTGCCATGCCATCCTCAAAAGAAGGAATGTTTCCAGCAAGTTCTATGGCTCCAGCAGCACCCATTGAATGGCCGATAAAACTTTTGGTGTTGTTAACCAAAGTGTTTTTACTTTCACCAAAAAGATTCCTGATGGCTTTGCACTCCTGCTCATCCCCCTGAGGGGTTGAAGTTGCATGCGTACTTACCAAGTCGATATCTTCGGCCAGCATCTGTGCATTGGCCAATGCCTGTCTCATGCATTCCTCCTGCCTCTCCGGGTTAGGAAGCACATAATCAGTGCCATCTGAATTTATTCTGTATCCAGCAACTTCAGCAATAATTTGAGCACCTCTTCGTTGTGCGTCTTCCAGTCTCTCAAGAACATAGATACAACCCCCCTCACTCACCACAATACCATTACGGTCCTTATCAAAAGGACGACTGGCGCATGTGGGGTCAATGTGTGCCGCCAATGCACCCTGACTTTTAAAACCAGCAAAAATTCCGTAGGCCCGAATACTCTCACTTACCCCACCTGCCAGGGCAAAATCACACTCCCCCAGTCTCAATTGTTGAACGCCTTGTATAATGCCGGCATTACCGGCTGCACAAGCAGCACCAATTGTGTAGTGTGGACCGGTTAGGCCTAAGTTAACGGTGATTTCTCCAGCTGGATTATTGGCAACAGTGCGAGGGTTATGGTGATGTGTCCAGTACTTTACATCTTCATCATAATGGTCAAATAATTGACAAACCTCTGTTTCGGTTTCCACATTGCCATGTTCTGTAATTCCCAAATAAATTCCGATCCTAGAAGAGTCTTCCTTTTCTAGGTTAACAGACGCGTGCGAAAGTGCCTCATTGGCACAGTAGATTGCGATACTTCCAGCCCTTGTACCTACCCGTATTTCTTTCCTTTTTTGGTACTTCGTCTGGTCAAAATCACAAACCCCAGCGGGTTGATCCCCCATGTTGCGAACTGGAAAAAGAGAAACTCCACTTTTTCCCGCGAGAAGAGCCTCGCGGTAGGTGGGTAAATCGTTCCCCAGAGGACAAGTTAGTCCAATTCCGGTAAGTACAATTCTTGGAAGTTTGTTCATCGGATTAAATACAGTCACAACAAGAAATGAAGCATGGATGAAGAATTGGCAAGCTACCAAAGGTACTAATTTCTAGTATCTAATTTGGTAACTGTCTATTCTCTTACGAAGGGTTGCCCTTGTGATGCCCAGTAGTGAAGATGCCTTTACCTGATTACCTCCACACTCCTGCAGGGCTCTTCGAATAATTTCCATTTCCATTTTTTCGATTAAGTTTTTATCATTTTGAGCCCGTAAATGAGAATAGGACAGATCAAAACTTTCTTCCAATGAAATGGAAGAAGGTGGGGAGGTGTTTGTTTTTGATGAATCTTTTACAACTTCTTGATTGGTGTTACCAAAGATCCGCTCAACTTCTTCTGTATTATCCTTTCTTTCCACCTGAGCATTGGTCTCTGTCTTCGAGAGTGCTGTCCCTTCTTCTTTTGAACTTTTGGCAGATGGAGAGGCAGTACCTTGTAAGACTACACTTTGAGGAAGATCTTTGGCTAAAATCCGTTTCCCTTTTGAGATCACGGAAGCTGAGTGAAGAGCATTTTCAAGTTCTCGAACATTACCCGGCCAGGAATAAGCTTTAAGTATCCCCATCGCATCTGTGGACAGTTCCTTGGCTCCGGTAGAGTATTTTTTATCCAAGCGAACGAGCATGAAATCAATTAGTTCAGGTAAATCCTCAAGACGGTCACGCAGTGCAGGGGTCTCAATTCTGACTACATTCAATCGGTAATACAGGTCTTCCCTGAAAGATTTCTCCTTTACCATGGATTCCAGATTTTTGTGGGTAGCAGCAATGAGACGTACATCGACTTTTTTTATTTTAGTGCTCCCAACCCTTTGGATTTCTCCCTCTTGTATTGCCCGAAGAATCTTGGTTTGGGTGGGGAGGGCCATATCCCCAATTTCATCCAAAAAGAGGGTACCGCCATGACAAATTTCGAACTGACCTGCCTTGGCATCGGTCGCACCGGTGAAAGCTCCTTTTTCATGCCCAAAAAGTTCGCTCTCGATAAGGTTTTCAGGAATTGCACCACAATTGACTGCATGGAAAGGATTATCAGACCGGTGACTGTGTCGATGAATGCAACGGGCAACCAACTCCTTTCCTGTTCCACTCTCTCCGGTGATCATGACGGTGGCTTCGGAGGCAGCAACCTGTCCAACTTTTTTCAGTACCTGCTGCATCATTTCTCCGCTTCCTACGATACCCTCCTCAAAATCTTCCTTGTTTAGCAGGCGCTTTTCCACGCTTTCTGCATTTCCCGAGTCTGAACTGGCTTTGAGTGCCTTAGCCACCATATCTTTGAGCTTGGCCAGATCAAAGGGCTTAAGGACATAATCGAAAGCTCCATGCTTCATTGCCTGTATGGCCGTTTGAGTAGTCCCATAAGCGGTCATCAGGATGACAAGGGAAGAAGGAGCAGCTGTGCGTAAATGTTGGAGGGTTTCGATACCAGAAATTCCCCCCATCCGGTTATCTAGAAAGATAAGCTGTGGCTTTTGTTTTTCTGCCACTTCCACTCCCTGTTCGCCAGAGTCTGCGGTTATGATGGTATGGCCATCGGGTGAAAGTACACGGTCGAGCGAATAGCGAATTTCAGCGTCGTCGTCTATGATTAGAATAGTTGAATTTTGATTACTCACTTCATTAAAAAAAGATTTTATCTTCAATCTTTCAACGAGGGGGTAAAGCTCAAAGCGATATTTTTATCTAATCATTTGTTAGCATTGACGGGATGTTAACCAAAGTTCATTATGATACGGTTTTTGCCAGGGTAGCTCAGGCGGTTAGAGCGTCGGACTCATAACCCGAAGGTCGGCGGTTCAAGTCCGCCCCCTGGTACCACTTTTCGTGTAAAGTGTAACTTTACTTTTCTTGTTTCTTAAAAAAACGTTCGAAAAGACTGCGTTTGGGAGTTTCCTCTTGCTGTTCGACCTCTTGGTTATCATTGGAAGTTGGTACAATGTCTATAGGAGAATTGATTTCTTCCTTGAGTGCCTCCTCTTGGGTTGTTTCTGGTGTTTCAGGCAGAGAATATTCAATTGCTTCGGTAGCAGGCTGGTACAAAGGTTCATCTTCCAAAATAGGGGTAATTTTCTGGGTGGGTGGATTTTGAGGAAGGCTTGGAGATACTTGAAAGTTTTTGCTCAGTTCGATCATCGGTTTTGGGGCCTCGGGGATATCCTTGGAGGGAACGAGAGATGCAGTATCTGAGTCGAATAATGACTCGCCTTTTTGTTCCTTTTCAAGTTGGTCGCTCGTTTTGCCCACATAAGTACGGAAAACAAGATCATGCTCAGGGTGGAGCCAAAATCTACCATGTTTGTATGAGTTTCCTTCGGCAAAGGCAAAGGCGCCAAACCAACCGCGATTACCTTCGATCTTATCGCAAACAATGAAATAGAGTTTGCCTTTTTGCTGGGGAATTTCACCACGCATTTGCAGAGTAATCCAACCACGATCTATCTCGGTAAGTCCTTGAATTGCTAGCTGATTAACGATTTCCTCCCGTGAGATACTCCACTCCCCGTATTTGGGTCCGGTATCGGGGTTGTCTGCACGGATAAATCCACTCATACTTTTGCCGTAGTGCTCTGAAATGGTGTAGTTGGGCTTACCAAAAAGCATGACTTTGGTAAGTATCCCGTTTTTTCCTGCCGTAAAACTGGACCAGTTTTTCTTGGTTACATGACTAAAACTGGTCTCATGTTGTTCTTTAAAATATTCCTGATACTGGTCTAATTCCTCAACATAAACCACTGGAGAGGACTTGGGTGGAACCTCAGCAACCTCGAGTTTCTTTTCGATCACAGGTGGAAGTTCAACTTTTTCCGGGGCAGGCTTATCATCGGAACAACCCACTAAAATGGAGAGTGCGAGCAACGCTAAGAATTGAATCGGGGAAAAAGAAATCATAAAGGGCTATGGGGTAGGGAATTATTATGGAAACAAGGTAAGCCTATTCTTGCAAGTTCGAATGAAGAAGAAATTAGATAATTTGAAATTTTATTGAACCGCATAATCAAGGTAACTTGACCAAAACTAAGAATTCATTAGTAATATATGTTGGCTTCTGCATCGTTCGAGAAGTTTCATGAGTTCTTTTCCTTACTCCTTATTATTAGGGAACCTATTATTCCTCGTTTGCTGTCATGCCGTAAATCGGAAGACTAATGTCGTGGAAAGGGTACCCACCTGGACCTAGAAGGTCATACAACTTTTGAATGCGATGGACGGCGGACGTGGAAGTCTTTCTATTTATATTTTAAACCCAAAGAGGGTTATCCCTCTTTCTTGGGCTTCTTTCTTAACTTTTGAAGATGAAAGGATGAGAACAGATCCTGCTTCCAATGCGGCACTTTTGATTCCCGCATCCTTCATGGCATGCAAGGTTTCAAGCCCAAAAACAGGAACATCAAACCGGGTATCCTGAGTGGGCTTACCTAGTTTGATGAATATGGAATGTTTTGCCTCAAATTCGCCTGCCCGTTTGAGCATGGCATTGGTACCTTCGAAAGCTTCTACCGCGAGCACAGTTCCCTGACTAACCACCACCCCTTGTCCCACATCTAAACGTGCGTTCTCACGGGCAATTTCGATTCCATGGGATAGGTGTTCCGCTGCAATTTTTTGCTTCCCCATCACAATCAGTCCATCACTTGCCAAGTCTTCATCCATAAATGCACGGGCGTCCAATAATGTGACTCCAGCTTGTTCAATTTCATTTCCAATGGCACCAAAAATAGTTTCGGCATTCTTCCTGTCCAGTCCGGCGAGCATTTTGATTGCTTTCAAGTCTGGATGAAGACCCCTAAAAAGTCTGCCCGGGGTTACTTGGCCTGCCATTACCGCATATCCAGCTTGGAACATTTTCAATGCTTTGAGCAGTTTCCCGACTTGTCCAACTTTAACGGTTGCACAATTTTCCTTATCGAAAGATTTGACTAATTCGGGTGCGGTTTCTCCAGCTAACTCGATGAGTTTCACTTTTACCCCAGACAGTCTTGCTCTTTCAGCAAGGAGAATGGGATAATTTCCTTTTCCAGCAATGAGAGCCAAGGGACGACTTGCGTCAAAATTGGCTGGAAGGAAGCGAGACATTTTTGAAATCGCTCAGCCTTTAACTGCTAAATTTACAAGTTTTCCAGGAACATAAATTTCTTTTACAATCTCTTTACCTTCCAGAAAACTAAGTACCTTTGCATCGCTCTTGGCAGTGGCAAGAATTGTCTCCTTGTCTGTACCCTGAGGAAATTTAGCTTGCCCCCGAAGTTTTCCATTAACTTGAAAAACAATAGTGATTTCTTCGGCAATCAATAGTTCCTTACGTGCTTTTGGCCATGCGAGTTCAACAATTGAACCACTGCCACCAAGGATGGCATATATCTCCTCGGCCAAATGAGGGGCAAACGGAGCAAGGATCTGTATAAACGCGGTGGCAGTACTCTCAGAATAAGAATTCGCTTTCTGCAAATGGTTGATCAGGATCATCATTTGAGAAATAGCTACATTGAAACGTAAATCATTGATTGCTTCAGTTACCTTCAGAATGGTTTCATGTAAGAGGCGTAGGGTATCTTTATTGGTTTCTTCCCCCTTGTGCTGTTTCTTCTGGTTTAAGAATTCGCGGTGCACTTTTCGTAAAAAGCGGTGAACTCCTTCAATTCCTTTTTCACTCCATGGTTTAACGGCTTCCAGGGGGCCGAGAAACATTTCAAAGAGTCTAAGCGAATCAGCACCATAGGCATCGATGACAACATCCGGGCTAACGACATTGCCAACGCTTTTGGACATTTTGTTCCCATCCTCACCAAGAATAAGACCCTGATGAAATAATTTGTTGTAGGGTTCCGGATTAGCGAGAATTCCTTCGTCGAACAAAAAGCGATGCCAAAAACGTGCATAAAGGAGGTGAAGCACAGCATGTTCAGCCCCGCCAATGTAAAAATCAGGACCTCCCCAATAAGCTTCTTTCTGACTGTCTACCAAACTTTTAGGGTTTTGGGGATCGAGATAGCGTAGATGGTACCAGCATGAACCAGCCCATTGGGGCATGGTGTTTGTTTCGCGGGTCGCAGCTACCCAATTTTCATCATCTGGTTTTTCATCCTTACGTGAAATTGTTTTTCCCGTGGTTAGATTGAACCAAATATCAAGCCATTCTGAGATGGTAGCCAGGGGGCTTTCTCCTGTGCCTGCGGGCTGATAGTTTTCCACCTCTGGAAGTTTCAGAGGTAGTTCAGAATCAGGGAGGGGTAGGGCGTAAAGTGTTTCCCCATCCTTCACGGAGGTTACAGCTTCTGGAGGCAATGAATTTTTAATCACACCTTCGGTATTTTGTGCCTTTTCGAAATCGGATTGATTGACCCAAACTAAAGGAATGGGCTCGCCCCAGTAGCGCTGGCGGGAAAAAATCCAATCTCTTAGTTTATAATTTATCGCACTTTTCCCCACTGCCTTGCTCTCCAAATCTTCAATGATTTTACCCTTGCAGGTATTGGCATCCATCCCATTGAAATCTGCTGAGTTTACCATATTTCCTGAACCTATGTAGGGAAGTTTATCTTCCTTCGAGCTTTCCTCAGGGGGAATAATAACTCTTCTTATGGGAATATTAAATTGTTCAGCGAATTCATAATCACGTTCGTCATGCGCAGGGACTGCCATAATGGCTCCCGTGCCGTAACTTATTAAAACATAATCCGCTACCCAAACTGGAATTCTCTCCCCACTTAAAGGATTTATACAATAACTACCCGTAAAGACCCCTGACTTCTCTTTGGCTAAATCCGTTCGATCGAGGTCGCTCTTTTTAGCAGCAGATTGAACATATTCCTTAACTTGATCTTTTTTCTCGCAGATAACCAATTGCTCAAGCAATGGGTGTTCGGGAGCAACCACCATGTAGGTGGCTCCAAATAAAGTATCTGGGCGGGTGGTGTAGACCGTAAGACTATGATCCTGGCCATCGATTTTAAATTGGATCTCAGCACCCTCTGAGCGGCCAATCCATGCTTTCTGCTGTCGCTTGGTTGAGTCTGGCCAATCAAGTTCATCCAGTCCCTCAAGAAGCTTTTCTGCGTAAGCAGTGATTTTGAGGACAACCTGTCTTAGGTTTTTGCGCTCAACAGGATGACCGCCTACCTCTGATTTACCGTCGACTACTTCTTCATTGGCAAGAACGGCTCGTAGGGCAGGGCACCACCATACCGGTTTTTCATCCACATAAGCTAAGCCGCGTTGAAAAAGCTTTAGGAAAATCCATTGAGTCCATTGATAATAATTGGGATCGGTCGTATTAATTTCTCTATCCCAATCTATGGCAAACCCGATGCTTTTGATTTGTCTCCTGAAATTATCAATGTTGTTCTTCGTTGTTTCAGATGGATGAGTGCCGGTTTTGATTGCATACTGTTCTGCTGGAAGTCCAAAAGCGTCCCAACCCATTGGGTGGAGGACATTGTAGCCACAAGCCCTTTTGTAGCGGGCTAAAATATCTGATGCAACATACCCTTCTGGGTGGCCAATATGCAGACCGGCTCCTGATGGATAGGGAAACATATCCAATGCGTAAAATTTAGGCTTTTCGGAAATATCCTCTGCCCGAAAGGTTTTTTGTTGTTCCCAGTAGTCCTGCCATTTTTTTTCAATAGCAGAGAAATCATAGTTCTGTTCGTCTTCAGCCATAAGTTATTTGAGAAACATTTCAAAATGAATGAATTCCTAAGTTTTGGCAAAAGCAATCCCTCTAGGATGCATTTTGCTGGTTGGCGGGACTCTTATTTTTTGGGCAGGTTTTGATCCTCAATCATTTTTTTGATGATCTTCATTTCGGAAGACAAATCTTCCATCCGGGTTTGTAGGTCATGTAAACCGTCCCTCACGGGTTCAGGGTTATTTCTTCTACGCTCGATTTCCTGTTTTAGGGACATCTCAGCATTGGATTCATCCATGCTGTTCATAATCACCCCGATTACTAAATTTAAAACAATCATGGTGCCAATAAGTACAAAACTAACAAAAAAGAATGCCGCCCCGAGGGGAGATTCTGAGGATTTCGGATTCCATTTTGCCAGTTCTGCAGAGGAATAACCATAGGAGTCTGAACCATACATATTGATATACATGACATCCGTCCAATCTTCCAGAGTGACGACGCGAAAAAGTGAAAGGATTGAAGTTTGCAGGTTACGGAAATGAACAGGGTCGTTTTCACCAAATAAAAAGACTGCCATGGCTCCATATATATAAAAAAGCAGAAATAGAAGGATGCTCACATAAAACATGGAAGGCAGACTTTTCAGGAGGCAGGATACAAGTAACTGAAGCTTTGGGATTGCAGTCACGAGTCGTAAAACACGCAAAATTCTGGCAAGCCTAAGAACGGGGAGGAATGCTCCCCCTAGGGAGACGAAGGGTTCAAGTAAACATGCTGCCACAATTATAAAATCGAAAACATTCCATGGATTTTTGAAATAATTAAATGGACGGTTACCTTCCGCCATTATTTTTATCAATGCCTCGAGGGTAAATATAATTAGGATGATACGGTCTAAAAAATCCAAAACCTGAGCATTTTCCTTGGCAAACTCATGATAGGTTTGGGCACCTACAACAACCCCAGCTAGGAGAATGGTAAAAATAATGAATCTATGAAAAAAAGACGAATTCGAGATGAATAAACAATAGGAACTCATTACTACTTAAAAGTGAAAAGAATTCTTAAAGAAGAACCCTACAAGGGAACAGGAGTGGAATTCGACCTTTAGATGATCGATATATCCGGAGATAATTGTAAAATATATCTCTATATCTATTCGATTAATGAAGGAATAGAGGAAAGAAGACATTTGCAGCCAAGTTTAACTGCAAGGATGATCTCATTATATTTTTCGGTGCTATCCATTGAATCATCGCTGGAAAAAGGGTCCAATACATATTGATTTCCTGTTTCACTGATAAAATCAGATATAGGTAGCACTTTTCCACGGATATAAAAAGTTCTCGATTGGGTGAATTTGTAGGATTCTTCATCCATTGGAATGATCAGAGTGGCTGAAGAAAGCTCAGATGAATTAACTCGGCGGGAATGACCGGAGATTTCATAACCATGATGTTTCGCCATGTAGGTCATTCTCTTATCAAATGAACATAAATCATAGGCGTCCGAGATTCCTCTTGCCGATGGTCTTATACTTCCAAAGTGATTGGATAGATGTAGTTCAGTCCGCATAACCTCTCGAGCTAGAGGAGCACGGGAAATTCCTCTTTTGCTCAGAAATAGAATGATCTTGGTGGAAGGAGAGAAATAAGGCGTTTCATTCCTTACCCTGTTTATGGTTTGTTCGGAGGTTATCTCGTTTAAGACAGCGTGGGGAACCCGTCCCTTCCCGCTGATATATTTTCTATGGAATCGCTTGAAAATATTGGAGGTATTTTTTGAATTTTCTGTGTTATTCATTCCGTATGGTATGAGTGATAAAGATTAAAGTATAATAGCCAATGGTTACAAAATTGTGAATTTTTCTTCAAAAACTGGTAAAATCTACTTAATTATACTGGTGGCAACTTTCATGCCAAGCTAGCAAATTAGAGAAAGTGGAAAGAAAATAATCAATTTATTGCGAATCTGCATTTCAAATGGAAAAAGCGAACGATATCTATGATCGGAGGAGTGAAACTGCTCGGATTAAGGCTGAGGCGAATCGATCTGCATCATCTTTGGTATTGTATATCGAAAAGGAAGCTCTTGCAGTAGCTACAACTCCCAATTTTTGCATTAATGGTTGGCAGCAATGATGACCAGTTCTTGTGGCAATTCCCTCCGCATCTAGCAAGGTTGCCAAGTCATGTGGGTGCACATTTTCAACTGAATAACAGAACACACCTGCTTTGTCTGGGGTTGTACCATACTCCGTAAGACCATCAACCTCGTGTAATTGGTCTCTCGTTCGTTGGAGCAAGTGCTTCTCATGTTTATCGACTTTCTCAAAGTCAAAACTTTGCAGGTAGCGGATGGCTTCTCCCAGCCCAATGGCTCCAGCCACATTTGGGGTGCCCGCTTCGAACCGTTGCTGACCACTTGCAAAAGTGGTTCCAGAAAAGCTGACTTGGTCAATCATATCACCGCCACCTTGGTAGGGTTGCATCGAATCCATCAATTCTTTTCTGGCAAATAAGACACCGATGCCCATTGGGCCAAAAACTTTGTGACCAGAAAAAACAAAAAAATCTGGATTCATTTTTCTGAGATTAACTGGTTTGTGGGGAACAGACTGGGCACCATCTACCACTACTTTTACCCCATTTTTATGGGCTTCTTTTATGATATCCTCAATGGGGTTGACTGTTCCTAAAACATTTGAAATGTGACAAATCGAAAGAATCTTTGATCTTTCATTCGCGAGTAAGGAAAAGAGCTTTTCTAGATCGAGTGAGCCGTCCGGCAAAACTGGAACCACAACAACAGAAGCGTCCCGGGATTCAGCCATCATTTGCCAAGGAACAATATTAGCATGGTGCTCCATTTCAGTGAGAATAATTTGATCTCCATGCCGTATGCAAGGTGCTGCAAAGGAGTGAGCAATGAGATTGAGTCCTTCGGTGGCTCCTCGGACAAAAATGAGCTCATCGGCACTGATATTCAGCCAGCTTGCGATTCTTTTTCTGGCTGAACTATATAGGTTTTCCGCATCCTCAGCTAACTCATACACACCACGATGCACATTAGCATTATTTTGTTTGTAATATTTGGATATCGCATCAATGACAACCTGAGGTTTTTGAGAAGTTGCAGCGTTATCAAGATACACCAATGGTTTTCCCCGATTCGATCTTCCAAGAATAGGGAAGTCTTCTCGAATGCTATCAGGGTTATAGGACCGTATCGACATAATGACCTTCACACTATCGAAATATCCGAAAAGGACGAACCTAATAGCTGATGAGTTTTAAAAAAACAAAAATCTTTTTGACTTGGCTAAAAAATAATTTTGGCATCCGGAAGTGCCTTACGAAGAGATTCAACTCCGCTATCTGTCATTTTTGAGTTCCAAAGATAAATTTCGTTTAAATCCTTCATTTTGACTAAATCTTTGACCGCGGCATCGGAGACTTCTGTGCCAGAAAGATTCAAATATCTAAGAAACTTGAGATCCTTTAATTGTTTGATGCCAAGGTCGGAGACTTTCGTATTTCTAAGACCGAGCCAGGTAAGATGCTTCATTTTCTTAACGATTCCCAAAACCTGATCATTCACTTGGGTCCTGGATAAATTAAGGTGTGAAATATTATTTTGTATACCAGATAAAGCACCCACTGCATTGTTATCAATTAAGCTTGGTCCCTTGGAGAATTCTGCTCTAACCATTGAGTGTTTTACAGAAAGTGGAGTAACCAAAGCCCCTGTTTTTTGGGCCACTTCTATTTGGGTTTTACTGAGTTTACTAATTCTCTGACCAAGTTGATCAACCAATGGAACCTTGGGGTCAGCAGAGGTTGAAAGGGAGGCAAGGCTTTTATCCTCTTTGGATAGTTCAAAAGTATCGGATGGATATTCTTTGGCCCCTTCATTAATCCATCGTTTAAACATTTCGATCTCTTCTTCAGATAGAGGATCACCTTTTGGGGGCATGATCTCTGAATCATCCGGGTCCAGTGTAATGACTACATAGAGAGTGCTTTCCTCATGTTTGCCTCGATCAATAATAGCTCCATCTAAATTTCCTTTCAGAACAGCTTCGTAAGAATCTAGAGCAAGTCCCGCTTTTGGGTGGATGGTACGACCATTTTTCACATAAGGTTCGCCATGACAATCGAGGCACCTTTCTTCCAGGATGGGGAATATATGATCATGGAAACTGATTCCATCTCCAATGGAGGCTGTAGCACCACCTCCCGCTTTTGGTTTCGCTCCTTCCTCAATCCATCTTTTGATGATATCAATCTGTTCAGGAGCCAAAGGTCCACCCTTAGGAGGCATAAACATATCGTCCTCTTCGTCTAAGGTGAGAACTTCATGGAGGTAACTGTCTTCCACATCACCTGCAGTCACAACGGTGTTATCCAGGTTACCTTTCATTACTAGTTCATAGGTGTTCAAGGCCAAGCCGGCTTTTGGCTGAATTGTACGCCCATTCTTATCGTAAGGTTCTTGATGGCAACTAAAGCAACGATCCTCAAGAATGGGGAGTACATGGTTCGTGAAATCAATAGGTTCACCAGGTTTGGGAAGCCCCCCAGATTTTTTTTCAATAGCTAGATTGGGGTCTTGTCCTAGTTTCACAGGTTGATAAGCAAAAAAAGATCCAGAACGCAATTTTGGCTTCTTAGCTGGCGGTGCTTTAAGCCTTTTATTGTCAACAGGGGTAGATGTTTCTTTAGAAGGAGTGGTTTGAGCAGTTTCAGACTGGGGGCTGGTGGTAATCTCTCTAGGGTCGCCTTGGGGGATTTTCCCATTGGTTGCTACTTCAATTAGATATTTTTGGTCTGCTGAAGAGAACTGCTTGTAATTAACTTTATATTGTTTCTTGTTTTGATCCTCGAAATAAAAATCCTGACTTTGATAGCTAAGGACACGAAACTCGTAAGTTTTTCCACTCGTGGAGGTGAATGTACGGAAAGCTACCTCTGCAAAGCCGGAAATACAGAATAGGCAACAAAGAAAAAGTGTGGTGATGCAACGCTTCACCAAACCCCTAGAAATGTCTTCTATGCAAGAACATCCAGCAAGGGTTCGCCATCATGAGCGACCTTGAACGGGCGTCCCGAAGGAGAGTACTGAACATCGTTCAGTGGAAGCCCCATGGCATACCCTATGGTTGCATTAAGGGATGCAGGGTCAATGAATTTCCCTTCTTCTGGGTTACGACCTGCTTTGTCCATTTTACCATAAACTGTACCGCCTTTCACACCACCACCAGCAAGAAAAGCTGTAAAACCATAAGGCCAATGGTCACGACCGTCCTGTTGGTTAATTCTAGGAGTCCTGCCAAACTCGGATGTTAAGACGACCATAGTTTCACTCAGCAGACCACGTTGCTCCAAATCCGTAAGAAGGGCACCAAGAGCTTGGTCCATATCAGTGGCCAAATTAGCCGTCCGGTTAAAGTTGTCATTATGAGTGTCCCATCCCCCTTTGGTCACTTCAATATAACGAACATTATTTTCTACCAATCGACGGGCCAAAAGGCAACCTTGCCCAAAGGAATTCCTTCCATACATATCTTTTATGTTGTCTGGCTCGGAAGCTACATCAAACGCCTTCAAGTCTTCGCTTCTCATAAGGCTTACGGCATCGTTGTATAAGTCAGTGTAAGCTCGTACTTGCTTGAGCTGATTGTCTTCCAAAAAGCCGGAGTTAAGTTTTTGAGCCATGGCAAGACGACCGTCAAAACGAGTTTGATCCAAATAATCAGCCGCAGTACTATTTGCGAGTCCAGCACCTGGACTCTGAATGGGTAGCGGACCATATTTCGATTCAAGGAAACCAGCACCTCCCATTTGTCCCCCAATTTGAACATTCATGGGTATGGTGGAGTTAATAGGTCCTGACATTTTTGCAATCCAGCTACCAAAAGTAGGATGAGAAATTGTTCCTCGCAACTGGTAGCTGGTGTGCATGAGATAACTCGCTTGCATGTGAGCCCCTTGACTTGTCATCATGGTACGAATAACGGCAGCGTTGTGCATATGCTTAGCCGTTTCAGGAAGATTTTCTGCTAGAAAGACCCCATCTGCACTGGTTGGGATAGTCTTAGTCGGACCTTGGATTTCAGGTGAATCAGGATTAGGGCCAAAAGTATCCAAGTGGGACATCCCTGTGTACATAAACAAATTAATGATATACCTTGCAGTGGCTGGTCTTGTGCCAGGTTCAAGGGCTTGTAGGGGAGTGTTTATGTAGGAGCCTGCCATAGGCAACAATCCAACTCCTAAACATGCTTTCGCTGCGCTAGCTACAAATTCGCGTCTACTGAGTTCGTCGAGAGTTTTAAGGTCTGATTTCATATTAGTGTATGTTGGTTAAAAACTAGGGTACAAATAAAAATTCGTGAGAGTTAAGCAAAGCCCAAACTACATCTTTTTCGTAATCTTGAACATCGAGCCTTTTGAGGTTTTCCTTGAAGAACCTGATTTCATTACTTTCGGGTTTTCTTTGAAGGATAGCCTGAAAAGCCACTTTGATTTTTTCATCCATATTTGAGGCTTTTCGAACAGTTTGCATAAGCCTAGATTCAGGATTGCTTATGATTTGAGATTCAATTTCCCCGTTCATCAACTTGAGCACTTGATTCACGGCTGCCTGTTTGTGTGAGACTTGAATTTGTTCCCTTGATGAACCTCCAAATTGTCTAACTAAATGACCTGCTCCGGGTGCTGCCCCAGGAGAGCCACCCGTTACTTCAGATGCTCGCAAGGAGTTAGAGTTACGAGTACGATTGCCGCGTCGCTGATATCCAGTTGAAGATGAATCAGATTGAGTGGTGGCCATCATCATTTCATTGTTCATAGCTGGCAAGTTGCTTACGAATTGATCTTTGCATCCATTGCAACAAAACGCCACGGTCTTCCCATTTTCATCTTTTGCGGTGATGGCAGGATCCGCAGGTCTTCCTGGCCTGATCGGACACATTTCATTCAAAGATTCATTACCAGCCATCATCGAATCTTTGTTGGCCATCATTTCGCTCATGCCAGATTCGTTATTAGGAGCAGCTACTCCAAATGCTTCTTCAAAAAGTTCCTCTGGAGTCATTGAGACCCATTTCTCATATCTTTCAAAATTCCGTTCTGCTGAGTCATTATCATTAATTCTTTCGTCGATATCGGGAAAGTTTAGACTTACGAGTGAGTCCCAGAGTTGTTCGCCAGATAATCTTTCCATGATGGGACCTTGATAGAAATAAGGAACAGCATCGCGCTTGGGATTGTCTGGATACGGGCCATCGATTACATGTTTAACTTCATGTGGGTGAGATTCATCCTTGGTGTCGCGAGCGGAGATTTGTCTTTTCGGTGTCTCTCTTTGAAAAGCCTTGGTGTTGTAAAGAATACGGAGAAATTCCTTCAAGTCATACTCCAGAGCGACCATGATTTTTTCAAGGTGTAACATTAAGTCAGGATTGGTGGCCATGGTGTCGTCAAACATATTGTCTACAGGTTCGATCAGACCTATTCCAAAAGCTGTTTTCCAAAGCCTGTTAGCAATAACAGTGGTAAATCTTGGATTATCCGGTGAGGCAATCCAACTGGCATAGGAATGGCGGGAGCCTTTTGTTTCTAAATTTTCGTCTAATTCGGCAACCAATCCAAAAATGGTGTTCGCGTTAACAGTCTGTCCGGGAGTCGCATTGTCGTACTGGTAATCTTGGGGTAAAGAAATCTTACCTTGACCCACATTTTCCAACCCAACTCCTATGACATCAGCAACCCTTTTGACACTATTTCTGGCCCTGTCATTAACTCGGGTTATGGCTCTTGCCCTGGCTGTGTCGTCAAGGGATGAGTCATTTTCAATTTTTTTTAGCTCTTGTTGCCTCCAAGTACCTCTTACAATCTTGGAAAACTCACCAAGGTTGGTGGCTTGGTTGTTGCCTATACTACTAACTCCTTTCGTAAATGCGGCCATCTCGTAAAATTGCTTTTGTGTCCATCGATCGAAGGGATGGTCATGGCATTGAGCACATTCTAGACTTGTACCCAAAAATATGCGAACGGTGTTGGACATATTGTCGAGTTGGAATGCTCCTCCCATACCGACATCTCGGTAGTAATAGCCTGTGGCTCCATTTCCTTTTTGCCACATCGGTCCAGTTGCAGATAGCATTTCATGGACCCAACGATCATATGGTTTGTTTTCTGCGAGAGAGTCTTTGATGTAGGCGATAAAGGGATATCCATCGGCACCGCGATTACCAACCCTGGGAGTAGCTCGCAGGATGTCTGCCCAATAGACATACCAATTGTGCACATAACCTTTGGAATTAAGAAGTTTATCAATCAAAGCTTTTCGACCCTTGGAGCCTCGGTTATCCATAAACTCCAAGGTCTCTTCGTAGGTTGGGATACGACCAATGATTTTTAGATATGCTCTGCGTAAAAAAGTTTCGTCTGAAATTTCTTTGTTGGGTCGCTGACCGTAAATCTTGAGTTGATTTTCTATTTTTTGGTCAATGGATGCACTGAATTTAGCTAAAACGCGTTCATCAAGTGGCTTCTTGAATTTTGGTAAAGCATCGTGATTGGGAGGGAAATTATTTTTGATAAAAGCCTGATCATCTTCTGTAAAAATTTCCTTGTTTATTCTGAAGAGTTGCATGTCGCTGGAACGCTTCAGTAGGATGTCACCATCTTCGAAGGACTTTACTATGGAACCTTTTATTACTCTCTGTCCTTTTTTTGCTCTAAATTCACGGTCGGTAATTGCCCAAGCAGATGAAGCAAGCACCCAAAAACCCATGTTAAACAAAATTATTCTTAACATATAATTACTTTTTACAATGAAGCATGGTTTTGCAAAACAAAAGTAATAAAAAAACCTAAATAGTTTTAGGAATAAACAAGAAGCCTGTGTTAGGAATTTTTAAGAGATTTCTCCAACTAAGTTGCCTCTCTTTCTTTGCTTTAGTAAATATCAACCAATGTTTCATCAGAAGTTGATTTGTTTTGTACACTTTTTGAGATGGGTAACCTACCAAAAATTCCTCTACATTACCTTGGTTTACTGTCTTTTAATTGGTTGTGAGTTTTCGAATGAAGAGCTAGCTGTACGCTCCAATATACCTTATGCCTCCCACTCCCGAGATGGGGAATACATGGGGGCAGCATCCTGTGTGGAGTGCCATCAGGATGTTCATCAAAAGTGGGAAAGTTCACATCATTATCACGCAATGGAGTTACCCAATGATGAAACGGTACGGGCAGACTTTAATAATTCAGTTTTCGAGAACTATGGTGTAACCACTAGATTTTTTCGTGAGGGAGAAAAATTTCTTGTTGAGACCGAAAATCAGGTAGGGGAGATGGAGGTGTTCGAAATTGCTTACACTTTTGGTTGGGAGCCTCTTCAGCAATACTTAATCAAGTTTCCAGATGGCCGCTTGCAGGTTTTGCCTACCTGTTGGGATGTGGAAAAGAAAGAATGGTATCATCTTTATCCTAATGAACGAATCGCCCCGGAAGATCCTCTTTTTTGGACACGTTCCCTGCAGAACTGGGACCACATGTGTGCTGATTGTCATTCGACTAACCTGCGGAAGGAATTTGACTTTTCTTCGCAGACTTTTTCTACCCAATATTCGGAGATAAATGTGGCCTGTGAATCTTGTCATGGTCCGGGGCGTGATCATGTCGAGTATGCCCGCGCTGGAAAAGAGTGGGAAGATGTGGCTCATTATGCTCTGGCAGATGTGAATTCAACGAATGTAGCCCAGATTGAATCTTGTGCTAAATGCCATGCCCGAAGGTCGACTGTTCACCCTAATCATCATGGTGGCGATCGCTTTCTTGACCATTTTTTACATGAAGTTACTCAACCCTGGTCTCCCGAAATGCAAGTCCCTACCTATCATGTTGATGGGCAAATTGATGACGAGGTGTATGTTTATGGCTCCTACATCCAAAGCAAAATGTTTCATCAAGGGGTGAAGTGCACAGATTGTCATGATGCGCACACCACCAAGTTACATCATTACGATAATCAACTTTGTACCCGCTGCCATGTGCCCGATGAAAAAAATCCTGCCGGTTTTGATAATCCCGGTCATCATTTTCATGAGATGGGTACGCCAGGTGCTAATTGTGTGGAGTGTCATATGCCTCACAAAAATTACATGGTTATTGATTCCCGGAGGGATCATAGTATTCGAATTCCCCGACCGGATCTATCTGCTAAGTTTGGCCAGCCAAATGCATGTACTAATTGCCATTCCGACCAGTCATTTCAATGGGCGGCCGATGCAATTGATCGAATCAAGGGCCCCGATAGGCCCAAAGAGGCGAGGCACCCGGCTGCTTTTCACGCATACCGTACGGGCTCACCTAAAGCAGAGAAACTTTTACTCGAGGCGAGTATGGATAAAATGTCACCTGCCTTTACCCAATCCGGAGCCTTGCTTGCTCTTCGGTCTTTCATTAGTGAAGCTTCTAATGAGGAGGCGATCAGGCAACTAGAGTCCAATCAATCCATTGTCCGGACTGCGGCCATCTCCAAGCTTGGGGCATTGAGTGATGCCGACCGATACCGTTATCTCCTTCCTATGCTGAAAGATTCTGTGAGAGCGGTGAGAACCGAGGCTGCACGAGCCTTATCATCGATTTCCCCAAAATTATATTCGGTTGAAGATAGCCAGCTTTTTGAACAAGTTTTTAAAGAATTGAAAGCCAGGTATGAGAGTAATCTGGATCGTGCAGAATCCCATCTTTCTCTTGGAATCCTTGCTGAAAATCAGCAACTACCCCAGCAAGCAGAAAAACATTATAGAAATGCGATCGTTCGGGATGAATTCTTTGTGCCTGCACGCTTAAATCTTGCCACTCTTCTCAGCTCCCAGGAACGAAATGGAGAGGCAGAAATGCTACTTCGGGAATCTGCGCGCATTCAGCCCACCTGGGGTCAGATCCATTACTCTTTGGGTTTACTGCTGGCAGAGGATAAAGCACGCTTACCAGAAGCCATTCGTTCACTCGAAAGGGCGTCGGGCTATTTGTCCCAAAATTCACGCGTATCTTACAACCTAGCCATTGCTTACTGGCAAAGCAACCGGATGGAGGAAGCAGTTCGTTCGTTCGAGCAATCTATCCGCTTGCAGCCCGATAGTCCTGAATATCGGCAAAGAATCAGTGAGTTGCTCGCCCAGCGAGGACGCTGGAATGAGGCACTTCCCCATATTCGGAGACTGGTTGAACTTGTTCCAACTGAACCAAGCTTTCGTACCTTTTTAACTCAGGCGGAGCAGAGAAGTTCTTCTTCTAAAAAGTAATTTTACAGTTCCGTAAAACGGTTAACAATCGTTTTTGATCCTTTTCACTTATCCCGGTGTCTTCAAGATTTAAGCTTTCAAGTTGTTTCATTCCCAATAGAGGCGAGTAGTCCTTGATGGATTGAGCTGATTTTAGAACTAGCCTCTTTAATTTACGAAGATTTTTGATTGGCTTAATATCTTCTATTTTCGTTTGGGTCATCTCCAGTGTGGTAAGTTCTTTTAATTCTGAAAGGGCTGAAATATCGGAAAGCTCAGATGCTGCACTTAGTTTCAAAGTTACTAATTTTTGACAGTTTTGAAGATGGTCTAAATTTTTCGTTTTCCAGTAGTTGATAGATAAATTTTCAAGTTTTTTGAGTTTTTTAAGGAATTCGGAATTCTCAACAGATGTCCAGCCAATGAAAAGGGAGGATAGGCTGGTAAGATCACCAATTGACTGAATCTCCTTGAGCTTAAATGCCGCAGTAATCTTTAATTTTTCCAATTTTTGTAACTGATTAAACGATGGAAGTTTGGTGAGGATTGTCCTTGCGTAAGCACCTTCGATTTTGAGGCTTTTAAGGTTGAATAATTTATTCAAATCGCTCAAGTCGCTCACCTCGGCATGATCGATAACGATCTCTTCAATTTTTCGAATTGATCCATGTTTTTTAACCAATTCATCGATCTGTTTTTGCAATGCACCTCTATCATTTATGATATTTTGTGTGCCCCGTTTGTTTGCCTGTTCGGTAACGCTGGCTAGCTGTGCTGTGGAATAACTGGTTGATTCCTTAGTGCACTTTTCAATGGCTTGTTGGATTCGTAATCTTTGACTACTTGATAGATTAAGAAAATCAGATTCGCCCGTTTTCTTTATTCCTAGATTCTCTCCTCCCGTGACTGTCTTGATTTCATTATTTTTATCAAGGAAGGCAACGGTTCCTTCATATACCCCGAGAGTTGTTGACACTTCGTTCACTAATATTCTGAACTGTGTCCCTCTTATCCCCGCCTGACCAAGCATGGTTTCGATTAGCAAGGAGGAGTCTTTGCGGAGTTTTTTTACATCCATGACCAATTCCCCGCTCTTAAGTTCGAGGACAGTACGAGATGGGCTGATCTCTTCTTTAATTTCGGATACTCCCTTTTCTGATCCCTCAAATTCGACCTGCCAAAAAGCGGATAACCCAAGGTGAGAACTTTCCCCAATCATTGCCTGGGTGCCGTTGCTTAAGAGAAGGATTGCTTCCGCTCCCGATCCCGTAGTGATTGCCGTCCTTGGCGCAAGGATGTCTCCCACTTTTCCCGGGTGTGACTTTGCGTCTTCGTAACGGCTCCCATCTTGGCGTTCCCAAATCTTAACTTCACCTGAAATGCCTATCAGGATGATTGCTCCTGTGTAGTTTTCAGGGAATGGTTTGGGTGATCTGAAAATCACTTTGTTTTCCAAGTTTTCGAGGTATTTACGATCTTGCTTGGAAAACAAGTCCGGTGAGAGGATGAAAGCCCGTCCGTCGGTTCGCTCAATTTTAATTTTTTTACCAATCCTTTTGATGAACCTTGCCTCGATCGTTTGTCCAGTATTATTCGTCCATGTTCGGTATTCTTCCTCTGCCAAAAGGGGAGTTGCCGAAGCAAAAAGTATACTAGCCCATAAAAAAAAGGAAAATTTCAAGATAGAGTTGGTTAAATTTGAGTTTTTTTCTGTGTCTTCAAAAACCTAAACATGGAAGGTGTTATGAAAAACCAATAAAAAATCAAAATCCCTTGATACTTTCCGGTGCCAGATTGAACTTCTCTTTTTCCATGGCTTCGAAAAGATATTGATCAGTTTGGGAACGAAAAATCATGATCGATCGGGAGTTTAGCTTTTTCATCCTCAAATAACCATCGTTTCTTAATAAGGAAAAACCAAAGGCAGAGAAGTCACCTTCAGAAAGTTCATTTTGTGTGGATTCTATCCAGAATGAATTGCCGGATTGTAATGCCAAAAGATGTTTAATTTCATGCTCTGTAACCTCTGATGTTTTTTTGTAAACCTCGAGGACGGAATAGCCTTTAACATAAAGAACATGCAATTCCCATCCTTCGAGGAGGTTTTTATCGGGAGATTTGATCGCATTTAGGGGTTTTCTAGGGGGAGGGCGGCGGTCAAAGGCTTGCGAAAGTATCGGGTTTGCCAGTTCATTGAGTTTTGGGCGGGAACCGTCTGAAGATTTGAAATATAATTTCACCTGATATGGTTTCGGGAAATATTCTTCAAAATCTAGGTAGATCATACCAGTTTGCCTAGTTTGTATAAGATCATCATCCCGCAGAACAATTCCGTTTGACTTAAGTAACCGTCCCTCGAGTTTACTTTTGGAATCTCCTATCCTCGATATCAATTGTCCTGAACTGAGAAGTACAAAAAAAGTTAAGTAATAAATATGAGGGCAATGAGTAATAGTACAAAAACAAGAGGGTATTTTCATATTTAGGTCAAAAAAAAAACCTCCCTCGGTGATTGTAATCACGACGAGGGAGGAGCCTTTTTGAACTGATGTTCCTGTTTTAAACAGGAGCGTATAGCTTGTATTCCTACTATCCCTCGCCATCTCTCAATAAGTCAAAAAAAAACTAAATTAATTCTTATAAAGATAATAAGTATTACTAATTTATAAATTTTATTAGTTTTTCACAAATTCCAATTGCAAAAAGATTGCAAGAGGCAACACAATTTGGCTAAATCATACATTCTGGACAATTCCACTACAACTACTTGCAATTCATCTACATCTCACCCCTGGGCTTGGCTTGATCGGTTAGGGATGGGCCTTGCTATGGTTTGTGCTGTTCATTGCCTTCTTACTCCGGTTTTAGTGGTTTCTCTTCCAATCATTGCCACCACTTTTTGGACGGATAGGAACTTTCACCTCTGGATTCTTTTGTGGGTCGTTCCCCTCACTGTTTTATCAATGTTCATTGGATGTGGTAAGCATAAGAACCGCTCAGTCATTACATTCTTTATTTTGGGGATACTGTTTTTAACAAGTGGTATAGTCTACGGTTTTTTCCATGGCCATTCATGTAATGATTGTCACTCGTTTCTTTCCAGTGGTTTATTTCCTCATGGTTGGGAATCCTTTCTAACTACCATGGGTGGGTTTTCCCTTGTCTGTGCCCATATTTTAAATTTTCGTCTTTGTAGGAAATCAAACTGTTCCCACGACTAGTTCTTCTCTCACCGTCCAGTTCTAGCCTTGTTTGCTATGGAGGAGTTCAGATCTAACCACTCATTCAGTTTCTATAAAATTCAAAAATTTACACTGGCTTAAAAAGTTACTTTTGTGCTCGATGGTGGGTAGTCTTGTGATCACGCCTACCCACCTCATTCCTTTGAATGTTCCCATGCTTATGATTTTTATTCCACTTACCCTATTTTTCCCATCATTGGGAAGTAGTGGGGAAGCGGTGACCTACGGATTTGCATGGCTGGAAGTAAATCAGTCATGGGTATGGGTCGTTTTATTCCTTTGGCACACATGCATTATATTTATGTTTCTTTTGATTTGGAGATTACTTTTTAGGAGGGAAAAAGTAGCCAGCAACTGAAAATTCTCTCTAGATTTTCGTTCTGTTGGTATCCCTAGAACAGTTATAGACTTCTTTTCCTCTTTGTCGTTTAATTCAACTCTTCGGATCTCCTAATGGCTCCATGATCGAGCTAATTTTTAACCTACAAAGAGACCGAAATAAACTCATCTTGTAGAACACTTGTGTCTCAGATTACTTTACTTCAATCTTTAACCCTGAGGAACTTTTAGGCTAAAGTTTAGGGTTAAAAATGGAGCCACCTGTCAGGGTCGAACTGACGACATCCTCATTACAAGTGAGGCGCTCTACCAACTGAGCTAAGGTGGCGTCCTGATTATTTCTTTAGACAACTCTTCCTAAAAAGGCAATACGGATTGTTTTTCGATTTTTCATTTTTTTTTTGCAAATCCAATATTCATGACTGAGTTTGTAAATACACTAACTGCTTAAATTATGAAATCTACGATGAAAAATTATTTTGTAGCTTCTCTTTTGTTTTCCCTTTGCCCCATATTGAAAGCAGAGACTGCCATCCAAAACGATATGGCATCACAGGAAGTTAAGTTGCAGGTGCTTTCCAGACTTGAGCAATTAGCCAAGCAGGAAACCAGGCTGATTGCATCTCAGCAGAGCATCCTTCGTGTAATTCATAGAGAGCGGACTGAAGAGCGTAGATCTTGCTTAGAGAAATGGAAAGAATCTTCTTATGCCAGGGTCTGGCCGATGAGTTCCTGGGGAAAAAACGATGGGCGGGATTGGAATGAGCTTAAACCTGAAGAGAGAGCCTTCTTTAAACATCTCTGCATCGAAAAATATATTGATAAAAAACTACCGGAATTAAGTCTTCCTAAATTACGAATTTCTGAGAATGAATATTCCACAGCCTGGGAAATTATTCATTCCTTTGTTACAGGAACTACGAATTGGAGTAAAATTTCTGACTTCACCCTAAAAAGTCGCTTTCGGAAAGAATACCATGATTATAAGGTCTCTCTCGTGAGTGGTTCATCATTTCCCATGCTTGTGAAGGAAGAGTCCGCTAACTTACTTGCTTTACAATTCACGACTCCCTTGCGGACTGTTCTTTAAGGCAGGCTTATTTGGGGTTCACAACTGGGCTTTTACAGGAAAACAATTTCTCTTGGGGTATTCGCTCCAACAGCAGTTTTTCACAAGTTTTTAATCTTTTTTGTTCCAAGTCCTGTTTGTAGGCAAACATACCCGATCGCTTTTCCAGTTCTCCGGCAAATAAGGGCTCTGTCGGGTAAGTTTTTTGCATTTTCTTAAAGAACCCAGATGGCATTCGAAACGCACCTAGGCTTACTGAGTGCAGTTTCTTCATTGGAAGTTTACTAAGCAGTGAATCAAATAATTTGGCATAACGTAGCTCAAAGTTCTGGCAATCAATCACAGGGTCAATTCTCCACCCAACTTTCCACCCCATAGCGGCTACTTTTTTCATCGCCTGAATGCGGGCATGGAGAGGGGGGACTTTCCATTCGGTTTGTTTTGATATCTCCTCAGGGGTAAAACTAAACGCTACGACCGCATTTTTCAGGGGGCTGTGGTTTTCCAATACCTTAAGGTTGGTACTTTTGGTGCGAAGTTCAAGCCATGCATTGGGAAGTTCGCGAAAGAAAGGAATCATTCCATGAGCAAATCTGGTAATTGATTCAAGAGCTAGGCTGTCACAATCATAACCTGAAAAAAACCAGCTTTCTTCCTCGGTCTCATGACTGGCCTTGGAGATAGCCGATTGAAAGTCTTCGGCATTAATAAAATGTACAAAATGAGACGATGGATACATGCCCTGTAAAAAACAATACCTACAGTCGTACAAGCAGTTTAATAGATGCGAAAAGTAATAGTTATGATTTCCTCCTACTCCATACGATGGGGGGATTGGATGAATGAATTTACCGGTTTGTTTGGCTAAAATAAGGGCGGGCTTTCTTTTTTGTAATCTAAAGTTCTGCCCCGATGGGTTGAATATTTCTTTGTAGTGTGTGCAGGAAAGAAGAGTCGCTTTAGGAAAGCGGGAAAGGATTTCAATCGGTCCCGGGTGCTCTCTTATCGATTCTTCAATGTAAACCAGGTCGATCATAGAAGAATGCGCTTGGGGGCAAGCAATTTTTCCAGATTGGTGATAATCTCTTTGGAACTTGCGGTAGATGAATAAATCGGCTCTAAAGTATCAAAATCTACACCCAATGCCCAAGCCTGTTGGAGAAGGGTCTTGAGCTGATGTGCACGGGTAGAGGAAAACCGGGCTATTTGCGTGATGAGAACAAAAGTCTTCTCCACTTGTGGTGGTGTTTTGATCTCAAGATAAGCTTTTTCGAGAGCTTCTTTCCACTGATCAATAATGGACAGCTTGTTTTCAATCAAACTGGTTGCCTGCTCAGGTTTAAACTCCGTAATTGGAGTGCTTGGGTTATCCGAAACAATTTTTAATACCTGAACAAGTTCCCTTGTACTCGATAGGCAGGCAGTTTGATAAAATCCATGAGCTTCCATGTCATATCCCATCTCAGCACGATAGTTAACCTGTGCCTCATTACCAGTAGTCAGTTCACTGATTGGAATTTCGGATTCTATAATTTGTGGTGGATAAAAGCAGGTTGGTTCAGAAGCAGAAAGGATCCTCCCAGCTACGAAAACATCCCCATATTCAAGGCTTCCATGACCTGCAATTCCCAGGTTTATCCAAACTTGATTTTTCTTTGGGAAACGACCCATCAAGTAGGCCGTGGCCGCTGCGGCCTGTAGGCTGCCTATCCCCGATATTACGAGCCTTACATCATCTTTGAAATAGAAGGGATAAGGGCAGCCCTGATCTTTTTGCAACTTGTATGCAGCTATAATCGGAGCCGCTTCTTTTTGTGTGGCAATTAAGAAATTCATCTCTTGGTCAAAACAGTCAAGGATCTCCTTTGTGTTGAATATTGCTTATGTAAATTTGCATACTGCTCTGCCTGATCGAGCTTGTTTCGTTTGCGTGCTCCTTGTTCGAGTATCTTGGATTTTTTACTGATGACTTCTCGTAGCTTTTCTCTTCTGCTTGGATCGAGATCCTGACGGTTAGATAATTTGATCAGTGCCTGTACGCGAAAACGATCCATTCCCCATGTCGTGGTCGAGAGTTGGTCTGCATGCCCACCATGCTTGATCACCAACTTTTTTTTCACCAGTCCTATGGGTATTTCTAATAACATACGGAGCCAGAAGTCATAATCTTCGCAGGTCAAGAGGGCCTCATTAAACCGCCCAATCTGTTCAAATACCGATTTGTGGAGAAGGGCAGAAGATGGGCAGATTAAGCAGTGATGTAAGCTGCGTTCCCAAAGACGGTCTGGTTCTTTATTTAAATATTGGGGAGGTAAGACTTCATTGCCATTACGTATCCATTTTTCTTCGGTATGAACGGCTCTACAATCCCGATTTGTGCGAATGTGATGAATCTGGCATTCCAGCTTTTGGGGAGTCCATTCATCATCTGAGTCGAGCAGGGCAATCCACTCATACTTACACTCCTTAATGCCGCTGTTTCTTGCAGCAGCCACGCCTGCGTTTTCCTGCCTCAGCCACTTTACATCATTGTGCGAGTCTTTAACACGATCCAAGCTTCCCTGAGTTGAACCATCATCCACAACAATAATTTCGTTGGGTAGAAGAGTTTGTTTTTTTACAGAATCGAGTGCTCGTTGAAGGAGCGATGCCCGGTTGTATACAGGAATGACTACCGATACTAAAGCTTCCCCGGTCATATTCAATGTTCTCCCTGCCGGGGAGATCAAGAATCTTTGGGTTTAGAATACTTTGATGGGAACTTCCACTCCCTCAAAGCCATCAGCAGTGATCACCAGTTTCCCTTCGCCCGGTTGCCCACCCTTAATAGGGATGTTGACCGTCTTGTCGCCCTCAGAAATTATGGCCTCGGGCATGATAACGGAAAGAGGAATATTGGTTTTAACATCCACGGCTACCCCACCTGCTGGAGCCTCGTAATCTATTTTAAAAAGTAAGGTAACGGTATCTCCTGACTGCACTTCCAAATTTGTGGGAACCACGCCGAGTTGACTCTCATCTATTCTGAAATTTCCAATTTCCAAAGATCCATGGGCACCTCCTGAGAGCTTTACAGAGTAATCAAGGCCAGAGGGTAGAGGAGGAACGGTGAAACGTAGCTCATTCTCAGACACATAACGGGTGGTCGTTTCTTTCTCACCTACCTTTATTCGATCATACTTGGTAAAGCCCCGGCCCTGCACCGCAATTTCAGAGCCTACCGGTCCCCTGTAAGCACCGAGGTTGCCGACATAGCGATTTTCCAAACGGAAAACCTGTAAATCGCTGGTCACCCGACGTACATTGGTTTCTCCAGTATCCGAAGTTTTGGTGTATTGAGCTTCGAAATAATAGGTGGCTTCATCAAACCCGCCTGGCAATTTGTAATCGCAACTCCAGAGATCTGGATTCAATTCATCCTGTACCATTGGAAGTTTTTCTCCACCAACTACGGCAAATACCTCCAATGTTTCATTACTTATCCCACGGTCCTGTACATCAAGTTCAGTTTGTAGGGTGTAAATACCGGATGGATTTTGACTCAGGTTGGAAGATGTAAGGTTGATGAAGTTTGGTTGTTGGCAACCAGTGTACAACCACATGCTTACTGACAAGAGAGAAAAAACGAGTAGTTTGGTAGCGAATTTCATAATCATGTGAATCAGACGAAGAAAGATAGTGATCTTCCCGTGTTAAACGAGGAACTGCTCGGGCGCAAGAAACTAGCGCTCGCGCTGTACATCCATGTGCCATTTTGTTCCACCACATGTGATTTTTGCGCATTTTATCAGGAGAAACCAAGCAAAAAGCGGATGGATTCTTACTTTCTTGGATTGGAGAATGAAATTTCTCGTTTTCCACCCGATCGTCAAGTATCCACGCTATTCATAGGAGGAGGAACCCCAGGGTTGCTCAAACCAAAGGAGCTTTCGCGATTAACTGGGCTAGTTAGCAATCTCGATCTTTCCGCAAATTATGAATGGTCCGTGGAACTGGCTCCCTCTGAAATTACTCCTGAAAAACTAAAAGTTCTTAAGGATGGCGGTGTGAACCGAATCTCTATGGGCGTACAGACATTCAATCCCGTTCATATGGAAGCTCTGGGTCGTAAACATTCGGTAACAAAGACTTTTGAGGCTTATCAATCGATCCGGGATGCCGGATTTTCTTCTGTTAATCTCGACCTTCTTTTTGGGGCTCCTGGGCAATCCCTTTTGGACTGGGAAAAGGATCTCGACCAAGCCGTTGCTCTTCAACCCGATCATCTTTCCACCTACTGTCTTACTTTCGAAGAGGACACTGCCATGTATTTGCGTCTTTCCAAAGGGCAGGCCAAAATCGATCCTGAGCGGGAAGCCACCTTTTACGAATTTGCCTGGGAATATCTGCCTTCTCATGGCTATGAGCAGTATGAAATTTCCAACTACGCCCGCAAGGGTCATGCTTGCCTGCATAACCTTAATACCTGGGCGATGAATGAATGGATTGGGTATGGACCCTCGGCCTGTTCGCAAATTAGGGGATCGAGGCGTAAAAATTTGGCGGATGTGGAACAGTGGTCACATTGGTTAATCAACCATGCTCAACCCGAATACCTGGAGGAGGAAAACCTAACTTCTCAAGAATTTGCACGCGATGCCGTTCTCTTTGGTTTGCGGATGAATGGCGGAATAAAATTGGGAGATATTGCGAACCGTTTTGATCTTCCCACCCATTGTTTTTCTGCAATATCAAAATTTTTCCACCGATTAATTAAGGAGGGATTAGCCGAGGAATCTAAAAAGGGGTTTATCCATCTGCTTCCATCCGGACGCATACTCGCAGATGCGATCGCCTGTGAGGTTCCCGAGCTTGATCCCCACTAGCGGTGCCCCTCTAAGGCTTTGGTCACTCCTCTGCGAGTGCAGCCAGTGCTTCAGTGAGCAGGGTAGATGCTTCCTTTAAGCCACCAGGCCTTGCCCGTTTAAGCCAATTTCGCTGAAACCGTTCCAACAAGGGAGTGGTTTCGATCGGTGCCTCGTTGTGCGAAGATTTTAAAATACGCATTCCCTGAGTGAGGCAAATTTCAGATACATCCAAACCCCAGCTCAGTTCCTCAATACTCTGCTCAAGGACAGGATTATTGTTTGCATGGGGGACCGATTTTTTTGCCTCGGATATTGCGTCCAATCCCGTTCTGATCTGATGGGTCCTTACCTGCTTAGGTAGGGCATCCCGGAGCAGGTCTGCCCGGGCGGCAAAAAGAATCCACCAATCCAGGCTCGTATTGGGCATATGTGCACCGATTTGTTCGTCTATTTTCCCCAATTCGATCAACCAATTTCCCATCCCTGCACTTGGAGTGGAATAGACCATTCGGTCTATGGCCACTGCCACCTCTTGTTCCTCCAGTTCTTTACCTGTCCAAGAAAGGGCGGCTCCATGAAATAAACCAGGATAAAGAGTTGGCCAGGGTTGGTGGTTTCCACAATCTCCCCAGCTCGTGATCAGCATACCCTCCGCACCATGTTTCTGTGCATTTTTACAGGCATTTGTCAGGTTTTTTCTGGCCACTTGCCATCGGCCACACAGCGACCTCCAGGTTGCCACACCCGGGGCAAGACAGAAAGAAAGCCCGCATTCTGCGACCACCCGTGCCTGTTCATCAAATGGATGCTCCGGTTCGTATCCCCAAATAATCGGAGAGGCCATTGGGCATAGGAGTTTTGCATTTTCTGGCTTTTCAAGAAGAACATCCGCCCAAAACTGCATCTGCCTGCCATGCTTCTCCACCAGTCTTCGAATCCCGTCCAAGTGCCTGAGGTAGACCCTATCCTTTCCTATTTTTTCCACCTCCTGCTGGCTCCATCCCTGTCCCAATTCCCAAGGTTCATCGAGTCCTACATTAAATTTTTTGGAAGAAAAATTTGGCAGATATTCGGCGTAGAGAGAATCAATAAAATGCAGGCTTTCCTCGTTTGGACGAAGGGTGGTGCCATGATCCCGCTTCATGTAGGGTGTTTCGCGGAGGAATCCATTCGGGCACTCGGCCATATCTTGGTATTCCTCGTGGATTAACCATCTCTCAAAATGCCCGAAAGAATTTAGGTTGGGCACCAGTTCGATAAAACGATCGGAGCAGTACTGGTCAATTTTCTGGATCTCTTCTGCGGTAAACGGGGATGCATCCTTCCACACAGTTTTGTGTTTTTTAAATGCAAATGTGTGTTCCACATAAAGCTGTAATTCATTGTAGCCCAGGCTGGCGAGCAGGTCGATCAGCTCAAAAACCTCTTTCATTTTTAAGACCTTACACCTGCTTGAATCGAGCATGAACCCCCTTCGTGCAAGGGTGGGGGAGTCCTCTA
>JAYNZN010000007.1:47395-49568 GCA_038103695.1 Opitutales bacterium
CCAGAGAGAAAGGATTCATCCTCGCAATGAAAAGTAATCGATCCTGGCAGTGACAAGGCAGCATCTCCCAAGCTTACTGTTTTGGGCGGTGGGAAAAGTACGGGCTTATTCATTTGATTGATTTGGGGAACAGGAGTCCGCATCCCCAGGTCAGAAATACGGTAACCGGCCATGCCCAGGCTGTGTTGATCGTTATTTGGAGTTTCTCCCCCATCACCTCCAACCCGCTCAATGGTTCGACCTGTTCGAGGGTGATCAAATCAAAGTTTAGGAGGATTTGGTAAAAGTCTGGCCGTAGGTAGGCGACCAGTGCAAAGGATAGGGCAAAACCCAGGCTCAATCCCTTGGCACTTGCCCGTGGGGTCAGTAGGGCGGCCAGGAACATGCCCAGCATCGGCCCGGTGGTGTAGGAGATCATCCCAAAGGCAAGCACCACCACATTTACTTTTCCCCGTAATCCATCGAGTTCCACCGCAAAGGCAGCCAATAGAATTCCCCAAACAAGCACCAGTACGCGGGAGAGAAATAAATCCTGGCTATCGCCATGGTTGTCATCCTTTTTACGATCACGAATTAAGGAAAGAGTGGTTTGGGAAAGAGCAGCCAGGATGGAGTCCAAGCTGGATATGGCAGCGGCAAAAATTCCGGCCAGAATTAACCCGCGCAACCCCGCGGGCAGTTCCGTTACGATCCATACTGGATAAACAAAATTTCCATCCTCATGAAAAATTGCAGGCTCCGTGCCCGCTGCCCGCATCGGCTCATAATAAGCATAAAGAGCGGTACCCACAAAGAGCATCAGCGTGGTAAGGAGCAAAGCGGCAGAACTTGCGATCATTGCCTTGCGGGCATCCCCTGCATCTCGGCAGCAAAACATTCGCTGGGCATTGAGTTGGTCCACCCCAAAAGCACTCAGGTTTTGGAAAGGCACCGCGATGATCGCCACCCAAAGGGTAAACCCGACAGCAGGGTCTGTGGTTAGATTAAGCAGGGTAAATTTACCTGCATCTTCGGCAGATTGTACCATTTGGGCCCATCCGCGATCTAGGTGAGAAAGTATCCAAAATAGGGAAAGCAGGCCCGCTCCAACAAAGAGGAAAAATTGCATCACATCCGTCCAGATCACCGTACGCATTCCCCCCATCCATGTCCATCCCACCGCAAACAAGCCAATGATCCATATGCAATGCTCAAATTCAAGTGGGGTCACCACCTTGAGGGCGAGGGCGGCCACCAATACACGCACGCTTTGGCCAAGAATTCCCCCAATTTGGAAAATTATCGTGGCCAGTCTCTTGGCGCCTATGCCCAACCGGTTGCCCATGTAATCATACGGGCTGTAGATTTCCTTTTCGTAGAATGCTCTTACAAAGTAGATTCCCACGAGGATGCGGGCGAGGATGGAACCCAGTCCCCATTGCAAATAAGTGAAGTCCCCGGTTGCGGCATAGACCATCCCTGGCACCCCGATAAAAGTCACTCCACTTATTTCCGTCGCGATGATCGAGCCCGAAACCGCGGGCCAGGGTAGAGTGCGCCCACCCAGAAAAAAGTCTTTAATTGTAGACTGTTTCCCCTTTAAGGCATGTCCCACCCAAGTAGTTAGGGCTAGATAGCCCGCCACCACCATCCAATCGATACCCGTAAAAAATTGATGATACTCCATCCTTTTCGGATGAAATGATTTATTTTTGTATGTGGAAACGGAAAAGCGATTTCCGTGAACAACTCATGCCAAATGTGAACAAGTTTATTCCCGTTTGGATCGATTTGGTTAACACAGGAATTTCAGAACTTCCAAAGGTCGTTTTAGGAAAATAGATTAGGCTGCTTTCTTTGTGAGTTAAAGATGAGCTTGTCTAAGCAATTGTTTTCTTTTGTTATGTTAATGACCTATTCTTCTAGTGAATGTTACAAGTTTCCAGATGTATGCCTGCTTAATTGTTCCTAATATTGGGCGATTTCTGAGTGTCATGCATGCTGCAATAGATCGGTGCAAAAATAATCTATTTTTTTGCGTATCTTTTTTGTTTGCCGGGTTCACTCTTTCTGCACCCATTCTGCATGCCGATGCGAATTTTACGGTGAGCGGCGGGCAGTTCGGTGCTCCATACTTTAACTTCGTTGATGGTGCTGGGCAAACGCCTGATTTTACGACTCTACCTCTCTACCG
>JAYNZN010000046.1:0-11813 GCA_038103695.1 Opitutales bacterium
CCATATGTGCAAGTTTTCGGTTGATCGATTCTCTTGCTAGCCTAAGAGGGCGTGCATCTACCTCTTTTTGTAGGTAGAAATGTGGTATTGTGGTCTTCGATTCAAGGAGGCGCCTGGCAATAACAGAACGCATCTTGGAGATAGGTTTTTTCTGATCCTCTTTCGTAGAATCAGTATTAGTTGCTTTTACATAACTAGTAATTCGTGGAGTTTCTGAACCCAACAAGTCTTTACGAACAATTCGACCGTTAGGACCACTTCCTACGATTGTAGACAAATCAATCTTTTGATCCTTGGCAATTTTTCTAGCTAGGGGAGAAACTAAAATTCGAATGTTTAAGGAGCCATTCTCACTAGTTGTCTCATCGATTAATCTGCTTGTCTTAGGAGAATCCGCATCATGTGAATGATTATCTTCCACAACGGTAGAATTTTGCTTTGGCTCATTATTTTCTGGAGAATTACTTTGATCAACTGACGGAATTTCTTCCCCTTCTTTGCCAACTACTGCGAGTGGTTTTCCAATTTCTACCTCGTCTCCTTCCTGAGCAAATAATTCTAAGAGAATACCATCATCGAAATTTTCAAGCTCCATTGTTGCTTTATCCGTCTCAATTTCGGCAATAATATCTCCATTGGTAACAGCATCCCCAGCTTTCTTGTGCCATGTTACAACAGTACCTGTAGTCATGGTATCGCTTAACTTCGGCATCTCAATTATCGTAGCCATATCTTTAACTTAAAGAATCTCAAGTGCTCGAGTGAGCACACGATCATGGTTTGGAATCTGATAATTCTCCAAAGCTTTACTGTAAGCCTGTGGAGCATCGATCGCTGAAACTCTTTTGATCGGAGCATCTAAATAGTCGAAAGCCTGATCTTGTATTAAAAATGAAATTTGAGCACCCACCCCACAAAAAGGCTTGTTTTCTTCCACCAACAGGACTCGGTTAGTCTTTTTAACCGTCTGTAGAATCGCATCAACATCTAAGGGGCGAATCGAACGCAGATCTAAAACCTCTACAGAAACCTTGTGTTTTTCTTCGAGAGTTTCAGCGACCTCCATGGCTGTATGCACGGACCTTCCGTGAGCGATGATAGAAAGGTCATTTCCTTCCTTTGCAAGCCTGGCTTTACCTAAGGGAATAAGGAAATCTTTTTCATCAGGAACTTCATCCTTGAGATTATATAGGATAGTATTTTCCATAACGCACACCGGATCATTATCGCGAATCGCTGATTTTAACATTCCTTTGGCGTCAGCAGGTGTAGAAGGGCAAATCACCTTGAGACCCGGGGTGTTGGCGGCAAAATTTTCTGGAGTATGTGAGTGAGTAGCACCGACATTCGTACCTCCGTTCGCTGGACCCCGAAACACTATAGGCACATTAACCAATCCGCCGGACATATACCTAACATTGGCTGCATTATTAAAAATCTGATCAAATGCAACATAGCAAAAACTCCAAAACATAAACTCAACAACAGGTCTCATGCCCATCATCGCTGCCCCAATGGCAAGACCAGAAAAAGCAGCCTCACTAATAGGAGTGTCAATAATTCGATCGGAGCCGAATTTTTCCAACATTCCTTCGGAGACCTTATAGGACCCCTTAAATTGAGCCACTTCTTCACCCAATAGAACTACATTAGGGTCAAGTTCTATTTCTTCTGATAATGCTTGGTTCAGGGCTTCCCTGTAGGTTATGACAGACATGGTTAGGTTAAAGGGTTCAAGATTCAGTGGATTCGAAAAACATGGTCCCCTGCGATTTTCTTTCCGATGGATTGTCGGTTTCCCAATAGATATCATCCATTAGTTCAGAGGGGTCAGGATATGGGCTTGCCATCGCAAATTCTGCAGAGGCCTCGGCCTCATCTTTGGCAGACTGATCTATTTTTTGTGCCTGTTCATCGGTAAGACTGCCATCCTGAATTAAGAAATCCTTGTAGAGATTGATTGGATCTTTATTTTTTTTGTACTCCTCAATCTCTTCCTTACTTCGGTAAGTTTGGTCAGGGTCTGCCACCGAATGTCCCCTGTAGCGATAGGTTGAAATTTCTAAAACAGTTGGCTTTGATTCTTCCCGAGCAAGGGTAAGAGCTTTATGTACCGCTGAACGAACTTCATAGAGATCGTGACCTTGGTGGACGGACCAATTCACATCAAAAACTTCACCTCTCCTGGCGAGTGGCTCCCCTGCGGAGTGCCTAGATTCAGCGGTACCCATGGAGTATCCATTGTTTTCAATAATATATATAACAGGGAGTCCCCAAAGCGAAGCGAGGTTCAAAGACTCATAAAATGGGCCTTGGTTTGTTGCCCCATCCCCCATGAAACAAAGGCAAGCCCCTTTGATTCCCTTGTGCTTGATGGCATAGGCAAAGCCTAGCCCAAGAGGAGTTTGACCTCCAACTATACCGTGCCCGCCCCAAAAGTTTTTATCTGGAGCAAAAAAATGCATGGAGCCACCTTTACCTTTAGAACATCCTGTTTTCTTGCCTAATAATTCTGCCATACATTCATCCATATCCATACCAACAGCCAACGCGTGTCCGTGGTCACGATATGCGGTGATTACATGATCATCTTCAGTCATAACAGAAACGGAGCCAACCGCAACTGCCTCTTGGCCGATGTAAAGATGAAGAAAACCACCTATGTGACCTTGCTGGTAAGCCCTCAAAGAGCGTTCCTCAAATCTACGAATTCGAACCATTTGGGCAAAGAGGCGAACTTTCTCTTCTGGCTCCAGAGAGGTATTAATGGGGTCTTCTAAAAAATTGGAATGATCATCAGAAGGAAGACTTGGATTAGAATCTTTTGCAGGAGGTTCAGCTCCATCAGAATCTTCTATGTTTGTGTCGTGATAAATACCGTCCATCTCCTCTATATATCGGTTAAATGGGGAGTTGCTTCAATCTTTAAATCGGGTGGGGATACAGAACAATCAGCCCGTAATCCCCAAAATCCTGAATGTCTCTTATCGTAAAAAGGCCAAACGAGTTGATGGTCAGAGGACGGAATGGTGAGTTGATCAATCTCAGCGCGATGGAAAAACTTAAAAGCACCTTCGTTAATTGGCTTGGGGGTATCCTTAAATGGTTTGTTGCACATGATAAGAAACATCAACCAATGATTTTTTCCCTCGTAATTTTTTTCTGAAATGTAGCCGAAAGGCTTAAGTTCCTTTTCATCAATTAATACACCTGTCTCCTCTTTCGCCTCTCTTTGAGCACATTCAACAGGCGATTCCCCGAGATTCATTTCTAATTTACCCCCGGGAGGACTCCACAATCCTAAGTTAGGTTCCTTTTTCCGCTTAATTAGGAGAATCCTGCCATGATTGTCATTTATAAAAAGTAGACAGGAGATTTTAAATTTCATGGAAAAAATGCTTGTTTAAGGAAGACGACTGCTAGAATGTGTAAAGCTCAACCGTCCCTATTGCCAATGATGAAAACAGTTTTAAAGACATTAATATTTACAATAGCCCTGTCCTCTTTGCATTTAAATGGCCAAGATGAACCTGATAATGTAATTCAATTAGATGGTTCCGTTGAGGTCTCGAGAGTAGGAGATAGTTGGTTGAGATTTTCTGTTCCCTTTCTCGTCAAAAGCCATCCTGACATGGAAAATTTGGCTGGAGGCAAACCCAGTTCCATGGAAGAACTTTTTAACCCTGAATTTATCGATAATTTAGTAATAAAACTCACAATTTGCTACAGGAATGAATTTAGACGCAAATATATACGAGGGGATAAGAATGATATACAATTCAATGACTATTACTCTGCTTTGGTTGAGGTTCAGATCTTGAAGATTGATCGTAGTAAGAAAACAGCCGTATTTCTTCTACCAGCCTTAATCGCAGAGCGGGATGATTATGCTGGATCCACCCCAAAATTAACTGGTTATGTCATTGAATTTTCTAGAAATGGCCAAACTTTTGATGTTTCTGACACCGTAGCCTTCGAAAGATATACGAATCCAGATATCCTTGAGAAGTTTAAAACAGAAGCACTTAGTAAGAGCATTTCAAATGAAGGAATCTTGATACCAGGACATTTAATAGACCCATCATATTTGCGTAGCCTAGGTCCAGTTTCTTGGGGTCCGTAAATTACAATTTGCCTTATCGGACAAATCAAACATTAGCATAAAAAGTGGGCGTTAAAAAATCCGTAATTTTTAATTTAGGGAGCGGTCAAACCTCGGCCTCCTGCTTTAGTTTGGAAAAAGACGGTAAACTAGCACTGCATCATTTCTTTCAAAGAACATTTCCCTGCCCTAATAGCGAAGACGAATGGTTGCAAGAAGTCTCTATATCGGTCGATGAAGCCATTCAGGCTAGTGAAATTAAGGGAGAAGTGAGAGTCATTTTACCAAGTAGTAAGTTACTAGCCAAAACACTCCGAGTCCCCAAGGTCGAGGCAGATAAGCAGGAAAAAATTGTTGCCTACGAACTTTCCCAAAAAATGCCATTTCCCCTAGATGACCTCGTTTGGGATTATCAGGTCATTGATGATGATGGCATCGAGCAAGAAATTCTTGCTTTTGCGGTTAAGAAAACAAATGCAGAAAAACTCGTAGATTTATTTCTTCAAAATGGCTTGTCCCCACAAGGTTTATACCCAAGTACAATTCTTGACGAGTGGGCTCTAAAAAACAGTGAGGATTATGACCAGTATTCCGATATAATGTATATTAATTTTGGTGCCCGCTCAACCGATGTCATCTTTTCTGGAGCCACTGGTTTTTTGGTCAGGAATATCGGGGTTGGTGGAAATACCCTTACTCAATTAATTGCTGATAGCCTAGGGCTAAGTGTTGAAAAGGCCGAGGAGTTAAAACTAGCTTATTACCAAGGTCGGTATCAGGGAGAACAAAATAACTCAGTAGCCGAGAAGGTGGCACCTGCATCCACTTCTTTTCTAGGGAAGATGGGCCAAGAGTTATCCCGTGCTGTTGTTAATTATAAACGATTGAAAAAGGGCAAATTACCTCAAGTCGTTTTAATTACAGGGCAAGTCACAAGAATGTCAGGTTTTACAAACTTTATATCCGAATGTCTCCAGTTACCCGTTTCTTATTATAATCCTTTTACGCAGCTAATACCGGGAGGTGATTTCGCATTCAAAGATCACCCATCCATTGGATCCTCTGTTTCAGAGTCATTTGGATTAGCTCAAAACTTATTTGCGGGCAATCTTTCCCAAGAAGAATGTATTAACCTACTCCCCAAAGAAAGCATTCGGGCTTTTGAAGTCAGAAAAAAATTACCATTTTTGTTTCTGTCCTTTTTGTTTCTCGCCATTACACCTCTGCCTTCCCTGATCAATGGTTTTTCCAAAGAAGAAATCGTAAGCCAAAAAATTATTGATTCCAAACAAGACTTAAAAATTAAAAATAATACGATTAACGACCTTGAACAAAAGAAAGCTCGAATTCGTGCCAATCAACATTTTGTTAGAACTGCAACCACCCACACCAACCCATTACTTAACCTCAAGAGTACTATCTTTCTTCAGTTATCCCTTTTGGATTCCATGGAGCAACTTACTGAAAGCGTGGAAGGGGGGGACCTTTGGCTTGATGAATTCAATACATTTACAAAACAAACAGGTTCTGAAAATAATTTATATCTCAAGATATCAGGTAGATACCTTGTGAGATTAGATGATACAGAAAAGCCGCTTAAACAAGAGGAATTAATGAATGCTTTAATTGATCAAAATACCCTTAGACAGGAAGAAATTATCGAAACAATTAAGAACCTAAAAATTGTACGATCTATATCCAAAAAAACCTTTTCTATTGAGGGTAAGGGTGATTTATTTAATCGATATTTTACACACTTTGAATTTGATATATTATTATAAATGAAAGGTGTAAACAAACTATATTTCTTAATTGGCTCAGCGTTATTTCTTTTGTTCATATCGCTTTTGACACTCAAATATATCAGCCAGTCAGGATTTGATGAGTTATTGACAAAACTTGATGACCTCAAAGAAGAAGATTTAGAACTTCAATACAAGCTTATACATGCCAAGAGAATAGAAGAAGACCTAAAGATTTCTACCAACGAACTTGCAGGTGCCACGAGATTAATCAAGGAAACCCAAAATTTAGTGGATGAGATCCTCAATCTATCAGAAAATCTTTATTCAAAATACCAAAGTAAATCAGTCTCAGCCGTCAATGGTGAGCTTAATAGGCTCCTTCCTGCGTTGAGGCAAAGGTGCGAAGCTTCGAATATTTCCTTTAAGCGAGCATCGGTTGACAGTTCCTTTGGTTTTGAGTCCGGGTCCGGGTCAAACAATGAAGACGCGTTTGGCTTCGGTTTTGCATCTTACGATGGTTTTTGGCCAAACTTCACTAAACAAGAAGCAAATCTTCTTGGTTTGCAGGGTGCTATCATCAAGGAAATGGTTGAATTTCTCGTAAATGCAACGGAAGAAAACCCGATTACCTTAGTGAGCGTTAAAAGACAGACGGTTGGGGCAACGGATCAGAAACACATAATGGGTGACCTTTTGGTTACTAAAGAATTGCCGCTTCTAAGCAGTGCTCAGAATATTTCTTCGTTATGCTTTGAAATTTCCTTTCTTGGCCAAACCGATCACGCCAGAACATTCGTAAATCAATTGCGCTTTCCATATTCATTGAGGAAGTTTTCTGTTAGCAGAGAGATTTCCGATGAAAGGAGTGACGCAAATGATGGACTATTTAGCTCTAACCAGCAAGAAAGCGACCAAGATATATTACCAATAATTAATGATATAGAGTCCAAATTTGTATTGATTATCGAGTATATTTATCGTGTTGATTATAATGTCGAAAATATTTTTCGCGATACAATGCAAATCTTTTCAAAAAATAGTCTAGAAAAAAAGATTTTAGAAGAATTTAAAGAATCATCTAGCTTATAAATGATGAAGAAATTAATCTACAAATTATACGATAAATTTTTATTCTTTTTTACAATTTTTCTATTAATTGGAATTTATTTAGTCCAAGACACTAAATTTAACTCTGCTGAACAGTCTGATGACATTGTTGCTTTTATCACAACCACTAAGCAAGGTGATACTTTTCTAAAACCAAATAATAAAAGTGAATTATCACCAGGTAATATTATATATTATAAGAAACCAATCGAAACCGATTGGAGGGAAATCAAAATCAAATCCGTTGAGTTTGACCGCAATGTGGAAGTTTTCATTTCCACTAATGATGGGTCATCTGTGAAAGGAAGTCTTAGACAAGCCGTTATTTTAAATAACAATTGGGACACTTCTTCCAATAACCTAGCAGTTAGAGTTGGTCGTGAAACTCAGCTAATTCCATACTCGAAAATTGTTAGCATATTGGGACTCCAAAAGCTTAATTTGGGGGATCTTGGGGATATTAATTTATCCGAGTTTGAGGTTTCCTTTTATCAGCGTCAGTTCATTGAAGAAGATGCAGCAAATTCACTTTCTTCAAAACAAAAATGGGTAAAAAAAATAAAAGATCAAAACACAAGTGGATATGATTTATTTACACCTCCTATTATTTATGTACATGAGGGAAAGCTTACCACTCGACTTCCTGATAAGGAAGAGGTTGAGCAACCAAGTGAGCCATTTGGATTGCTTTTTAGGGAAGCGATCAAACAAAAATATCCGCTTCGCCTATCTAGTTGGATTGGGCAAACACCCTATTTTGAAGACCTTAACACACTGGAATCAAAAACCTCAAATCGGCCAGTCCGAAACCGTATTGAGGTGAAAACACCCTACAAGCGAAACACTAACCGTAAACCTGGGCAACCAAGCTTAATTCCATGTAATCTAGAAGACCCGGAAAAATTATTTTTAGTTGAGCATTTTGTGGTACAACAACACAAGAACCCTCAAACAGGGGGCCTGAGGCCCGTAGGAAGAGCCATGGTTAGGGACTTTAAAGTGCAGAACCCATTTGAGATAAATAGTCTGATGAATGAAGTCTTTGCTGGAGATGTCACTTTCAACTTCGAATTAAGTTTACCAGGTTACAGTGGCCAAAACTTAAACTTCTCAAGTAGTGATACAGGGAGGCAATTTACTGTTGGGGGTAGGCAATTCATAATCGAAGAAATTAATTTAAAAGAAAAGTTTGTCAGGATTTCGAAAAATGACCCACGACTACCAGATTTATTAGAAGAATCATTTAAATTCTAATTTTGTGTAAAATCTACGCTTTTGATTTCGATTACCTAATCTTTATAGTTTGACCTTATTGGTATTCTTTGCGGTAAACATATAGTAACTTGCACAGAGAAAATTTGTTCCTTTTTGATGCCCTTTCTATTTAAATTTGCCAATTTGCCGCTCCACCGAATTTTTATCGGCTCGTTTACTACACTTTTGATCAGTTTGCAGCCTGTAATTGGTCAAACTGAACTTGAAGGTATTCCCTTGCAAGAACCGCCACCAACTTTGCTTGAGGAGCCAAGTTCCAGCTTGATTGGGCCTCAAACTAACTTGGTTAATCTTTTGGACCGCGTTCGAGTGCTTGCTCAGGAAGGTAATCTAGAGGCGGCTCAAAAACTTGCCGGTGATGCACTCGCTGACATTGAGAAGTCCTCGGAGAATGAATTTTATCTTAGGCAAATTAAGGCTGAAGAAACTAAATTATATTTTAAATTAGCCAACCAGGCGATGGGCGAAAAGAAATATTCCTTAGCCAGTCAATATATTGAAAAATACAGAAGAAATGTAGCAGACGAATTACAAGACCGCCAAGTTAAGAGAGAGGTAAAAACTAAACTTCAACAAAGCAAAGACGTTTCCCTTGTTGGGAAACTTGTAAGTGAGCTAGACAAAGCGAAAAGAGACTTAGCGGAGATAAGGGCAAAATCAGGATTGCCAGTTGATGATGCCAAGCCCGATTTGGATCGTCTTGTAGAGGAAGAAAAATCGAAAATTGATTCAAGCTTAAGGGCAGCTGAAAATTCTCTGCAACGTGCCCTGAACGATAGTTCTCGAGGGAATTATGAACTTGCAGAGAAGCAAATAAACGAGGCTCTTGCAGGCTTGGCTCCCAACACAGCGACCATTGCTATGATTAGCGATTTATACAAGGCCAAGCAACAGGTTATTTGGTTTCGGGTAGGTGAGGCAATGCTTAAGGGAAAAGTTAATGAGGTCCAGGAACTTGTCTTGGAGTATCGAGATACAGAAGAATCCCGTAGGTCCGTGGAGACAGAGACTTTGGGGATTTCTGCAGAAATCGATTTTGATGCAGAAATTGAAAAAGGTCGGGAAAAAAATGCAGAACAAGCCAAATTTGCAGAAGAAATGCTCGATGAGGCCAAATCTAAAATAAAACGAAGAGAATATGATGAAGCCGAAAAAATCCTTCTAAATATTTCAAAATTTCTTGAGCCTAATACCCTTACCTGGCCAATAATTCTTGAGGCTTCTCTTGTTAAAAACCGTATCAATTTAGCGAAAGCGGACGATGCCAGAGAAGATAAAGATTGGGAAAAAGCAGAAAGTTTAATCGACGAATTTCGTACAGGATTTTACCAAGACCGTAATATACAAGGGGACACCTTAACATATGGCCGCCCAGGTCTTAAGGAAACTAGTGGTCAAAAAGCGGTGGATGAAGAATTGAAGCGGGCCGAAGAGGCAAAGAATGAAGTGGTTAAAGACAGGCAAAATCCCTTTAAGAGAGATATTTCGGAATTTACTCCAGACTGGAAAGAAAAACAACAGCAACTCAAAGAGCTGTTGATGCGTGCCAAGGTTCAATTTATCAACGGCGACTTAACCGGTGCGACTGAGACCTATCGTGCGATCGAAACCCGATACAGTGACAATTTTGAAGCCAAAGAAATGCTCAGGCGCATTTCGAAAATGCGCCAACAGGAGAGCTACCTGGGATACATAAAGACAAGGCAGGAAATGCTTGAGGAGATCGAGCGCGAATGGGAAAGACCAAAGGTTTTTGATCGTCAAATTGAGGAAGCCAAAGATGTAGAGGAGGGTCCAAGTAATATTGAGAATAAGCTCAAACTTATTGAAATTCCTGGGGTTCAATTTTTTGATTCTCCGCTATCTGAAGCCATGACCGAGTTGTCACGCCAGGCAAGGCAGTTTGATTTAACCGAACCTGACCCCGCTAAGAAGGGGCTCAATATCATTCCCTTGATTGGCGATGAAGAAGAACCACCGGTTACGATTACCCTAAATTCAATGCCACTTGGGGAAATGATTCAGTACATCACCGAAATGGTGGGCTGGACTTTTGATGTCCGTTCAGATGCTGTTGTTATCCAAAAAACAGGAGGTGCCTTCAAGGGCAGGCCTTTGGAAACAGAATTTTATGAAATGACGCAGGGAACCATTGGTCGGATGACCGGGAGCTCTTCTGGAGATGGAGGTGGCGACATTGATCCTTTTGCTCCTTCAGGCGGAGGCGGAGGAGCTGAAGGTGGAGATGATGGGGTCAAAATCCGTGCCTTTTTGGAAAGTACAGGCATTCCTTTCTCAGATGTTAAGGGGCATAAATTCTCGTTTGATGGTTTTCAAATGATTATTACCCATGAAAGGCGCTATCTTGACCTGATTGAGCGCATTCTTGCCAAGCTGGACCAAGACTCCAGTAGGCAGGTGGAGATAGAAACTAAATTTTTGGAAGTGCAGGAAGGTGCCTTGGATGAAATTAGTTTTGGTTGGGAATTTGCCTGGGGTAACCCTACCACTCAATTTGATCCAAATACTGGCGATGTCTTGCGTGATAATTCTGGCCGCGTAGTAACGAGTTACAGTCAAAAGTTTACTGGCAACACCAGAACACTTTCTAGTGCTCATTCACCCACTGGAACCACGAGGGACACGATCATTAGTATACCGGAAAACCAAGATGCTAGCATGAATTTGCCCAACCCATTGCCTAATCTACCTGGTAAAATTTCCATTGGTGCCGGCGTATCTCCGATCTTATCCTCATCTCCATCCGCCAAGATGGGATCGGATGGATCGATGATCCTTAACAGCAGTCAGGCAAGTTTGCTTGTTAATGCATTGAAAAGAAAACAGGGAACCGATTTGCTCAGTGCACCAAGAGTAACTGTAATGGATGGCCAGAATGCGGTGATTACGGTCGCACAAGAGTTTATTTATCCTGTTGATTATGAAGCAAGCACCATTGGTGGCGGTGTCGGTGGCGGTGGTAATGATGACGGTGGAGGAAATGGGGGAGGAGTCATAGCGATTGCTCCAGGAAAACCAACTTTTGAAACTGTTGCTCCCGATGACGAAAATCCAGGATTTCGAGAGGTGGGTGTTGTTTTGGATGTTACACCGACCATTGAAAAGTATAATTCTATTAACCTTGAATTAAAACCAAAGGTTACTGAGTTTGATGGGTTTATCGAATATGGGGCAAGCAATGCAATGATTGGAAACTCGGAAGTGGGCTCTCCCCCAATGATCATTTCTCCATCGGGTTATTTGATGCCAATTTTTTCGGTTCGTAAGGTATCAACTAGGGTAACGATCTTTGATGGTGCGACCGTAATCATCGGTGGCTTGACCCGAGAAGAAGTGAAAACGGTTAATGACAAAATTCCGGTTCTTGGAAATATACCCCTGCTTGGAAAGCTTTTCCAGTCAAATGCAGAAAGCTATCAAAAACGAAACCTTCTTATCTTTGTGAGTGCCAGTATTGTATCTCGCGGAGGCTCTCCTGTTCGTGAAGTCATTCAAAATATCAGCCCACAGTCTATTTTTAAGGATCCTGTTATTATGACCCCAACAGGAACGATTCGCAGAAC
>JAYNZN010000084.1:0-2151 GCA_038103695.1 Opitutales bacterium
TCAAGGATTTGCAAAGCCAGCTCTATGACATTTCTCAGATGAAATTCAATAGTGTGAGCCTATTTGCAAGTCACGCGACAGATAGTACAGCCGATGCAGACTCACCAGACGCTGAATTTGGGGCTCAGGCACAAAATAAGAATCTTGATAATACCCTTACTATTTATACTAGCTCAGAGGGTGCAGCAGGTTCGAAAGTGAGCTTAAATAAGTCGCTTTTACTTTCGGCTCTTACGATTAATACTTTTGCTAAAGACTCTGAAGCTTACGATTTAGCAGCCGGTAATGAAGCAAACAATGGTGATCAAAGCAAGAACGGCAAAGAGACAACCGATTTTGTGGCAACATTAGCTGTAGAAGGTGGAAGTGTTTCCAGTAAGTTTCTCGATTTGGATGACATCTCAGTAGGTGTATTCACTAAGGCTCTGGAAAACATTTCCTTCTTAAGGGCCCAGAACGGAGGTTCGCAAAGCCGCATGGCTTTCAACCTGGAGTCACTTGGGCAGCAAAAGACCAACATGATGGCAGCCCTTGGGCGTATTGTGGATGTGGATATTGCGGAGGAAACGACCAACTTATCGAAGTACTCGATTTTGCAACAAGCCGCTGCCTCGATGCTGGCTCAAGCGAACCAAAGTTCGGATGTAGCCCTGATGCTTCTGCGATAAGCCATAAATATATTTTTAACTCATAACCTTAATTATCAACTATGGAAAACTCTAGTTCACATTCTCCGCCGACTGAGTCGGTCTGGCTTACTATTTGTAAACAGGCACAGGCTACTCTGCACGACTTGGCAGTCTATTTGGATTCAGAGCATTTTTCTATGTCCGCAGTGCACGGCGATTCGGTTTATCAAAAAACCAAAGTACATCATGTCCCCAGGCACTCTAAGAGTATTCATGCTGACCCAAGCATTACAGGACCCGTTCAGCTATCTACAAACTAAACGACCACTACGACTCAGTGAACAAATCTTATCTAGCTATATAACATATTGATTGCGTCTTTCCCAGAGCCACACCGGCGTGCAATGCACTTGCTTGCAGATCTGAATGCAGTCCACCGCACTTGTTCTTGGATTACATCAAGATTGTGCATTGGGTGGCACCCCTCCCCTTATTCCTTTCTAAGGAGGCATTTTTTAAGACCATGGCAACCCTATTTCCATGTTCATCAGTTTCCTCCTGATTCTCATGCAATTGCTCATTCATCACCAATCTTTTTTCGCAAAATCTTTTGGGGAATGAGTGCCTACATACTTCTCATGCATCATCTGTTTATAAATCTATTCAGAGTACAAAGACTACCAGATTAATTTTCAAAAGCCTCATGCCACATACTAACCAATAACCATATACTTATGAAATAAGCTTCATTTTTGCTCTTTTGAGCACCTAATTACAGCTACCTAAACATATTTATGTAGCACCCGTTTAAGTGAGATTCACCATTATATTGTACATAATACACATATAAACACATTAATGATTAAAATATATATTATATGAGTGCCTTTAATTACAGAGGCTCTCAAGTCGATTGTTTCGAAAATTGCCTGTGTGCACACATCTCAGTAATACAGGTGCGTCCTCGTGAAACTGTTGGTTTGTACTGTGATAATCATCCAACGGTCCAGTCAGCTAGGGGTATGCAAAACTTTTCATCACTCATCGAAATGAAATTCAATTACAAACCCAGGAAGCTGAATTCATTCAACTCTTCATACCTTTCTTTTTTCACAACAAAAAATCGGAGAGTCGCCCCTCCATTCATTCCCTCGTGGGCGACCTCATCGGCAAGGAGGCTGATGGGGAGACATAACATAGGAGATAAACAACATGTCACTAAATGTATCAACTAACACGGCTGCCTTGCGTGCGGGTTCCCAGCTCGCCAAGAACAACCGTTTACTACAGCGCTCCTTCGACCGCCTATCCAGTGGTCGAAGATTGGTCACCCCCCTGGACGACCCGGGTGGTCTGGCCGTAAGCATGAAATTGCAGTCCTCGATCAATCGATTAAGCGGTGCCCAAAATAATGTGCAAAACGCCATATCCTTTCTCGAGGTGCAGGATGGTATGCTGGATACCACTGGCAAAATTCTTGACCGCATGAGCGAGCTCAAGGGTCTTGCCAGTCAGGATCCCA
>JAYNZN010000047.1:0-11628 GCA_038103695.1 Opitutales bacterium
ACCCGAGCCAATTTCAGCACCTGAGGATACTCTACTCCCGCCTCCTTCTCTTGGAGAAGAAGAAGCAGACATTCCTGCACCCATCGCCCCCCCTCCTGCTCCTTCCCTTGATCTTCCACCGGTTCCTGAAGCTCCAATTCCTGCTCCGGAACCTCCTCAACCTGAAGCCCTCACACCTCCTTCCCCTGAGCTGCCTGTTCCACCCAGTCCTGACCTAGGTTCCTTGCCCCCATCCCCCCCTTCACCACAAGAGCCCAGTGTTCCACAGCCCACAGTCGCTCCTCCTGCACCAAGCCCTGAGTCCGCTCCCCCCAAGCCATCGTTGAGTTTAAAAAAGAAACCTCTCAGCCCCGGCGGTAAACCCGGTGGTACGAAGTTTTCTCTTAAGACCGGCAAAAAGAAAACAACGGGTCTGAAAATTACTCGCCCACCCATGAAACCACCTTCTGCCTAGGGCTGTTTTACTTTTCGATTGCACTTGTCGAGAAAGAACAAATTTCCTATTTTCGAATCTTTGCGGGGCCGTAGCTCAGTTGGAAGAGCGCCACAATGGCATTGTGGAGGTCGTCGGTTCGAACCCGATCGGCTCCACCATTATTCACTCAAATAACACAATGTGTCTGAAGAAGTTTTCCTATGAATGATGTTTGTGTGACAGGTCTGGGTTTTATAACCAGCATTGGTAATGATCGTGAAAGGGTTACGGATAGTTTGCTACATCTGAAACACGGGATTGTAAATCCCCCTGAATTTCAAGTGCCAGATTCTCCCGTAAAAGTTGCCGGAACTATTAAGGATTTTAATCTGGAACCCTCCGACTCTGAAGATTGGATTTATCCGGAAAAGTATCGTGTACCTCGTGCGACCCTCCGCAGTTTTTCTCCACATGTTCTCTATGCTTGGTGTGCAGTTCAACAAGCGATTGAAGATGCTAAGCTTTCACAAGAAGACCTCACGAGCCCAGACTCTGGGATCTATACCGCCTCAGGAGGTTCCATGCGTTCTATTCACAGGCATCTTGAGAAAATGGACCGTAAAGGAATCATGGCCTGTAACCCCCTAGCCATCGTTGCCTCCATTGCAGGAACTTTGACATTCAATCTCGTTGCGGCTCTTGGCATTCGAGGTTCTTCCACAGGGATGGTCTCCGCATGTGCATCTTCAGGACACGCCTTGGGGATGGCTCTGGATGAGATTCGTCTGGGTAGGCAAAAGCGCATGCTCGTTGTTGGTGCAGAAGATTGTAACTTCCAAAGCATCGTTCCCTTTTGTGGCATGCGGGCACTTTCTCTTGAGACTAATCCAGATCTCGCATCACGCCCCTTCGATCAAAAGCGTAACGGATTTGTTGGAACGGGTGGTTCCGTTTGTATGATATTAGAATCTCTGGAGGAAGCCGAAAGACGGGGTGCCACTCCCTATGCGAAATTTACCGGTTGGGGGCAAGCTTCAGATGGTCACAATGTGGCTATTTCACACCCCGAAGGCATTGGCTTGAGGGATGCCATGTCCAAAGCGTTAAAAGACGCCAACCTTCAGCCTACCGACATCGATTATGTGAATGCCCATGCACCGTCTACCCCTATTGGGGATGCTTCTGAAATGAAGGCTATTCAAACTATTTTCCCTCTTCCACAGGAACTTTCCTTATCGAGTACCAAAGCACTCACCGGTCATGGTCTTTCCCTATCTAGTATTATGGAGGCTGGCTTTTGTTCCCTCGCACTTAAGGATGGTTTCTTACCAGGCTCAGCCAATGTATCTGAACCCGATCCCGGTCTGGGCCACCTCCAACTTCTTCATGAAACCAGAAAAGTACAAGCCAACCATATAATGAGTAACAGCAGTGGGTTTGGCGGGGCCAATATCAGCTTAATTTTTGAAAAGGCTTAATTGAGGTGCCATGTCACCCCATAGTTCTAGTCATTGGGAAATTCTATCTTCTATCATCCGCTCAAGAAGGACAAAAAATCCTGTCTTTTTTAAAGATGCACCAGATTCCGAAGAGATTAGAAATCTCATCGAGATAGCTCGTAACGCACCCAACCACCATCGAACAGAACCAGCCAGATTTTACCTCCTGGATCCCCTACGCATTCAGGCGGTGGGCAAGCAGTTTGGGGAAATCACCCGGGGAGATGGCACCGATCCACAATTAATCAAAAAAGGGGAAAAGAAAGAGAAAGAGTGGAGCCAAACGCCGGGCCTTTTAATCGTAACCTGCTATTCCGATCCATCTTCTACGCTAGCAAGTAAATACCCTGAATCCACGCAGGAAGACTACGCAACTGTATCTTGTATTTGCCAAAACCTTTTATTACTCATGGAGGCAAAAGGTATATCTGCAAAGTGGAGCACAGGACCTGTTTGGAAACATAAAAATTTCCACAAAACTATTGGCATCCAATATCCAAACTTCGAAAAAGTGGTGGCCCTTTTATTTTATGGATATTCAACCACGAATGTAGAAAATCGAACATTGTCTCCTTTAGATGATCACCTAGTGGATTTTTGCCGGAGCTAGAAGTGTAAAAAAAGCACTGTCGATTTTTATCCAATTGACCCTTTAGCTTATTATACTATTTTGGATGTTTTGGTGTTTAGGCGAAATAGCTCAGTCGGTAGAGCAGAGGACTGAAAATCCTTGTGTCCCCAGTTCGATTCTGGGTTTCGCCACCACCAAAAACTCTTCCCTTGATTGTCTAAGCTTTTTATCTACTCAAGGAGGGCCGAAAAAAACATTTACCTAGTATGAAATACTAGCATTGAGAGAAAACCCAGTATCCAATGCTTTAAATCCATCTACGGATGATTCATCGGAAGACATCGAGGAATAGGTAATGAAAGATTGTACGCTTAACCAATCTGTCCACTGGTAAATAAAACTAGAACCAAGTGTAAGCAGATAATCATCTCTGCCTTTACTTGGGCTTTTTAGGTAGTGGGTGCGGTTAAGCCCAATTCTTGGCATGATCATCAATTTCCCATCTTCACCTAACATGTGAATGTAGGTAGTAGAGATTGAATTCTGGTAATTGTCTCCACTATCTGCGTACACACCAGCTGCAGGGAAAGTCATAGTCTGATCAGTCGAAGAATACTTTACCATAAAGTCTGCCATTAAGAATGATGAGTCAGTAAGAGGTATAGTTTTTTGCACAGACCAAGCAGGAGCAATCGCATCAAAGGTACGATCACCTGTTTTTTGGTTATGTAAAATATTGTACTCTACAGAGGCACCCATGCTCCAGTCTCTGGGCAAGCCAAAAGCCAGAGAAGACTTTGCCATACCAAATCGATTATCAAGCAATGCCGAGTACCGATCATATTCTGCTCTTTGTACCATCAAGTCGATCCGAGGGATCATAGAAATATATTCCCCCAATACTATCGCAGAGCGGGAGAAGGAGAGCCCAAGGTTAGCTTCAGCAACTCCAGATCTTTCCTCCTGACCCTGAACTGGAGTTCTCAGAACATTGGATGTTCTGTATAATCGGCTCCCGACAGAGGCCGAAAAACTATATTTTTTTTCCTCCGTCTTGGGTGGCTCATTTTCAAGTAAAGGAGAAGACTCAACCGCCGCACGACCCTGGGAAATAGGTAACCCCACTTCAATGATTTCCAAAATACCGAGGTTCGAATGAAAACTTGAGTAACCAGGCAATGATGGTTCAGCAGTGGGTAGCCTTTGGCTCTGTGCCTTTGCTATTGAAAGTGTAAATCCAAGGCTTACCAGGCATCCCAATAAACAAACCTTCTCCTGAAACCACATACCCATGTAATAAAATAGCTATTAGGGAGTTATTTTCCCAATTGTAATATTTTTACCGTGTTGATCGAATGTATTCTTATTATGCATGATATTTTGAGTCCCGCCTGCACTCACATTCTGTATAAAGTTCACCCGGCCTAGCTGCTCACTTGCAGGGATGTTAGTACCAAAATTTGGATACCTCCCATCAATCGGTCCTTTCAAGCTGTTAAGGTTTACATTAGTAATCGAAGGAAAATCAATATTACTCAGTCGAATGGTAGTCGCTTCCATAATAAGATTTGGCAGATTTTGGCTAATTTGTAATCCGTCCACATTTAGATCGCGTACTGCCTGGATCCTCATCATCTGCGATGCACTCAAGGAGGCATTTTCCATATTAATATCACGTAAACTTTGAATAGCTAAATTATTCAATGCATCAACAGATGCATTCTTCAACAGCACATCTTCTCTCGCAGAGACCACTAAGTCTGAAATTGCTGATTGTAAGTTCAATCCATCAGCCGCAGTCAATGATCCACCACTCATCATGACCACACGAGTGTTCTGCGGATCATCTGATTCAAATCCAATCGTGCCAGACAGATTCAAGTTCTCGCTTGCCCCTATCAAAAAGTCATTTCTATTTTCCAAAAAATCTCCCAAATCATAATTTCCAGTACCCATGCTAATCGAGGAACCACCAATCATTAGGTGGTCTTCGACCAAGGCATAAGCCAAATGATCCAACTCATCGTAAGTGGCAGCTACCTCTTCAAAAAAAGGATTCTCCAAGGCATCTCCCACATCAAGTCCTCCAAGATCTTCCCAACTATTCCAATCTCCACCGCTACTGAAGTCATAGTCTTGTGTCAGGTAATTTGCAATTTCTGCAGTCTCTATCCACTCGTCAGTCCACTTTCCTTGGTTCATTTCTGAAATTTCATCAAAAATTGCACCATTGCCAGATGCTCTCAAAACATCTCCAAGTTGGGTAATCCGCTCATCGTCAGGGCTAATATCAGGGGTTTTGTTTGATTTTGAATTATCCAAGTTTTCCTGAGTTAACAAAGCGGAAAGCAACTCCTCCTCATAGCTCTTCTCTAACAAGGGAACCATCATATCATTCTCCAGCCTAAGAATTTTTCTTCGGGTATCGGAGGAATATCTGTAGAATGTTTCAAGGTTTTCAACTGTCAATTCGTCGATATTGATGAATCGTTGCACATTTTGTGGTGATTCAGACTTTAATTTTTCCTGAAGACCAATGGGGAGATCGAAGAATTTTTCCATCTGCTCTGCATTAAGTCCAAGACCCGCAATCTCATTCGCAGAGGTACCCACTTCACCAGTCTTTCGGGTTTGTTTTGCATCCGCATTGGTTTCCAAAACCGCATCGATATTGGTTTCTGCTTGGGCAGGAGCACTCGCCACTTCTGGATCAACTGCACTTTCACCGGCATCTGCTTCATTGGATGCCTGCGGTTCCTCCATTGCATCGGTTTCTGAACTTCCTTCTGAGTCAGATCCTGAATCACTATCCCCGGAGTCGGACTCCTCGGAATCACCATCGCCAGATTCAGATTCCTCGGCACTCTCTTCCTCTCCCTCATCGGAACTCTCCTCACTGGATTGCTCCTCGGAAGACTCAGACTCCGATGATGCCTGATCCATCGCCGCGGTTACTTCACCCAGGGAGACATCGTTCGTTGCCTCCGTGGCTGCCTGATTAGTTGATTGAATATTTTGAGCCACGCTTGGATTGACTGGTCTTTGAGTAGGCACACCACTTGGCGAAACACTCAGTCCACCACCCTGGCTAACATCGACAGGTGGGCCACCGCCAGGAGGTGCAAAAGCCACGGTAGATTCAGTCACATCCAGTTGCACGCCCTGCCCGGGCTGTGACGCCATTTGAAATTCTGTTCCCCGAATACCCGCCACACCAACAGGTGAATTAATATTAAAGACCGAGCCCTTGCTTAATTTTTTAGTTTTCACAACCAGGGCACCAAAGTCCAAATCTACTGATACATTGGATGTGCTTGGCTCCCCCGACAAGTCGGCAAGTTTTTTATCCCCTGCTTCAAATGGTTCCTGCTGAAATGTACCAATCTTCATTTTGGTATTTTCTACGAGAGTGAGCAGGGTACCATTACTTAGCAAACCCACCAGTTTCCCTCCTTGGCCTGTTTCCACTGAATAGGTGGATGGGATAGGTTTACCAACCGCAACCGGATTAGCTTCCAATCCCTGTTCGTCTAGATAATTCACATCTCCCTCTGTAGAGATAAGAATGAACGCACCCTTCCTCATTTCTTGTCCCCAGGCAAAAGGTGAAAATGAAATGACTGCAAGTAGCCAGGTACTTAAAAGTCGTGTAGGGAGGATGTAATTTTTCATCGTGCGTTCTCGGTTTCGTTTATCTGCTTTTCGTCTAATATTATCCAATCATCCGATTTGTATTCGAACAATAAGCGAGTTGTATTAAATTCACCATAAAAATATACCCACCCCCTAGTGCGGTTCAAATATAGGAAAAGAAAAAAGTTCGGCGGTGGACACATGACCAAAATCATTGCTGATGCGAACACTACAGTTGCCGATGTGTAGGTTGGAATTGGCATCGGAAATAGTGAATTCCTGATTGGTCGGCCCGGAAATATCATGCCCATTACGCAACCATTGGCAGGTGAGGTACTTTCCTTCGGTATCCGCCGATAGGGTGACGGACTGCTCATTGCTAGCCACCTGTTCGGCATAGTTAAGCATGGGCGGGAAAGCATGAGTGCGAACGGCAAACCCTACCGGAAATATCCAAAAAATCGAAAAGTTAGGACGGTATAGACAGACCATGATATTATAGATTTCTAATTACTGTAAAGTATTTGGCTGGATTGATTTGAATCAGAAAGTGTACAATGATTTAAGTTTGTACACTTTATCTCTTTAGCACAAGTTATGAATTTAATACATAAAGCGGTAAAATAGTTGTAATAATCTGAACCCGCTTCCCCAAAGACTCTTTTCCTGGAAAAATAAAAGGATAGAGAATTGCACGATGTTAGCCAGCCTGGCAGTGAACAATAGACATAATCATTTCAGATTATTAAAACCCATTCATTCATAGCTATCCACATGGGTAAGTATAGACCGTAAGGGCTTTGTGGTTAGATGGAGATGGGAATAATCAAAAGTCTCCTCCCTTAGAATCCCTAAGTTTTTTTGGGCATCCAAGTAATCGGGATTTATAGACCCTGCCCGCTCAAGCAACCCGACCGCATCCGAAACCAATCCCCCACAATTCAAAAGGCAGACAGCAAGATTGTTAAGGCACTCGGGAAGTGCATTCTTTTTATCACAAAGGGAGCGAAAATGATCGATCGCTTGGTTGAATTGTTTGAGCGAGGCAAAGAGCACGCCCTTTAGAAATTGGGCTTCTCCTTTCTGGTTTCGCAAGTTGGATATTTTATTGAGAGCTTCAGGATAGCGACCAACCGTTTGGTCGAGCCAGGCAAAGGCGAGGTGCATTTCATCCGATGGGCAAGATTGGCAAAGATTTTCATAAGTTTTGGAAAAATTATATTTCTTTAAAATTTTTAACACATTAGCCGAAGTTTCAGATAGTTTCTTGGATGAGTTTTTATCATGCAATCGATATTTCATAACCGGCACATCAAGAAAGTGCATGGTTTTGCCATCAAAAAACTGCTTAAAATACCAATCGTAATCAACGGCGGAGGATAGACTTTCATCAAATTGATTAACCGAACTGGAACGGGCAAATAGGAGACCACTCCAAAAATAGCTTCTCTTAAGTTGGTAAAGAAATGCATTTTCATTGGTCATTCCCTTTGGATATCCGCGGCGGGCAGACTGATGACCATCCCGTGAATCATGCCATATTTCACAATCCAGAAAAACGACATCCACTCCAGGATTCTTTTGCATGTAGGCAAGCGGAAGAGAGACCCGGTTGGAAAATTGAACATCATCCGCGGCGGCATAGAAAAAGTATTCCCCTTTCATCTTTTCCAATCCTCTATTTTTAGCGTACGATATCCCGCGGTTTCGATCTTCTGTAATGATTGAAAACTCAACCCCTTCGCCGTCAAAATCCTCGATAAAATCCTGGGCAATTCGGAGGGACTGATCAGTGGAACCATCATCCACAAGGATGACCTCCAAAGATTTATAATCCACAGCAACCAAGCTTTGCAAACACTCCAAAATGGTATTCTCCGCATTATACATGGGTACAATACAACTAACTAATGCATGCTTCATAGAGGGGTGATTAAAGATACTGGAAAGGAATGTGCTTGGGAACGATTATTTTTTTGATCTGTACTTCAGTTAAAGAAAAGAGCAGGAGTAATCTGCACAGATATTACCCTAATTCTCTATTCTCTTTCGTTTTACATTGCCAAGGCACATCGGTTAAGGCGTGATGCAGATTTTTAAGTATATGGCACTCGAAGATATTATCCCCCTGGACGCACTATTGGGCAAGCAACCTCAATACGGAAATGAGAATGGGGAAAAAGGGAAAAAGAAAAAGAAGTTAGACCGAGAGGCGATGGCCTCTCCCATGATGCGGATTCCCAGAATGGATGTGCGGGTAGCCAGAGACCTGATCGATTTGGGAATTAAGGAATTATATGAATTACAGGGAAGAGCCCCGGAAACTCTATTTGAGGAAGTTCTAAAAATGCGACCCGATACCCCGGACTGGAGATTACCCTACATTCGAATGGGAGTTTATTTTGCTGAAAACGAAAATCCAGAACCCAGCAAATTACATCCTCAGGAATGGATGGATTGACTAGGACTTTTCCGAAAACTTCTTGATTCGCCCCGATTTAGGCGGACCTCCGAAGTTGGGCGGCGGCTTTTTTCGCCTGACGAACCATAAACAGGCCATAACCAAAAAAGAGGGCACCGTTGATCATAACCATCGCGTTTTGCCCATTTTCGACTCCCACAAAAAAAAGAACTGAACCCACGGTGGCAAATACCCACCCAAACCATTTCCGATAACGAATAACTCTTTGAAAATGAGAGATTTTGCGCTCTTTTTCTTCCTCGGTGTATGCACGCTTACTCATTTTCAAAACATTTAGGAAGAAGATATGGACGGGAATTTAATTACGTAATGAGCCATCATCTTCCTGCTTGCCTAGCATATTTTTGTAAAGCTCGAGTTTGTAATTTTCTTTCTTTAAATCATCAAGCAACATACGGGCACGCTGCCCCAGGCGTTGTACCTCAAGAAGTGCTTGTTTGCGTACCACATGTTTGCAAAGTGTAAAAGCGGCCAGATCCACAAATGCAACATCATCATCCAAGGGGCGTAAATACTCTAAAATATCTTCACTCACATCCCCCCCGAGTTCCTTATTTCGTTCCATTTGTTCAAGCAATTCATTCCTGTGGGTTGGCTTATCCTCTTCGACGAGGGTATGGAATGGTTCGATTCGTAAGAGACGATAAGGTTCTTCGCTAATAATTTCCCGAATTTTCACCCGTTCAATGCCTTGTAAAAGAACAAATGAGGTATTATCATCATTCTTTCTTGATACGCGGATAAGACCTACCGTTGCCATATCGAAGGGAGGTTCCTGAATATCCTCGTCAAAGGAAACATTTTCGCGTTCTCCCACTATGGCAAACATGCGGTGATCAGAAAGCACATCATTGAGCATTTGCTTGTAGCGCTCCTCAAAGATACGAAGGGGCATCATTGCCTTTGGGAAAAGTACGGTTTCCCGGAGTGTCATGGCAGGGATTTCCCGAGGTATGGATTGTGAGTAGTTTTCGGCCATTTTTTACAATATTGCTTCGAAAGTAAAATAGGTCAAACCGGGTGACTGAGAAAGACTATCAAAGACTCAGTCTATTTTTAATCGAAGAAACCGCTTTTTCCACGTTTTCCCGGTGACCAAAGGCACTGAGACGGAAAAACCCTTCCCCTGCCGGGCCAAACCCAGAACCAGGTGTGCCCACCACATGACATTCGCCAAGTAGTTTATCGAAAAAATCCCAGGAAGATAGTACTCCAGGTGTCTTTAACCAGACATAGGGTGCATTGCCCCCACCATAAGTGGTGATGCCCAATGCTTGTAGACCTTCGTTAATGATGCGTGCATTTTCCAGATAGAAGGCAACCTGGGCATCGGTCTGTTCCCTGCCTTCTTTTGATAAGGCGGCCAATCCACCGGACTGCACCACATTGGACGCACCGTTAAAGAATGTATTTTGCCTGCGTGTCCATAAGCCATGTACCTTGCCCGCCTCGGAATCTTCAGTCCGCAAGGCTTTGGGTACGATGGTCCAGGCAAGACGGACTCCGGTAAATCCAGCAGTTTTGGAAAAACTGTTCATCTCAATCGCACAGTTCTCCGCTCCTTCAATCTCATAAATGGAACGGGGAAGCTCAGGATCTGTAATAAAAGCAGCATATGCAGAGTCAAAAAAGATTACGGCTTTATGCTCGTTTGCGTAATCAACAAACTTCTTCAACTGCTCTTTGGTGGCCACGGCACCCGTGGGGTTGTTTGGGCTGCAAATGTAAATTAAATCTACCTTGCGGTCGGGAAGTTCAGGAAAGAACCCATTCTCCTCGGTGCAGGGCATGTAAACCAAGCCCTCATAACCTGACTCACCAGCCAGGCCGGTACGCCCGGCGATTACATTGCTGTCCACATAGACAGGATATGCAGGATCCTGCACTGCAACCACGCAGTCGGCTGAAAAAATTCCCTGAATATTGGCGGAGTCAGACTTCGCCCCATCTGAGACAAAAAATTCCGTGGGATCGATGGATAAACCCATTTCAGCGTAAAGACCCGCCAAGCCCTCGCGCAAAGGAAGCACACCCTCGGATGGACCGTATCCGGAATAGGTTTCTTCTTTCCCGAGCAAGGAGACTCCCTCGTTCAGCCCGTTGAGTACGGCAGGAACGATGGGCTCCGTGGTGTCTCCAATTCCGAGGCGTAAAACCTGGGCTCCAGGGTTTTGTTCCAGAAAGGCGTTGGTGCGGCGGGCAATCTCTGGGAAAAGATAGCCAGCAGCGAGCTTGTCGTAGTGGGTGTTAATTCTTGCCATAAGAAAACATTACATAAACGAAAATTTGATCAGAGAAAAGCGGGTAATCGAAGAAGTTACTCACTAAAACGGGTATCGGTCATCCCGCTTGCCAAGTACGAGCCCATAAGCTATTCGTAACCTCTTTTATTTGAATTACGCATGAAACGAACACATCACTGTAATGAACTGCGCCCAGATAACGCCGGATCAACCGCATCTTTAATTGGATGGATTGATTCCCTGCGCGACCATGGAGGGGTATTTTTCCTCGATTTACGCGACCGTGAAGGAAAGACCCAAGTAGTGATCGATCCAGATAACACTGAATTATCTGCCCTTTTCTCCAAGCTTAAACCTGAAAGTGTAATCGAAGTATCCGGAGAAGTGCGTGCCCGTGATGAGGCCACAACCAATGCCAATCTTCCCACCGGTGGAATTGAAGTATTTGCCAGCAATATTGTGGTTCACAACCAATCCAAAACCCCGCCCTTCCCTCTCGATGATTCCGCAGATAAAGTAAGTGAGGACCTCCGTTTGTCTTATCGTTACCTTGATCTTCGCCGCTCCACCAATTTGCACGCCCTCAAATTGCGCCATCGTGCCTCTCATGCGATTCGCCAGTATTTTGATGGGCATGGATTTTTGGAAGTGGAAACACCGGTTCTTTTTAAGAGTACCCCAGAGGGTGCCCGCGAGTTCCTCACCCCCAGCCGTTTGAACCCGGGCAAGTTCTATGCCCTGCCCCAGTCCCCCCAGCAGTACAAGCAAATGCTGATGGTCGCCGG
>JAYNZN010000008.1:0-25958 GCA_038103695.1 Opitutales bacterium
GTTTGGCAGAAGTATAGAGGGCAATTTCTCACTCACTGTTGTAAATCAGGTTGAGGATTATGAGGGGGATGGTGTTGAGGATCACATCGATACTGATGATGATAACGATACATTTAGCGACTCCATTGAGCAGCAGTATGGATTTGATCCAAGAGATAGTTCCAGTCATCCTAATTTCCCCGGTGTTTCCACTGCTGAGGAAATTCTTCTCTCCAGTGGAGCCTACAGGTTGGGTGGTACTCTCTTAGCAACCGGTGGTGTGCCGGTTACTGAATACGGTATCCGACTTAAGCAAGCCCATGAATCAATCTTCCAGATTTATGGGGCTGCCAATTTGGGTACTACTACTTCTTACAGTTTAGATTTTGGAGCATTAGAAATAGGAGAAGATTATTTTTATCAAGCCTATGCGACCAACCTTGCTGGAACCAGTCTTGGAGCACTCAAGAAATTCACCACTTCTTCAGGGCAGTTTTGGTGGTCTAGTGCCACAGAGCTTAGCGGAGGGTGGAAAAGTAGTTGGGTCGGTGAATTCCTGCCCTTTGAGAATGGGTGGATCTATCATGTTGATCTCGAGTGGGCATTTGTAAAAGAAGACCGCCTGGGCGGAATTTGGATGTGGGTGGATGACGAGGGTTGGTTATGGTCTTCAGATAAGGCTTGGCCATTCCTTTGGGCGAGCAGTACGAAAGACTGGCTCTACCCGATGAAAGTGGGTGTTCGTACTTACCTTTATGATTACTCCTTGGAGAGTGTACGCTCCCGCTAGAACGAATTAATAACCTTAGCCTTCTTAGCTATAAAGTAGAAAGGGGCTAGGCAGGGCTATGATGCAGGGTCGATACCTAGCTCATCTAGCGCAATTTCATCCGCGTCTTTCCAAAGGTGTTCAAGGGCATAGTTTGCTCGTTGTTCCTCAGAAAATAAATGGACAACAAAATCTATCGCATCGAGGATTAACCACCCTCCTGGCTTGAAGCGTTCCCGGGAAAGGGTTTCAATTTTATGTTCCTTAAGGGTTTTTTCCAGGTTGTCCCGCAAGGCTTTAAGGTGAGGATCTGAGGTTCCTGTGGCTATGAGGAAGCAGTCAGTGAGGGGAGATTTTTTACCAAAGTATAGAAGCTTTAAATCCTGGGCTTTCTTATCGAGCAAACTGTTACAGGCAAGCTTGAGGTTTTCAAGGAGTTCAGACTTGGAGGGTGGGAGAACAGGGCTCATGGATTGTTTTCGGATAAGGGGATAAGGTGGTTATCTTTTAAGTACGATAAAATGGTAGGTGGTAGCACGCCGGTAAGATCTTGTCCAAGTTGAATTTTTTTACGGACTTGTGTGGAGGATAGATCAATGAGGGAATTATCCATGGTGGTCATACGCATTCCGGCAGGGCAGGGTGCTGGTCGCTGATCTTGTCCTCTAGCAAATACAAGAAAATGAACGATTGTGATGAGTTGTTCGATGTTTTTCCATTCCTGCAGACGGGAGAATTGATCGGTGCCGAGAATAAGAAAAAGCTCATGTTCCGGATAGAGGCTTTGCACCTCCAGGATCGTTTCAAAGGTGTACCGCACTTGAGCGTGATCCACTTCAAGAGGGCATGCTTCCATGCCCTGATAATTTTCTGATAGGGAATGAACCATGCCCAGGCGATGCTTGGCAGAAAAAAGAGGAGGCAGGTTACGTAAGGGGGCGTGGTATGCGGGGCAAAGGAGCAGTTTATCGAGCTTAGCTTTTTCCAGAGCTTCTTTGCCAATCGTAAGGTGACCCTTGTGCAAAGGGTCAAAGGAGCCTCCGAAAAATCCAAGTCTGGGACGATGGGGGGATGTCGTTTCGCCCATGCAGTATTCAAAGCGACCGACCGGCTGACTTTTCAAAAAGAGTAAACATTCTTCCTTTTCTGAAGTAGGTGACCTGTCCAGAGGAGGATACCACTAAGGCAATTGAATTGGTAACTCCAGTGATTGCAGCCGCGGCCGCATGACGGGTGCCCAATCCACCGGGGAGGGAAACATGATCTGCTTTTGCCTGAATGAGGCTGCCAGCAGTTTCGACCACTCCATTTCCGCGGACAATGAAGGCACCATCAATGAGCGAAAGTTCTTTGATGGTTTCGTCCATAAACGGGTTTAGCACATTACGGTCTTCATCTTCATAGCCATGGAAAGGGTTGAGCACCAGTTGCTTGGATCGTTTGTACACTTCTTCATGATCTCCGAGGACAAACATGGCACCTATTGATTTTCCTTCCCGGCCGGTTACCGCAAGATCCGTGGCGATGGCCGTTACCCTTTCCAGGGCTTCAGCTGAAACTCCGGATGGAAGCATGTCTTCCTCATGGCCGATGACGGATTCAAACTCTTCGTCCACATCGACAACCAATACGGTATCGAGTTGACCACTTTGCGGAATGCCTCCAATGCAGCAAACCCGGTCTTTGAATCCAAAAATCTCACGGGTCAGACCAAGAAGAATCGCAGCCCGCAATTGGGAGAGCCTGGAGTTGGATAGGGCCCGGACTGCAAGGGCGGCATGGGCACGGTGATGAGATACATCGTGCTCATTAACATCATCACCGGCCAAAACTACACGAAAACCAGGGAAATTTAGACGTGGGGCAAGGGTCGGAGGGAAAACATCGGTAAAGACAAGAATGGTTGAGCAATCCGCCGCTTTTGCAATTTTGGCTGCCTCGTCGGTGAGTAATTTATTGAACTTAGTACGTCTGCGGGCTGGGCGCTCATCGGCTCCGGCAAAGGCATGGCGAACTTCTGCCTTGAATTCAGGAAGGTCACGGGCCATCCATAGGTGGTCCATGATTGACTTGTCCTGAAAGGTGCGGGCAAGAGTGGCCAGAAAGGAGAGATAGTTTTTTGCATTTTCGCTGGCAAGAAGAAGGAAGACAAAGCGTATATCCTCGTAACTGTCCCGGCCTTCAAAGGAAAGCCCAGTCGGACAGCGGCCAATTGCGAGGGCAAAAGGTCGTTTCATTTTTACCCGTGCGTGGGGCAGGGCAACCCCTTCCCCTAAGTAACTGGTAATTGCCTGCTCCCGATCAATTAATTCAGTGAGTACTTTTTTTCGACCGCTTGGAGATGGGATAAGGGGCTTGAAGGTCCCAAGCAATTCCGAATAGGCAGACTTCAAATCATTGCTCGATAAATCGATTACTCGGGATGCAGTAATGTAGCGGTCTACACGCATCTACTGGTTAGTTAGCGGAAAGTAGGTCGGTGAAGCGACCCAGCAAAGTGAAGTTGGAGAATACTATTTTTCCCACTCCAAGGCACCACTCTTAAGTTCATAAACGAGTCCCGCAGCAAGTACGAAAGTGAAAAAAAGCATGGGTCCGAGCACAGAAACTCCGGCAAAAGTAAGTTCACGATGGGTAAGGACCCAAGGGATGAGAAATACCACATCGATATCAAATAGAATAAACAACATTGCCGTCACATAAAATTTTACCGAATAACGGGTAGTTCCTCCGACTTCTGAAGAAATACCACATTCATAGGGAGAATCTTTGATCTTGCTGCGGGTGGCACGTTGCCCGAAAAGGTGACTGGCTACCAAAATACCAACGCCAATACCGACCGCCAAAACGATTTGGATGAGCACAGGTAGGTAGTCGATTAAACTCATTACTTTTTGATGATGATGAACCTTGAAATAGGCAAGAACAAACGGGGTAAATTATAGAGGTCAGGATGGTATTCTCAATGCTTGCCAAAACCAAGGACCCGCTCATAGGATAAAACGCATGACGAAGATGACTGATATTCGTAGAAATAAATTGTCAACGATCCGCCGTGCACGCGGCTTTACTTTAGTCGAGATTCTGATCGTTCTTGCATTGATCGGAATTGTGGCCGGTCTGGCAATGTCCAACCTCGGAGAAATTTTTGGTGGAGGGAAAGTAAAAGCCGCCCAGACATGGGTGAACAGCACTGGGGAGGCATATGTTAACAGTTATTTTGCCTTGGTCGGTGATTATCCCAAGAGTCTTGCAGATTTGCGCACGCCTCCCAATGGAGTCCCTCCTTTCGTTAAGCGTGCATCCGATCTACAGGATCCGTGGGGTAAGGAGTATATTTACCAATACCCGGGTACTCGTAATACCGGAAGTTTTGATCTTTCTACCACCGGGCCTGACGGGACGGTGATTGGAAACTGGGACGGCGGAAATTGATTTGATCAAGAGCAGGGGAATCCGGAAAACCTCCGGGTTTACCATCGTTGAAGTCCTGCTTGTTCTGGCCTTGGTTGGGTTGATGGCTGGTTTAGTAGCCGGAAACGCCGGAGCTTTTATCGCGGGAGGTAATTTTGAGCCACCCGACCGGGTTCTTAAGAAATCAGTACTGGATGCAGTTTATTTTGCGGGAGAACGCAAGCGTTCAACCTACCTCTCTTATGATGAGCAGGATGCCACATTTACCGTTTCAGATGCAGAAGGGGAGGTTTTGTCTTCACATCCTGTCTTCAAGAAACTCCCAAAGGATCGCAATCGCGATGCGGATGATTTTCCATCAGTTTCATTTCTAGCAGTTGGGCCACTTGCCGGGGCAGATGGGGGGCGTACGAAATATAGCGAGCGAGAGCTTACCCTTAACCGTCTTCCTTTTCACTCAGGTAGTAGTGTCCCTTTTTGTGTGACAATCAAATTCCGCGACAAAGAAGAGACTTTGTATTTTGATCCTTTTTCGGGGTATGCCCTGAAGGAGGTTGAGCAATGAGAGAAATTGGCATGAATCCAACAAAGAGAGGATTTATGCTCATCGAAGTTCTGATTGCATTGGCTTTGTTTGGGTTTGCGGCCGTCTATCTTGTAGATGGTGCTTTTGTGGCTTCTAGAGTGGTACGGGTTATGAAAGATACCCGCGAGATGGAGCAGGATCTATTGTGGGTGCGCAGTGAGGTGTTGAGTGAAGCAAATTACGAAAAATTTTTAGAAGGCGGTGAGATTACTTCTCTTTCAATGGGGGAAGTACAGTGGGAAGCGGAAGTGGAGATGACAGATGTCTTGGATCTGTACAAAGTTATTCTTCGGCTCGAGTACGAAGGGAATGATGATTATGGGGTGGACCCCGGGGTGCGGTCCTCGGGGATGTATTTACTTAGACCGGGCTGGGGGAGGCATGCGGATTTTTCGACGGAGCGTAATCGATTGCTGGAAACCAAGCGTGATCAAATGCGTGAACTGCAAGAGGAAAGGAGGAGGAAGTCGTGATCAAGCGGTCGGGCTTTTCGTTGGTTGAGGTTTTGTTAGCTTTGGCGATCGGAGGACTGGTTCTTCTCTCGGCAAGTGCTCTTCTTGTGACCATATCCCAGGCCTGGGCAAATCGTCCGGCCACCCGGGAAGCTTTTGATACCCATGTAAATGGAGTGGCCCACTTTCTCACCGCAATGCTTGAGGAAGCCTCTGTTCCAGGCTTGGCTGGTAATGAGAGGAAGGCTGTTGGGTTGGGCCGACCAGTTGGGTTTTCGGAGTCAGATGATCCTTTGATTCACTTTTATTTGCGAGAGGCCCCCCCTTTGTTTTTTTGGCCCTATGGGCCTGCCACGCGTGTTCATGCATATCTTTACCTGGATGATCGAGATGGACTGAATCTTCTTTGGTTTACAGAACTTCAGGAACTGGAAAAAAATGACAAGGGGAAGCAGGAGCCGGAAGATGAAGATGATCTGTTTCGCACTTTAATCAGTCCCTTTTGTTCAGAGATCTATTTTTGCTATTACGGAGATGAAGATGCAGCATCCGATGATATCAAGAATTGGGAAATTAAAAAAGGCTTGGAGGAAAATCTTCAGACCGGCGAATTTCGGCTGCCTGCTTTTGTTAAACTTGTTTTTCGATGGGATGAAGAAGATTTAGAACGCACCATTACTCTTGCAATTGACCGCCCGTCTCCAAGCGGGGTTGAGGAAGAACCAAAATGAGAAAGAGAGGTTCGATTCTAGTCTTTGTACTTGCGTTGATTGTGCTGCTTTCTGTGCTGTCCATGCGATTGATGGAAGAAACGGTACAGGAATTACGACATGTAAGCCAATTTCACCGCAGAGATGACTTACGAATGCATGCCTATTCAGCTTTGGACTTAGCGGTAGGTGTTTTAAGCGAATTTCAATTATTGGAAGGAAAACTACATGCACCGGGACAAGGGTGGGGAGATCCGATTCGATACTCTGGCTTATCCCCGCTGGATCCAAAAGTAAGATGGTCAGTTCGGTTGACCGATGAATCAGCTAAATTATCGCTTAAAAAAATCAGCGAAAAAGACTTGGTGGATCTTTTTGCAGCTATGCATTCCCGAGGAAGTTCCCTTGTGGATAAGGACGATGGTCAGCCTTACTACGATGCCTTGAAAGATTGGCAGGACGCGGACGATGAAGAACGTGATGAGGGAGCCGAAGATGATTATTATGAAGGACTTGATAGCCCCTATTTCACTCCAGGTAGGTCTATCAGTAACTATGAAGAATTTCGCATGATCAAGGGATTTGCCTACGATGCTTATGAAACAGAATACATGGGGCTGTTTTATGATGAAAGAGGAAGCGAAACTCAAAACATGAAAGATTTTCGTTCCTCATTCTCTTTTTTTTATGATGGCCCGGTTAATGTAAATGGGGCTTCTGCATTTTTAAAAAGGTTTCTTTGTGGCGATGATGAGGCTCTTTTTGAGGACTTTTCCACCGGCCCTTCAGGGGGATCGAAGGAAACATACTACACCAATACTAACGATCCAAACCTTGCCCGTTTGAGGGGGAAGAGAGGAATCCCTTTCGGAGTAACGGCTAGTGCTTTTCGGGTCGAGGTTTCAATCGACAAAGGAAAGTCGAACTTTCGCCTTCATGCAGTACTTGGTATGGACTTGGGTAATCCTTCCGCACGACGCAATCCAAGGGCTGGTACAACTACCCAACGCCCAAGGAGTAAAAAAAATGCTGGTTTGCAATACCCATTCCGTATTCTCTCCCTGCGTGAGAACGAGAATTTGATCGACTAGGATTACCTACGGAAGTACAAGTATAAGCTATGTCGGAAGAGCAGAATAGCCTCCCCGATCTGCCGATTGGAGGGTTGAGCGAGATAACACTCCGGATACCTGGGGAATGTTTTTTCTGTGAGTCCATTTCTTTGCCCAGTTCCCTGACCAAGGAAGAGGATAAAGAAAACGTTAAATGGAGAGGCAAGGTCGAGGAGTTTCTTTTTCAATCTTTGTCCGAGTCTGCCCTTTCCCCTTATCCAGCCGAGCAACTTGCCTGGGGGTTTCATGCATGTGACCAATCTGGAAGGGCGGTTATATTTGCTACTCCATTAGCCAGGCTTAAGCAATTGGGTTGGCAGAATCTCGATCTCTTCCGAAGAGTGTTTCCTTCGTTTGTAAGTTTATTTAGCGAACCCAGAAAAATGGCATGTATAGAATTCTTACTTCACGAAGACACGCTCACACTCGCTTGTTTTGAGGCAGGATCCTCGGCTCCTAATGAATTGGTTTCTTTGCCAGTGGACTGGGAAAATGACGAGAATCTTGAAGGCGTGCGTAGTAAGCTACTTTCATTGGTAGAAGTGGATCGGTATTCTCCAGCAGAAAATGTGCAGGTAGCTACTGAGGTGGTTCGCATGCCCGATGGTTTTTTTGAGTTTGATCATCATACTTTTAACCAAAGTACCTCGGGTTCTGTGCTTCCTGATAAAGTAAGATTGTCGGCAGATGAACTTTGGTGCCATGACCTTCGTGCACCTGAATTTAAGGATGCAGAGAAAAACAAAAGAAAGAGGGCACGCCGGCGTTGGAAATCGATGAGCTTTGCAGCTGTTGTATCTATGATTCTGTTGATCTGCTACATTGGTGGCCAAATTGCTGAACTTAAGCTTGAAGAAAAGAGAATTGAATCTGCCGATATGGCTAATCAAGTGCCCCTGGTTTTAGAGTCCCAAAAGTTACTTGAAAAATTGAGACAAAATAAATTGGGTGGTATTGACCCGTTTGGAGCATTGGGAAGAGTTGCGGTACACCGTGGTGGTTCAACCAATAACCCGGACTTATGGTTTTCTTTGGCTCATTTTGAGACAAGAAGTCACGTGAAGCTCGAGGGGGAAGGCAAGAATGTTGAATCGATCAATACTTTTTTAGGAAAATTGGAATCTGCTAAGGTCTCACGAATTCGTAAAGGTCGCTCAGGAGAGGAGCTCCGCCAAATAAAAAGTGGGAAAGGAAAGACTACTTTTGAAGTGGAAATTGACCTATTGGAAGAGCCAGCAGAGAAAGAAAATACAAATGTTTCACTCCCAGAGCAAGGAGGCGACAATTGAAAAGCTTGAGCTCTGCATTTCAAAGACTAAGTGAAAGGGAGCAGCGTTTACTTACTTTTTCTATCTGGACGGTTTTGGGACTTTGTTTTTTTCAACTGGGCAAACAAGGGCTAATTGTTTCTCAGGACTGGAGCCTAGTGAATCAGGAAATGACTGCCCATCAGGCGGTGATTGGTCTGAAACCGATGATTGATAAGGCACTGGAACTGCAAAAGATTGAGCAACAAAATAAAAGCTACGACAAAAAGAATTTGAGTAACCGTGCATCAAGTCTTGCAGACAAAGTTTTTCCTGCCCGGGATTATCGAGAATTAGATACGGATGAACGCGATAGGTACTCGCAGCACCGCGTTCGAATTACTTTCCAGCGGGCCAGCTATGACCAAGTTAATGAGTTTGCCAGCTTGATTAGAAAGGAAAGTCCATACATGTTCTTGAGTGAAGTGAAAATAGAACCCAATTATCCTCCGAAATCCAGACCCTATGATCCGACCACTTTTGATGCTGTATTTGAAGTAAGCTCGGTGGAATTCATCAACCAATGAACAAGTCTTTACATTATTTTCTTTTTTTCGCTTCCACATTGGCGGTATCTGCCCAAGTTCCAGTATCTGAAGAGCCCAGTCCTCCGGGTGATCCGATTGCCCAAGCTGTTTTGGATGAGCAGGGTGGGGCTGGGCCTAGTATTTTTTCTGATCCAGAAGAGCTTTCCAATATTGATGGATTGGAAGATCCAATGGAAAGACTGAAGATCCGTGACCATGATGCGAATATGGTACTTGATGCTATCCAAATGATTACGGGCCGTTATATTTTGCGCCCTCAAAATCTACCCCAAGTGAAGATCTCTTTTGATAGTATGAACATATTAACTAAGAGAGAAACATTGCTGGCTCTTGATAGTTTGTTGGCAATGAATGGGGTAGGGATAACTAAAATTGATAGTCAGTTTTACAAGGCCGTACCCACCGCAGGTATTAATGTTCATGTTCCAATTTGGCTGGATGCTCCTGCATCCTCTCTTAGCCCGAGTCAGCGAATTTATATCAAGATGTTTCATTTACAATATGCACCAGCTCTGGAAGTTCGTGAGCAGCTTAATCCCTTTGCCACTCCAAGTGTTGGCTCGCTTCTCGTTTTTGAAAAAGCAAACAGCATATTAGTGACCGATGCCTTGTTAAATTTACAGAGAATGGAAAAACTTTTGAAGACCATTGACCGGCCGATTCGAAAGGAAGACTTGGGGACTGACTTCTTTATTTGGTCTACGAAGCATGCCGGTGCCCGTGAACTTGAAGGCAAAATAAAGAGTATGATCGAAGGAAGCCTGAAGCCTTTTCTCGGAGGAACAACCCAAATAGATTCGGATGATCGGACCGGGAAATTGATTATTATCACGAGGCAAGAAAACAAAGAGACGCTGTGGTTTTTTCTCGAGGAGTTGGATGCTCCTGTAAAAATGAAAACAACCAGTAAACTGTTTAAGCTGCAGCACGCTGAGTCCAAGGATATCCAAAGTATCTTGGATGAGGTGATTAAGAATCAGCAGCGGATTAAACAGCAAATTCAAGGCAAGAATGTAGCCGCTCGTGCCAAAGCGACTCAAGATGGAAAACCTAAGACGCCTGTGCCTGCAGGGAGCAAGACCGATGCGGCAACTGAGACTGGAGAAGGTGGGTCAGAAGGGGCACACGAATTCAGTGATTTTGTCACCATTTCATCCGATGAGAGAAGTAATGCTATTTTGGTTTATGGCACCAAGGCTGATATCGAGGAAATCGGTCGGATGATAGAATCTCTGGACCAACCACTTCCTCTGGCCCGGATTGATACCATTTTTGTTATGGTGGACTTAACCGAGCAAAATCAGCGCGGCATTGATGCGTTGTTTGGTGGGCTTGAATGGTCTAAATTTGCCCGCGGGGCGAGGGGAGATAATTTGTTCGGTGAACCGGTTACTGGAACGAGCCAAGTTACCAATGCCAATGCTGACGGCAGTCCAGGAGATACTACATCTTCGGTTACCAATAATGTGGGTGGAGAAACCGTTCAAGGCATTTTGGGTATCCCAGGGTTGAATACGACGATTCCTTTTCAAATGCAGGATTGGGAGCTTACCGGAATACGTTGGGATCAGATCTTTGCCCTTTCTTCGGAAAGAAATGATGTTAGGATTTTTTCCACACCTTCTTTAATGGTTTCACATAATGCCCCTGAAGTTCATATTTTGATTGAGGATGAAAGGAATATAGTCGTGCCTACTTACGGTACTTACTCTTCAACTGAGAATACCAATACTGGACAGCGTGATCAGATAACCGCCAAAACTGAACTGCAAATTAAGAAGCCCAAGATTGGTCTTCCCCGTTACGATGAAAATGGCACCTTGCTAAACCGAGGGTCAATTTTCATGGAGGTTGAAGTAAAGGCAGAGAAATTCGATGAGACTCAAAGCAATACTTATGCGGGTCAATCTCTCCCAGCTAAAAAGATAAGGGAGGCTAAATCTTTAGTCACGATACAAGATCGCGAAATTCTAGTACTTGGTGGATTACAGGAGGTGCAAGTGGACTCCACTGAGTCCAAGTACAATTTGCTTAGTGATATTCCATATTTTGGGGAAAAATTCTTTCGACCCAAAGCGGTTAAATACACACCGACAGAACTTTTGATTTTTCTTAAACCCACCATCATGACACCAGGCAGAGAACAAACGGATCGCAATATTAGGCAGATCGATGAAAGAATCGAACCTACCTATGCTCCTCAATTTCGTTCCCCATCCGGAAGAGTTCTTGGTATGCCCGATATAGATGGAAAGAGTAAGAAGCCGGTACCGAACACATCTAATCAAGACTCCCCATCAGTGGCTCCCAAGTTGTGAATTTTTCCCAATTTTTAGCACTTCAGGTAGTTTTTATTTTCCCTCTAATATGTGCCGAGTCGTTGCAGGCCCAGGGAAACCCATTTCTGCGACCTGGAAGCAAGCCTCCATTGCAACCTGTTGTCCGCAAGCCTGCTCCACCACCTCCAGCCCCAATCCCTCACAACCCAAACCTAGAATTCAGGGGGTATTTTCAGCTTAAGGGAGAGTTGCATTTTGCTCTATTTGACAAAAGTAAAAATCGGGGCGAATGGTTGCAGAAGGGGGAGTCCATGCCGGATGGCGGCCGCGAGATTGAGGGTTTTGACAGTAAAAATGAGGAACTGATTTTACAAGGGGGCTTAAGGCTGTCTTTGAAAGATTCTGAAAAGCGAACTTTGCCCTTACCTGGAGGAGCGAAGGTATCTCCAGGTAAACCGCAGTCGGGCAAAATTCCACCTCCCCGGCGGTAATTATCTTCTTTGAAACTCTTTTTGAATCATGAGTGCGAAAACAGGTAGCTCCAATATTAAACCCGGTGATGCTGAGATTATTGAGGGTACTGTGTCTTCGAATAAAGGAACTTTAAACGGGAATCTACAGGAAACAGAGATGGACTGGTGGCCAGAACTGGCCGACCTTGACAGGCTTAATGTAATGGCAGCTCCGATTGAAGATCGAGCCCGTATTTTAGCCGCCAAGATAGCTGGAACCGTGGAAGAAACCATGCTTTCAATCTCGGAAAGATCAATGCTGCCTTACTTAGAGTCCTTTACGATTGCGGATGCCCCCACCAAGTTAATACCGCTTCGCCTAATCCACTCTTTTTCCTGTTTGCCCATTGATCAATCACCTCAAGCCAAGGAAACTAAGGAAGTTTACCCAGACGAAGAAGCCGGTACGCTCAAGGTTTCTAATGAGGGCAAGGATGGTAAAATCCATATTCTTACTGTATGGCCGCCAACCCGTAGAATGAGCAAGTGGGTATATGCAGTTTCTGGAAGAAAACCTGTTTGGTATTTAGGGTCTCCGGAAAAAGTACTACGGGCAATCACCGAAAACTTTGGTATTGGGGCTGATAGTCTTGATGAGTCTGACTTAGAGGAAGAAGCCGAACAGGATCATCAGGATGATTTGGAAGATCAGAATGCTGCCATTATTCGTTTTGTAAATGAAGTGGTGCAACGAGCAATAGTTGACCGTGCCACCGATATTCATTTCGAACCACACAAAGAAACATTGCAGATCAGATACCGAATTGATGGACAACTCGTTCCTGTTCGTGTGCCGGACAATCTTCGAAGTTTTCAGGACGCAATTATTTCCCGCATTAAAATAATGGCGGGAATCAATATCTCTGAAAAAAGAAGACCACAGGGGGGAAGAATTACTTTTACCCAAGGACAAAGTGATTTAGATATTCGTGTTTCCACCCTCCCAACGCTCTATGGAGAGAGTATCAGCCTGAGATTATTAAACGAAAAATCCCAGCCCTTATCGATGCAGGAGTTGGGACTTGTAGCCTCTGAAGAAAAAAAACTAGTCGCGATCCTGGAAAAACCGCACGGTATTGTTTTAGTGACAGGGCCAACTGGTTCGGGGAAATCGACATCACTTACCGCCTTCATTCGAAGAATTCATAAGCCAGAGCGACGCATTATGACTGTTGAGGACCCAGTTGAGTACGAGGTGTCCGGGATTAACCAAACTCAGGTAAACTCTGAAATTGGATTTACTTTTGCAAGTGCTCTTCGGGAAATTTTACGACAAGATCCAGATGTTATTATGGTGGGTGAGATAAGAGACCGTGAAACAGCTGACATTGCGATTCGTGCCTCTTTAACTGGGCACCTGGTCTTAAGCACTCTTCATACAAATGATGCACCGGGTGCGATTACTCGCCTAATTGACATGGAAATTGAGCCTTTTCTGATTGCGTCATCCGTAGAATTGGTAATGGCCCAAAGGTTAGTCCGAAGAATGTGCGGAAATTGTTCTCTTCCTACCGCCATGTCTGAAGAAGAACTCAGGGCTACCTTGTCTCTTTTAGAAGTCGATACATCGGAAGTGATACACTTAGAAAAAGTCCTCTCTCCTAATGGGTGTGATCAATGTCAAAATCTTGGTTATCGCGGCAGGGTAGGAATCTTTGAGCTTATGAGAATGAGTGATGACTTGCACAGTTTAATTATTAAGAGTGCATCGGCACCCGAAATCCGTGAGGTTGCACTTTCTGAGGGAATGACTACCTTACAAAGTTCAGGATGGTCGCAAATAAAGCGTGGTCTAACTAGTCTTGAGGAAGTGGTTAGGTATGCCGATATTTTTGTTGAGGAAGAAAATACGGTATCCAAAGAATAACGGTTATCGGGTCGACTTGTAGTTTTGTAATTGATGATCGAATTTACTTACCAAGCGATTGACCAAAAGGGAAAAACCAGAAATGGGAAAATTTCCGCAGGAAATAGTCGTGATGCACGTAAACAACTATCTGCTCAATCTTTGACGGTTTTGAAATTAGGAGGAGGGGAGTCACCAAAATCGAAAGTGGGGTCCCGTTTGAGCTTCGGGAAACTGGGCAAAAAAAAATCAAAAGGTAATCTTGAAACTCAGGAGAAAGGAGCCAAGGCAGAAAAGGTGGGTCTGGCTTTTTTGAAACGTTTGTTGGAGTTGCATGCAAGCGGCATGCCAGTGGCCGATGCAGTAAAGCTATTAAATCAAAGACTGTCTGACCCCTCTCAAAAATACCTAGCTGGTTCAATTTGGCGAGAGCTCGCAGAAGGCCGTACTTTATCTAGAGCGATGAGGTTGCTACCCGGGTATTTTTCAGAATCATCCAGTTATGTGATTGAGGCGGGGGAAGCGACCGGGAATTTATCTCCTATCCTTGAGAAGATTATTAACCACTTGGAAGAAAAACGGGAAATTCGCTCACGGGTAATAAGTGGAATGGCATATCCTGTTTTTGTTGGCTTAATCGCTTTGGGGGTCGTTCTTTTCTTTCTCTTTTTTCTTCTTCCACAAATACAGGAGATGTTGGCTTCTTTGGGAGGTGAGCTCAATTTAATGGCTAAAATTTTGATTAATGGATCCAATGTTGTTTTAGCAGTTGGGCCATTTGTGCTTGTGGGAATGATTGTTATTTTGGGCATCCTTAAACAGTTGAATAAAACTGAAAGCGGAGGCATGAGAATAGATCGTACGCTTTTGCAAATTCCTCTTTTTGGAAGAATCCTTTTTCTTTCTGAGCTGTTTCAGTTATCCAGTTTGTTATCCACACTGATTTGGAGTGGTATCGGATTGACGGAGAACTTGCGTCTGTGTGAAAGGACGATCAAAAACCGTTTTCTAAGATCTCGCTTTAGGGCAGCGAGGGCTCTGGTGAATGAGGGCAGATCTCTGCCGGATGCACTTAGGAAATTTGAATTTATGCCTTTGATGCAACTTGATGTTTTAGAGGTAGGTGAAAAAACCGGGAACTTAGGTAACAGTCTGAATGATACAGCCAAGACTTTTCGAGAAGAATTGACCAAGCGTATTAAGGTAATGACTAATTTGATTTCTGGTTTGGCACTAGGCTTTGCTTTTTCCCTTGTTGCTCTTGTAGCAGTTTCCATCGTGACCAGCATTTTTCAGGTTAGTAAGAGCATTAGTTATTAGACGCTAAACTATGACCATGCCTGACTGTTTGCGCTTGTACTTTTCACTCTTTTTTCTTGTGAGTTTAGGTTGTGAGCAAAGTCAGACTCAAAGGGTAAACGAAACTTTCGACGAAGCCGAAAATTTATCCCGCCAAGCTGAAAAAGAAACCCATCAACTCGATGATGGTTCCAGCTATGAGGGGGAACTTGCACTTGGTGTGCCCGAAGGGTATGGAAAAAGAACATTTGTAAATGGAGATATTTATCAGGGGCAATTCATGAAAGGAATATGTCATGGTCATGGTATCATGCGCTATAAATCAAATCCTCAAATTGAAAGATACTTTGGGAATTGGGCCAATGGTAAGCGCAGTGGCTATGGTACTCTTATCATGTCTGACGGTTCCGAGTTTATCGGCCACTGGGTAAAGGATAGCTTGTCGTATGGTGAATACTCATCGGAAGATGGATCGAAATATTTTGGAAAGTGGGAGAGAGAGTTTCTACGCGAAGGAGTTTTCGTTTCCAAGGAGGGTGTTCGTTTTACTGGGCAATTTGATGATCAGGGGGGGTACCGAATTGGTTCCTTAGAAATTTCTGAATCGGAAATCTACCACGGGTCTTTTAAGAATGGAGAATTTCATGGAAGCGGGATTTTAGAAGTTGGCGATGGGACGATTTATACCGGTCAATTTGAAAACGGTATTAAAAGCGGATTTGGAATACTCCAAGACTACGATGGCACAATTTACCGTGGAGATTTCTATCAGAACAAACCTGATGGCAGTGGTATCCAGTCAGACCCGAGTGGTGTAAGTTATACAGGCGCCTGGAAAAAGGGCGTCCGGCATGGCATTGGAGTTCTAGATTTTGGAGATGGAACTTCTTTTTCAGGAGAATTTTCGAATGGTCTGGCCATTGGAGGCCAATATGATTGGGGGGAGGGTAAGGTGACTAACTCCTATCAAGATGAGAATGGAAATTGGCTAGATTTCGAAGATTAGGGAGAATCAATGATCTAAGGATTGGTTGTTGCCAAGGCGAAATAACTGTAGAAAAATGAGAAAAATCATTTATGTCAGAATCATCAGAATTTACGCTTAAGTTCTGGGGAACTCGTGGAAGCATCCCTTGCCCTGGTCCGTCCACTGTAAAGTACGGTGGGAACACTACTTGTTTCGAGCTGAACTGTGGTGGAAAGCGAGTAATTATTGATGCTGGAACCGGTATACGATTGTTGGGGAAAAAGATCATGCTAGAAGAAGGCAACCTTCTAGACGCAGACCTTTTCTTTACCCACACTCATATGGATCATATTCAGGGCCTTCCTTTTTTTGCTCCGCTTTACAATCCTAACAGCAATGTCAGGATGAATGCGGGGCATCTAGCAGAAGACAATTATGATCTTCAGGGTATCATTGGCACTATGTTAATGAAAGACCCAGTCTTTCCTGTGCCGAGTGCTTTGATCGAAAAGGCGTGTCAGTTTAATGATTACAAATGCGGTAAAACCTTTGAGCTAGATGGTGGTATAGTAATTAAAACAGCCCCGTTAAACCATCCAAATGGTGCTTGCGGATATAGGGTTGAATTTAATAGGAAAGTGGTCGCAATTTGCACAGACACCGAACATTTTGAGGGCAGAATAGATGACAATGTTATCAAGTTAGCCCAAGACGCAGATATCATGGTATATGACTCTGCTTACACAGATGATGAATACCCAAATTTCAAAGGCTGGGGACATTCCACCTGGCAGGAAGCAATTAAAGTAGCCGCAGCAGCCAATGTTGCTCAGACCTTTCTCTTTCATCACGATCCATCCCATGATGATACTCGAATGGATCAAATTGCTCAGGAAGCAGCCAAAATCCGATCCTCCGTTCGACCCGCCATCGAAGGTGAAGTAATCGAGCTTTAGATTCTAGCTATTCTACCTCCCCGGAATAATTTCAGGGGAAGTTATTTAAAGGCCTCAATCAGCTTTCCAGCTTGTTCTGATTTGTTTATTACGCTTCCTTCTGGCTGTTCTAAAAGAGTTATATTTCCAGGGCCTTGAAAGTTTAAATCCAACCATTCTTCAGGTGCCAGATACAGGTTGCCAGAGCCATAATGGTTGATCTTAGCACGATTGAGGAAAAGCTCCTCGCATTTGAGTTCTCCCTGATTGTAAACATTGGCTTCTAGCACTTGGGTTTCTCTTCCTTTAAGAATGATGGCACCAGACCCTTCATGTCTTACTTTAATTACTGGATACTTGATGGATTCTGTAAGTAATGTGCCTGAACTGTTGGAAAACAGGAGGATTTCATCACCTTTTATCTTTTTCACAACTAAGTTACTTTGATCATGTAATCTTACCTCCTTGAGTGATTCTATGCTCACCATCACCTCGACGGGGAAGACACGTTTTGCAGATATGCGGATAAGGGGGATTCTTCTTGATAGGTCAAAGGTGTTGTTTGCTTCTAAAAAAAGGGTTCTTCCTTTCACATGTACCTGAACCGAATCGATAATATCAGAACTTGCGAAATATTCTACTTCTCGATTGCGTTTACTGGGTTCAACAAATACCTGAAGATCTCCTCGCACTTCAATTTTGTCGAAATGAAACATGAGTTTCTTTTTTGATTCAACGGTTCCATAAAGAAACACAGGATAAATGAAAAAAACCCAAAATACCCAATGAACAGAACAGCTAGAGCATGCTTTATTTTTTTTTGCTTTTAGAACCATATCGTACCCTGCGAGATTTACTTGAAATAGTTTTTTTCTGGAGAGAAGATTTATTGTCCTCCAGAAAAGAAATTTGATCTCTCAATAAAGCTGCTTTCTCAAACTCGAGTTGCTTAACTGCGTCGAGCATTTCTTTTTCGAGTTGTTTAATTAACTTTTTGACTTCTTTGGTGGAGCTCTTTTCTGAGACTTCCAAAAGATCATCCTCTTCATCCTTTTGGGTTCGTAAACTTTCTTGAATTGGGCGGCTTACGCTTTTCGGGACAATCCCTTTTGCTTTGTTGTAAGCCATCTGAGTTTCTCTCCTGTATTTACAGACATCCCATGCAGCCTGGAGCGATTTGGTCATGACATCAGCATAGAAAAGAACTTTTCCCTTGTGATGCCTGGCTGCCCGGCCTGCAGTTTGAATCAGGCTCGTTTCACTCCTCAAAAAACCTTCTTTGTCTGCATCCAGAATAGCAACCAGAGCAACTTCAGGTAAATCCAGTCCTTCTCTTAGTAAATTGACTCCAATCAGGGCATCGAACGAACCGGCTCGTAGATTTCTCAGAATCTCGACCCGCTCAATAGCATCTACATCTGAGTGTAGATATTCCACTTTAATTTCACGCTCCCGAAGGTATTCAGTCAGGTCTTCAGACATTCTTTTGGTTAAAGTGGTGACCAGTGCACGACTTCCGCCTGCAACCACTTCCTTAATTGCTTCGATGCAATCTTCAACTTGTCCCTTTATGGGGCGAATCTCCATCTCGGGATCTAATAATCCGGTGGGACGGATCAATTGTTCGGTCACTAAGCTACTTTCTGCTAACTCAAACTTACCAGGTGTTGCTGATACATATACAGTTTGGTTCGTTACTTTTTCGAACTCATCTGGCTTGAGTGGGCGGTTATCCAAGGCAGATGGAAGTCTGAATCCGTATTCTACAAGTTTTTGTTTGCGGGACAGGTCTCCATGAAACATTCCTCCAATCTGGGGCAGGCTAACATGGCTTTCATCTACAAATAAGAGGAAGTCATCAGGGAAAAAGTCGATTAAACACCAAGGTCTTTGGCCGGGTTTACGTCCTGAAAGATGGCGAGAGTAGTTTTCAATCCCGTTGCAAAACCCGATTTCTCGCAACATCTCTAAATCATACTCGGTTCGCATTCTGATACGTTGGGCTTCAAGTAATAAATTTTGGCTCTCGAACCATGCCACTCTTTCTTCTAATTCTTTTTCAATCGATTTGCTCGCAATCTCAATCTTGTCCCTTGTTGTTACATACTGGTTAGCAGGGTAAATACGAAAGTTGTTTAAGGATTGAATTGTCTCTCCGGTGGTATGATCGATTTCACGCAGACTTTCGATTTCATCCCCCCAAAATTCGACGCGTAGAACTTGTTGGGAATATGCAGGGAAAACATCTACAACATCTCCTCGCACCCGAAACCTTCCAGCACGAAGATCGATGTCGTTACGCTGGTAAAGTGCAAGAACGAGCATTTCCAGAAAATGGTCCCTCGCCAATGTATCCCCCACATTTAATTCGACTGAGAGAGTCTTAAAGTCATCAGGCGAACCAAGACCATAAATGCATGATACACTGGCAACCACAATTACATCATTACGACTGACTAGAGAACCAGTTGCTGCCAGTCTCAGGCGTTCAATTTCTTCGTTAATGGAGGAGTCTTTTTCAATAAATGTATCCGTGCTCGGGACATAAGCTTCAGGTTGATAGTAGTCATAATAACTAACAAAGTATTCAACTGCATTCTCTGGGAAGAAGCTTTTGAATTCAGAATATAGTTGTGCTGCTAAAGTTTTGTTATGGGAGACAATGAGAGCGGGTCTTTGCAAACCTTGAATGACATTGGCCATCGTGAAGGTCTTGCCTGATCCAGTTACACCGAGAAGAGTTTGCCTCCTGTTGCCGGATTGAATCGATTGTAAAAGCTCTGAAATTGCCTTGGGTTGGTCCCCTTGAGGCGAATAATCTGATTTCAGACGAAATTGCACTTGGGGTTTATTGGGGGGGGTAATAATTTTCTTCCCCTTCAGTTTTACCTATAACGGCGGCGGCACAACTGTCACCCAAGACATTAATCATTGTCCGAGTCATATCGAGGATACGATCAACAACATAGACCATACCCACACCAGTAGCAATTGCACTATCATCAAAGCCAACAGATTGGAGGATAACCAATATGGCAACGAGGCTTGCGGATGGAATTCCAGCAACTCCAACCGAGGTAAGTAATGCTAAAAGCACAACGGAAAACTGAGTGACCCAACCCATTTCAATACCAAAAAATTGTGCCAGAAAAATAACGACCACACATTCGAACAATGCCGTTCCATCCATATTTAAGGTGGCACCCAAAGGTAGAGTGAAACTGCTTATTTTTTTGGAGACCCCAACTTTGCGGGTAACACAGTCCATAGTCACAGGCAGGGTGGCGGACGAGGAAGCAGTGGAGAAGGCAGTGAGTAGGGCAGGAGTCATAGCCCTGTAGTGGTCAGTAAATCGAATACCCCCCACTACCTTCATTAAAACAGGCAATGCTACAAGTGCATGAATACCAAGAGCAAGAAGGACGGTTAGAGCAAACCCACCCATCAGCCAAAATGCATCGAGTCCACTTTTTGCGAGGGTTGGAGTGACCAAGGCAAAGATTCCAAGCGGGGCAAAGCCCAGGATGAAGTTGGTAATCTTCAAGACTATTTCTTGTAAACCTTGCCAAAAGTTTTGCTGAACTTTGCCAAATGCAGAGTTACTTCGACCAAGGAAGAAACCGAATAGTAAGCCAAAACAAATTAGCCCAAGTAATTGACCCTCCGCAGCGGCAGAAAATAAATTGGGAGGTAGCATGCGATGAAAGATTTCAGCTAGATTTTGCCAGCCATCGTTTGCTGTTTGCATTGCTTTATCCATGGATGGGGAATGGCCACCTCCTTGGTTGGCAATAATTGCGTCCTTAGTTTCTTGGTCAACATCTCCCGGCTTGATCAAATTTACGCATAGCAAGCCAGTGCATACGGCGAGTAAGCCGGTCAGGGAGTAAATAAGCAGTGTTTTAAGACCCAAACGTCCAAAGTCTCGATCACTTGAAATTTGTGAAACACCACAGATCACTGAAGTTAGGACGAGTGGAATGACAACCATTTTTAATCCATTTAAAAAAAGTTTACCCACAAACTCACAAACGAAAATGAGTATAGTAATCCAGTTGTTATCACTGTCGATTGTTTGGCTTGAAAGGTTTGCCCATATCCCCAACAAAAAAGCGAGAAGCAAAGAAAACATTATTTTTTTGTGAAAAGACATGGCATGAATTATGGGAAAATATTGAGTATGTTCTCGATGCTTACTGATCCCAAATCGGATAGAATAAGGTCTGGCTCGAGAGGGCGAAAGGTTTCTTCCGGATGGCTTGTGGTCAGTGCGACCGTTCTCATTCCTCCAGTTTTAGCGGCTTCAATCCCATGCGCACTATCCTCAATAACCACGCATTTGGTGGGACTGGTTTTGAGTAATTTAGAGGCTTTGAGAAAAACTTCGGGGTCAGGCTTGCCATGTTTCACATCTTCCGAAGAAACGATGGCTTTGAAGAATGCTCCTAATCCATGCTGTTCTATGGCAAGGAAAACATTTTTTTTCTCCGTTGAGGTGCCAATCGCACAAGCCAATCCAGTTGCATTGGCTGATTGTAAAAACTGGAAGGCTCCTTTTTGCATTTGGATACCATCACTCTGGCCGAGCTTCCTGTAGATCTCCTCTTTTCGTTTGCCCCATTGTTCAATTAACTTTTCATCGTTCGACCAATTTAGGATTTCAGGAATAATAGTTTCGTTACGCTTACCAAAACCAAGATGGAAGTGGTTAGGAGGTAAAACTTTTCCTAGTTCATTAGCTAACTCTTCCCAACTTCTACGATGTAGATCAGAGGAATCAACGATCACTCCATCCCAATCGAAAATAAATGCAATTTTGTCCAAAGCTCTTTGAGAATTGGATTGGTTTGGATGAAGCCTAGTTAAGGCAATCTCGAAACTTAATAAGAATGGAGTATTTTAACAAGGTAGGCTGAAACTATGCGGAATACCGTTCTGATGCTTTTTCCCAATTTACAACATTCCAAAAAGCAGCCACATAATCAGGCCTTCGGTTCTGGTAGTTAAGGTAGTAAGCATGTTCCCAAACATCTAAACCGATAATAGGAGTTCCAATCTCTTCAACCACCCCATTCATCCAAGGGCTATCCTGATTTGGGGTAGAAGTGATCGAAAGCGATCCTTCGGTTGTTTTAATAAGCCACGCCCATCCAGAACCGAAACGGTTTAAGGCAGCTGAGGCAAATGATTCTTTGAAAGAGTCAAAATTGCCAAATGCCTGATCAATATCATTTGCTAATTGACCATTAGGTTTACCTTCACTTTGAGGTGAAAGAGTTTCCCAAAAAAAACAATGATTCGCATGACCGCCCCCATTGTTGCGGACCGCCCCCCTTATCTCTTCTGGGATGCTGTTCAAGTTAGAAAGTAATTCAGAAACGCTTTGTTTCTCCAGACCTGAGTTTCCCGAGAGTGCCCCATTGAGTTTGTCAATATATGTTTGGTGATGCTTGCCATGATGGATTTCCATGGTGCGTGCATCAATATGAGGTTCTAGAGAACTCGGTGAAAATGGAAGAGAAGGTAGTTGGTGAGCCATATGTATTAATAGTGAATATTTCAGTTAACGGATTACAAGATATTGTTTCAAGACATTTTAAGAGTTTTTCTTTTTTAATTAATCAACCGTTCTTCGAAGCTTGAAAAAATCTTGCAAAATGGAAGCACAGAGACTTTGCAGTATACCAGAACTTACAATTGGTTTGTGATTTGATTTTTCTAGTTTGTGCAAGGAAGATGCCCCGCCAAGGCATCCCATTTTGGGATCTTCGAAGGCGAAAAATACTTTTCCTATTCTAGAGACAATTGTGGCTCCAGAGCACATGGGGCAGGGTTCTTTAGTCACATATAATTCACAACCATTCAGTCGCCAGTCACCCAGTTTTTTTGCGCCCATCGTAATGGCAATCATCTCCGCGTGAGCTGTGGGATCGGTTTGCGTTCTTGTTTGATTGTGGGCGGAGGAAATAATTTCTCCTTCATGAACGAGAACAGCACCAATAGGAACCTCGTCAGCATTCCAAGCATCGACCGCAAGATTAAAGGCATGAGCCATAAAATACTCATCGTTTTTTTCTAGTGCGGATGGATGGATTTTTTCGTAGGGACAATTTATCATGTAGTTTAAAAAACAGGTGATCTGAGCTTGTATATGCTAGATCTAATCGTTTTAATGGCTTCTTTATGCCTAATCAAGATGTAGTCGAAGTCGAAGGGAAAATTACCGCCGTTTTGCCAAGCACAATGTTCCGTGCTGAATTGGAAAACGGGCACCAAGTATTGGCCCATATTTCCGGTAAATTGCGTAAGCACTTTATCAAGATCACTGTGGGGGACATCGTAAAGATGGAGATGAGTCCCAAGGATCTGCAAAAAGCGAGAATTGTTTATCGTTTGAAAAACGCCGAGGTGAACCGTAATGCTCCCATTCGTAGTTTTGGACCACGAAATAAAGGGCGTAGATAATTCAACCCACAACTTCTTAAATACCATGAATATTATTGAGTCAATTGGACGCACGCCGCTTGTTGAATTGGAAAAGACTGGGGCTGGCTTGGGAGCAAGAATGTTTTTGAAATCAGAGTTTTTCAACCCTCTTGCCAGCGTAAAGGATCGAATTGGTGCGGCGATGATTGAAGATGCTGAGAAAAATGGTCTTCTCACGCCTGAGAGTGTTGTGATTGAGCCTACTTCAGGGAATACGGGTATTGCACTTGCCTTTGTTTGTGCAGCAAAGGGCTACAAGTGTATCTTAACGATGCCCGAAACCATGTCCAAGGAACGACGAATCTTGTTAAGATTACTTGGTTCAGAAATCGTCCTAACACCAGGACCAAAGGGAATGGGAGGAGCCATTGCAAAGGCTAATCAGTTGCTTGAGCAACATGGTGAAAAAGGCTTCATGCCTCAACAATTTAACAACCCGGCTAACCCGGCTATTCATCGAAAAACGACTGCCGAAGAAATATGGTCAGGTCTTGAGGGTAAAGTGGACTGTCTTGTCGCTGGAGTGGGAACGGGTGGAACCATCACGGGGGTGTCTGAAGTAATAAAAGAACGAAACCCTGATATGATTACGGTTGCAGTCGAGCCAGCTGAGAGTCCCGTGATTACTCAGACTCGCAACGGAGAAGAGATAAAACCAGGTCCGCACAAAATTCAAGGGATTGGGGCTGGGTTTGTACCCAAGAATTTAAACTTAAATATCGTGGACGAGGTTGAACTTGTTTCTAGTGAGGATGCTTTCGATATGGCTCGGAAAGTTAGTCTTGAAGAAGGAATACTTGCCGGTATTTCAACTGGTGCGACTGTCACCGCAGCCACTCGGATAGCAAGTCGCCCGGAGATGGTAGGTAAAAATATCGTGGTGATTGGTGCGAGTTGTGGTGAACGATATCTTACCACACCTTTGGCTGCCAAAGCAGTCGAAGAGGTCATGGATGCAGTTGCTGAAGAAGTTTAAGTTCATCGATTGAGAAAGGCTCGGGTCGCTTTCTTTTCCGAGCAAAAGTAATCAACCAGCTTATGTTTTCATGAGGGCACTGGTAAGGAGAGTTACACATGCCTCAGTATCTGTAGGGAATGAATCCATTGGAGAAATAAATTCTGGCCTATTGGTTTATTTGGGGGTTGATCGCGATGATGAAGAGTCTGATGCGAGTTGGTTGGTAAAAAAGATTCTTGGATTACGAATTTTTGAGGATGGGAATGGGCGAATGAGCCATGCTATCCCAGAGTCAGATGGGATCTTGGTTGTTAGTCAGTTTACCCTTTTTGGGAATCTGCAAAAAGGGTTTCGACCATCCTTTAATCAGGCTGCCGATCCTGCCAAAGGAAAAGGACTCTACGAACACTTTCTTGTTCTTGTTAATGAAGAATTTAAGGGTAATTTACATCAGGGAGCTTTTGGGGAGGAGATGAAAATAAATGCGACCGATGATGGACCTGTTTCCATCTGGATTGATTCCAAGAACCGCAAATACTAGTTTTTGTATGCAACTTGAAGATGGCTATTTTATTCAAGATGTAAAAGTGGTGGCTCGTTCGCTCCTTGGAAAAATTCTTTGTACTCGCAATAAAGATGGAGGAATTACCCGTTCTGTAATTTTGGAAACGGAAGCCTATGATGGCGAGGATGACTTGGCCTGTCATGCTAGTAAGGGAAAAACACCCCGTACAGAGGTAATGTATAGAAAGGGTGGAGTATGCTATGTATATTTATGCTACGGGATTCACTGGATGCTTAATGTTGTCACTGGAGAAGAAGGTTATCCAGCGGCTGTCCTTATAAGGGGAGTTTCGAATTTCAGCGGCCCCGGACGACTTACTAAAGGCCTTGGGTTAAATGGGTCCTTGAATGGCAAGATTCTTTGCCCGCAATCATCAATATGGATTGAAGATTCCCATGACAGGGCCGGACAAGTTTTGAGCGGACCAAGAATAGGGGTAGATTATGCTGGTCCAATTTGGAGAAAAAAGCCCTACCGTTTTTGGTTTTCAAAACCTAAGGTAATGAAATAAGTTAATGGTATGTCCCTTTATGGAAACATTGTAAGCTTGGTTATCATTGCATTCTGTTTTTCTTGTTCTTCCCAACAAGATCAGACAGTAAGTCGACCATCCATCTACGATGCTTGGGATGCTCGTTATAACTACCAAGTAGAGGATCGTAAAATGGTTCCCTTGTACAACGGCAGAGAAGTCGGGAGAATATGGGGCAGGGATCCACAAGGGAGATTGTTACTAGCCAGTTATCGTGGTACATCATCAAAGAATGATGAAGATTTGTATAGTCTCCATCTCCAAAAAATGGATAAGTTTAGAGATCGCCAATGGGAAGATGCTAAGGATTTAAGAACGAATAAGGTGAAAGAGATGCTTGCAGAATTAGAAGAGGTCGAGGAAGAGGATGAATTGGTGGAGATTATGATAGAGGATGAGGAAGAAGAGTTTATCCCTCCGCCCTCCTTTATTCCCTCTGGATTTGATTTGGAAACGGTTGAGGATGAAGCTGGAACTTCGAGTCCCGGAAATGAAGAGAGTGCAATAGAACTTCCTTTTGCTCCTTTGCCCTGAGTTTTACCTCATGAAATACCTTACACCCATTTTATTAGGAGTTTCCTCTTTACTAGGAGTAGCGTCTTTAATTGTTACCTCATTCACCGTTAGTTCATTTGAAGAAAACAAAGCCAGCATCAGTCAGAATTTAACCAAGATCGAGAAGTTAAAGGAAGAGATGAAGGA
>JAYNZN010000008.1:25968-46788 GCA_038103695.1 Opitutales bacterium
GCCTTGGATCATTCTAAACTGGCACGCGAAAGGAGACGTAACCAAGAATTGGAAGATGAACTTAAGGGGAAAAAACAGGAGTTTCAGCTAATATCTGAAGGGCTTGAGGGTACGAGAGAAGAGTTGAAGGATTTGGCTGTTTCGATTGAGGATGCAGAAAATTCACTGAAAAAAATTCAAGAAACCATTGTGCTGGCTAGAGAAGAATTGGAGTCATCCAAAACATCTGTATTTGAACTTGAATCTGAATTGCCTCAGATACGAAGTAAGATTTCCGAAGCCATGAACAACTCGGCTGACCTTGATAGGCAAAAACAAGATCATGAGTCTCGAATGGTAGGGTACCCAGAAGTCACAGATCTTTTGCGAGACCATTACCGCAGAATTCTCAAAGCAATGAGAAAATATGAACTGGAAAGACCATGGCTAGAAAAGGGAGAAAGCCTCTCTCTGAAGTTTGAATCGATAGACTTTGAAAGTGGCTTAGTTACTCTTCCAATAGGTACTGAAAAAGGGGTAAAAACAAAGATGGCATTTGCTGTTCAGAAAAATGGTAAGGAACTTTGCAAGATAAGGATTACCCGTGCAAAGCGTTATTTTTCCTTAGCTGAAATTATACCTATGGTGGGCTTTCCGCTTCATCTCCAGGATTTTGAAAAATTTGATTTGGTGGTTTTGTAGAGCTCTGGCAATTATTTTAATTGTTTCTGGCTTTGTGTATTTTTTCCTGAACATGGATGCCTTTGATTCATTGGCGGGTAAAGCAAATGCAACGAAGTCTGAATTAGAGAACATTATTCTGTCCGGTGAAGAAGATAAGAATGCTACCTCTGATGAACTTTCTACCTTATTGCGTGCCCGCAGTTCATTACGTCAGGAAAAAGACGAGATGATCGATAATTCAATAGGTGACCGTGAAGAAATGAATGCATTAAAAAGAAAGATGGCTTCAGAAAGCGAAAACTTAGCCGAGCGAAATGAAGAAATTGAGAAGCAGCGTGAGACTCTCAATAAGTTAGAATCTCAAATTGATGAAGTGGATCAAAGAAAGAATCAGCTTACCGAACAAAAAGATGAACTATTAAAAGAATTGGAGGAACAGCAAAGCATTAATAGCCAAAAAACTAGCACTTTTGATGGGTTGAATGCGGAGGTGAACAAAATGGAGCTTAGTCGAAGGGCAGCTGAGAGTAATTTTCGGACAACCTTTAAATCCATGATCAGCGAACTTGTATTGCCCGAATTTCTTTTTTGGGGAGACAAACTGGAGGTAATGGTCGAAGGCATTTCCCCATCAGGGCATGGATTTTTTATCAGGCAGGGCTTACAGGAAGGTATAAGATCAGAGTTTTTCTTTCTGGCCAGCACTGAGGAAATGGCTATCACTGAACCCTTTTTTGTTAAATCAACCTTGGTTGAGGAAGGCTATTCATATATTGAAGTCGAAGATCCGGGTTTTAACTGTAATGAAATCCTTCGGTCCGGACAAAAACTTTACTTGATCCGAACAGGTGAATCAGATAGTGATGATACTTCTGAGTTAGAAGTGGATATGGCTCTTGAGGTTGATTCGTTTTAACTTGCTATTTACCCTGATGACAGCACCACAAGATCATTTAACCGACGAGGATCTAGCGTCCAAGATATCCGAAGATGGGCGCCTTTCAAGCGATCCATCTCAGAATGAAGAGGAAGGTGTTTTGGAAACTGGCATTCATGGAAATATGCGAGCTGTCGAGAGTGAGCAAGATCCATCCTTAGTCGAGGAACCCTTCTCAGTCGATGATTTCGAAGAAGGTGTAAACGCAGAAGAACCTCAGCCATCTCCTAAGTCTGATTCAGATCAAGATATTTCAGAAGCGAACAATTTTGAAGAGAAAAGCCTAGCCACAGCGGCAACTCAAAATCATTTGCAATCATCCGACTCTTTGGAAAATGGAGATGTTGCCCAATTTAGGAATTCACTATCTGCTCTTTCTCGGCAACTTGAGATTGATAGGCTTACCTTTTTATACAGGCGAATGAAGGAAGAAGGGAAGCCCCTTCCAGATCTCGGGAAAATTGCCTCAGATATTCGTGGCGATTCGCAGCTTCAGCCCATTGGGGATGAGGATATGTACGCTAAGAGACCCATTGCTAGATTGCAGGGATGGATTGCAGGTTTGTCCTTTGGAATTGGCAAAAGAGCAAAGAAATTCCCGAAATAATTCTTTTCTTCTGCTAATATTTTGTCGTACTCACTCGATTATTCGATAATCATTCCCGCCTATAACGAAGAGAAACTTCTTCCTGGGACTCTCGAACAGATAATCGAATCGATGTCGATGGTGGGAGCGGAAAAAGGTGAAATTATTGTAGTCGACAATAACTCAACCGATGGAACCGCTAAAGTAGCAAAAGCAAAGAATTGCAAGGTCGTCCATGAACCTTTTCGTCAAATAGCCAAGGCACGGAACACCGGTGCATCATTTGCACGAGGAAAGTATCTTCTTTTTATTGATGCAGATACTTTAATTCCTGGGCCAACGCTTATCGAAGCATTAAGGACAATGCAGCAGGATGGGGTAGGTGGTGGCGGTTCTATTTTGAGTTTTGATAAAACACACGGACGATTTTGGTCGGGTAAAGTTCTTCCGGCACTATGGAATTTTATATCTAAGCATTTTTCTCTTTTTGCCGGCAGTTTCGTTTTTTGTCGGGCCGATTTGTTCTTCAGGAGCAAAGGATTTCCTGAAACTCATTTTGCCGGGGAAGAAATTATTTTTAATAAAAGATTAAAAAATACATGCAGGGAAGAGGGGTTAAAGATTGCAATTCTCCAAGGATTTCCTGTTTGTTCATCCGCTCGTAAACTTGAATGGCACAATGACTGGAGCATACTCACAAAAGTCTTGCCTTTGGTTGGCTTGCCTTGGCTATTAAAAAGTCGAAAATCATGCCAATTTTGGTATGAAAGACCAAAGAGTTGAAGATATGGTTGATTTTTCCAAGATCTGAAGATCTATTTCGGTAAGTGTTATTTTCTAATTACAGACAAATTCGTTTACAATTTACCTGGTTGGTAGCTATCTGTTTGTCTGCCTGTTCTTTTCGAGAGAATAAGGTCGAGATGGATGAAGTATCTTTAAGTTCTAATAAACCGCCTGCTTACATCCAGAAAGCATGGAACGCAAGGTATGATTACGATACTGAAAGAAGGCTGCTTGTGCCAAAATATGCTGGTTCGAGGTGGGGAGCTGTTCAGCAATATAAAGAAGACGGCAGATTAGAGTATCAAGATTGGTGGGTTAGAGATTTACAGGTTGAAGAGTTATCAGCTGCTCCAAATACATTAATTTCCACTTTTATTGATGAAGACGGAAATTTAACTAAAATAGATCTGGAACAACTTAGAGATGATCAATCAGTTGAAATCTCAGAAGAAGAGCAAGAAGTTTTCATTGAAGATGATGAGTCGGAGCCAATAGAGCCGTTAGAGAGTAATGATCCGCCTTTGGATCCTTTTTCTCCTTTTGGTCCTTAATAATAAGAAAATATTAGTTATTTAATATTTTTTAATTATCCCTGTACTCGCAAAAATAGGAGGGTTGTAATCTTCGTCATCAGAGTTTTCTGAATGGGTGCTTAAATCTTTTAGATCCTTTTTGGGTTGCATTGAATTAGGCAAAGCACGGGGTGCCGGTTCCTTGGGAGTTTTTGCTCTTTTCGAATGCTCGGTCGTTGGTCGACGTTTCTTTTTCGAACCTTTCTTTTGGTTGAGAGCACCGACTTCCCTTAACCATACTCGGCTAACCAAAATATCATCGTCCTCCTTAATAAATTCACGAAGCTGTTCCCACCTAATTTTGGCAAAGCAACCAGCTCCCTTTGTTTTCCCACTGCCAACTTTTCGAGGAGTTCCATCTTTGTTTAAGGTTGCTGTCATTTTTCGAGTAGATAATCCCTAATAAAAGACTTTCTATTAAGCAATAAATCAACCGAGCTTTTTCACTTAGTTAATTTTTGAGCGAGAATAGATCGCTTAGAGGTGAATCGGTTTCCTGCCTGACATACTGAACTGGTTTATTTGCGGTAAGGCTTTCTAGGATTTTAAAGATCCAGTCGGTTTGATCTACAAGGTTTAATTGTTCGGCAAGCCCGAAAGCATTAGTTGGAGTATTGGGGTTGTTATGTAACCAAGTCTCAACCCGCTGACGCACTTCTAAGATACGGGCGGCAGCTTTTTTCCCTGCTTCCACTCCTGGCTGGTGATAGGCATTTATACCTACCATCGTGGCGTAAAAACCAACGGTACGTTCGTATAATGCGATCAGCATGCCAACTGACTTTGCATCTACTTGATCTATGGTAAGAGTAATCGAATTTCTGCCTTTTTCACGGAGTGCATCCCGGGTTCCTAGAAAAAAGCCATGCAAGTAGTCACCAGAGTTCATGCCTGCAGTGTCAACGGCCACAGATTCTCCTTCACGATGTTTAAGTACTTCAATAAAAGTGGCGAAAAAATTAGGAATGCCTTCACGCAGTTGTTGCACATAGGCGTGTTGATCGGTGGAGCCTTTATTTCCGTACACCGCAATGCCTTGGTTAACGATGTTTCCTTCTAGGTCTAATTCCTTCCCTAATGATTCCATAATTAGTTGCTGCAGATATTTAGCAAATAATTCGAGCCGGTCTTTGTAGGGAAGAATAACCATATCCTTTGAGCCTTTGCCTGCCGTTAGAAAATACCAACTTAATGCCAGCATGGCGGCAGGGTTTTTTTCAGTTTGATCTGATCGGGTAATCTCATCCATTTGGGATGCTCCTTCAAGGAGTTGATCAATGTCAAATCCCTGTAAAGCCGCAGGAAGAAGTCCAACAGCAGCAGTTTCGCTAGTACGACCACCCACCCAGTCCCACATTGGGAAAAAGTCTAACCATTGCTCCCTCTCGGAAATTTGGTATAGTTTGCTACCTTTTCCAGTCACGGCAATTGCATGCTTATTGAATTCAAGCCCTTGTTTTTCAAAATGATGCTGGGCTTCAATCATTCCATTACGGGTCTCAGGGGTTCCTCCTGACTTAGAAATTACAAGCACAAGAGTGGTTTTTATATTAGGCCCGATTTGGGATAGGACCGTATCTATTCCATCGGGATCAGTATTATCAAAGAAATGAGCCCGCAAGCGATCCTCTCCGTTTTTACTTAATGCTTTGCCCACAAATTGTGGGCCAAGAGCAGAGCCTCCAATTCCTATAACAAGAAGGTCAGTAAACGAGCCGTATGGACTATTTAATTCTCCAGCGTGTACTTTTTGGGAGCAGGCTTTGACTTTTTCCAAAGTAGAACGAATGTCGTTTGTCAATTCAAGTGATGGAGCAAGTTCAGGGTTCCGCAGCCAATAATGTCCAACCATACGCCCTTCATCTGGATTAGCCATAGCACCAGCCTCAAGATCTTTCATGGCGTCATAAGCCTGCCTTATCAGTTTTTCGTGTTCTGACAAAAAATCGCCAGGGAATCCGACAAGCCGGAAATCGGCAGTAAATCCAATGTGTGAAAATCTTTGGTATAATGATTGATTCATAGTGTAAGGAGGGAAGGAATATTTCTTTAATGGGTAACGGCGCCCAAGGAGGCCGAGCTTACGAGCTTGGCATACTTTGCAAGCACGCCCCGCTTTTCTTTTGGGGCTGGAGCTTGCCAGTCTTGTTTTCTTTTATCGATTTCTTCATCAGGTAAATTCAGGGTGAGTAGATTATTTTCTGCATCAATCGTAATGGAGTCTCCATTTTCGACAATGCCAAGTAAGCCACCAACTGCGGCCTCTGGGGTAACATGACCAACTACAAAGCCATGGCTTCCACCCGAGAAACGACCGTCGGTGATAAGTGCGACTTCTTTACCTAAACCCCTGCCCATGATTGCAGATGTAGGGGAAAGCATTTCCCTCATGCCGGGTCCACCCACCGGTCCTTCGTTTCGAATTATAATGACATTGCCGGCCTTTACCTCGCCATCCAAGATACCTTTTAAAGCGTCTTCTTCCGATTCATAGACAATTGCTGAGCCGGAAAACTTGAGCCCTTCCTTTCCTGTGATTTTGGCTACGGCTCCATCAGCAGCTAAGTTACCATACAGGATGCGAAGATGGCTGTCTTTTTTAATGGGGTCGCTAATTGGACGTACCAGATCCTGACCACTTGGATAAGGTGCGTATGGATCAGCATCAGCCACATTTTCGGCAAGTGTTTTGCCGGTGACTGTCATACAGTCTCCATGTAACAATCCAGCTTCAAGTAAAGTTTTGAGTAAAGGGCGCAAGCCACCGATTCGAACGAAATGGGACATATTGTATTTTCCGCTCGGCTTGAGATCACAAAGTACTGGCACTCTTTTGCCTATCTCAGTGAAATCATCTAGCTGAAGGGGTATCTCAGCTTCATGTGCCATAGCCAAGAGGTGTAAAACTGCATTCGTTGACCCTCCGAGCGTAATGACCACAGTAATTGCATTTTCGAATGCCTGACGGGTCATGATATCACGAGGTCTTATATTCTTTTCGACCAGGTTGACCACGGCCGCTCCAGCTGCTTTGGCATCTGCAAGCTTATCCTCTGAAACCGCCAACTGAGCAGAGCTGTCGGGTAGGCTCATGCCCAGTGCCTCAATGGCTGAGGACATAGTATTCGCGGTATACATGCCTCCACAAGAACCAGGGCCGGGAATTGCCTTTTTTTCAATTTCGGTGAGTTCTTCATGGGAGATATTGCCAGAGGCGTGAGCTCCCACAGCTTCAAAAACTGAAACAATATCGAGGTTCTTTTCTTTATGGATACCGGGAAGAATGGTTCCTCCGTAAACGAAAATCCCAGGACGATTGAGACGAGCAAGAGCCATTACGCAGGCAGGCATATTTTTATCGCAACCTCCAATAGCAACGACTCCATCCATGCCTTCTGCACCGACCACCGTTTCAATTGAGTCTGCAATGACTTCTCTGGAAACTAAGGAGTATCTCATTCCCGGAGTTCCCATACTAATTCCATCGGATACGGTAATAGTGCCAAATGGAACCGCTTTCCCCCCAGTCTGATCGACTCCTTTCACAGACATCTTGCCTAACTCATCCAAATGAGAATTACAGGGAGTAACCATACTCCAGGCAGAGCACACTGCAATTTGAGGCTTGGTGAAGTCTTCGTCTCCAAATCCTACCGCCCGAAGCATAGAACGATTTGGGGCACGGTCATCTCCATCTACAACAATGGAAGAAAAATTTCGATTACAGCTCATACTTTTAGGATTCGTTTATTTTCGTTGTGGAAACCTTACATATGGGGTTGCATCTAGTAATTGTATGTTGCATTAGTTTCCGGATTGTTTTTTTGGATATAAGTTTTGAATAACAGTGAACTAGAATCTTTAAGGGAAGAGATCGATCAAATCGACTCCGAAATCGTCAAGTTGCTTAACTTGCGCGTTGAGAAAGCCTGCTCGATTGGGAAAATCAAGCAACTTTCCGGAGTTGATCCTTATGATCCAGCCAGAGAAGAAGAGGTCTTCGAAAAACTTTCAAATTATAGTGATGGTCCACTTCGCGAAGTTTCTTTACGTGCGGTCTATCGAGAAATTATTTCTGCTTCTATTGCCTTGGAGAAGAATATAGTCATCGGTTACCTAGGACCAGAAGCCACATACACCCATCAAGCCGCGGTCAAGAATTTTGGCTCTGGTCTCGAATATCGTCCTTTGCCAGATATTCCAGATGTATTTAGTGCCGTAGAGGCTGGGCATTGTGATTATGGAGTTGTACCAATTGAAAATTCTACCGAAGGTGCGGTCAACCGATCTCTTGATCTTCTCGTAGATTCGGAGCTTACTATCATCGCCCAAGTCTTTTTAAGGGTCAGGCACTGCCTGTTTAGCCGTTCTTCATTTGATAAAATTGTTGAAGTCCGCTCTAAGGATCAAGCCCTTGCTCAATGTGCAAAATGGTTGAGAACCAATCTTCCAGGAGTTCGCCAAGTTCCTGTAAGTAGTACTGCTGAAGCAGTTAAGTTCTGCCATGTGAATGAGGGGACAGCTGCAATTGCAGGAGAATTAGCTGGGCAAATTCATGCCGTACCTATGCTAGGGGAGGGTATTGAGGATAGCACAGATAATGTCACGCGTTTTCTCGTTGTTGCCAAGCAGTCGTTACCCATGCGTGATGGGGCTTCCTACCGAACTAGCCTTGTATTGTCCTTAAACGATGAAGTTGGTGCTTTGCAGCAGGCACTGAAGCCTTTTTCCGAACGTAGTATAAATTTGTGTAAAATTGAATCTAGACCCAGTAAACGAAAGTCTTGGGATTACTTCTTTTTTGTCGACTTTATCGGTCACCCACAAGAGGAACTAGTTGCCGAAGCTCTTCGGGAAGTCGGAGAAGCTTGCCCGTTTTCGCGGATTCTTGGCAGCTATCCAGAATTGGTTTCTTAGAAAAATAAGACTGATAGGTCTTGACCTTGCTGGGCATTACGCATGACCAAGCTTTCAATAAATTGACGGATTTCTAGGTATTCATGTTCGCACTTCGATGTCCACCTCTTTTTACCGCCCCTAAGTGATTCTCTTAGGCCCGAAATCAAAAGTAAACCAGTCATCGAATCTGATATGGAATGAACAAATTCATTGACTGATGCATGCACCCAGAGCGGATCAATTAAATGGTGACGGGCATTCCAATGGACATGATGCAAGCTTCTTTTATTAGGGAAGTGGAATCTGACCACTTGCTCAATGCAATGTTCAAACGATTGAACAGTCATTTTTTCACACCCATCATTTTCTCGCATAAAAGAAAGAGTGCTTTGCAATTGCATCGTTTCTTCAGGCGAAGAAACACTCCCCATCACCATGAATAGAGAATTTAAGTTTTGCAATCTTGTGTAGTCGTCTTTTTTACCCGCCGCTGTTTTCACCTTTCCTTTCCCCACCTAAATATAAAATTTCCTCGGCAAACCGAGAAAACTCAGTGAAATCCTCGTAAAAGCTAGCGTAACGCAACCATGCAATAGAATCGATTGAGCGTAAGCCATGCATGACTGCATCAGCAATTGCTCGACTTGGCAGTTCATCATCGAACTCACTTTCGATTCTACGGAGGGTATCAGAGAGAAGAGCATTAATTTGCTCAGCATCGATTGGTCGTTTGGCGATTGAACGACGCAGGCTCATGGCCAGTTTTGTTCGATCAAAACACTCCCTGCGGTCATCCTGTTTTACCACGGTGAGGTCCTCGTGAAGAACCTCTTCAATGGTGCTAAAACGATGGCCACATGATTGACACTCTCTTCTTCTTCGCGTCGAAGCTACTTTGCCGGCACGCGTTTCCAAGACCTTAAGGTCAACGGATGAACACTTTGGGCACAACATCAGAAGCTATCGAGAATTCCACTTTCCACACACACGAGTTAGTTTTAACAATACTTCAAGAAGTTGTTCAAGATCATAATTCCACGATCAGTCGCAAGTGACTCAGGATGGAACTGAACGCCCCATACTGGAAGATCAACATGACGAATGGCCATAATTTCTTTTTCCTTAGTCTCGGCGGTTATCTCCAATTCCTTGGGCAAAGTCGATGGCTCAATAAGTAATGAATGATAACGTGTTGCCGAAAAAGGGGTAGGTAAATCCTGAAAGATTTCTTTTTTCTGATGATAGACAGGCGATGTTTTTCCATGCATTAAGCGATCTGCCCGAACAATTTTAGCCCCATACGCCTGAGCAATGCACTGATGGCCCAAGCATACCCCGAGGAGTGGCTTTTTCCCGGCCCAGTGGGGAACCGCAGACAAGCTGATGCCTGCTTGATCAGGCGAGCATGGACCTGGTGAAAGGACAACGCCATCAAAGGGAGCTAAATCAATTGCATCAAGAGGTTCCTCATCGTTACGAATGACCTTACAACTTGCTCCATTTACCCCAAAATACTGCACCAAATTATAGGTGAACGAGTCATAATTATCAATAACAAGCAGGTTCACGGTATTTGGTGTAAAATGAGAAAGAATCTCACAATCCAGAGTATCCTTGCTTGCGTGCCCTTTCTTTAAGCCGCAAGCCGTTTAAGCGGATAAAACCCCCAGCATCTTCGGGTTGATAATCAGACTCATCACCCTCCATGGAAGCCACAGCAGTGTCGTAGAGGGAATTAGGTGATTTCCTTCCCACAGTTGTAATATTGCCTTTGTACAGCTTGAGCCTGACAGTGCCGGAAATCTTTTCCTGGCTTTGATCGATCAATGCCTGGAGGGCTTCGCGCTCAGGTGCATACCAGAATCCATAGTATATTAATTCTGCATAGCGTGGAATGAGGGAATCACGGAGGTGCATGAGATCCCGATCCATGGTCAATGTCTCGAGTTGCCTGTGACCATGTAATAAAATAGTGCCACCAGGAGTTTCGTAGACACCACGGCTTTTCATGCCCACAAATCGATTCTCGACTAAATCCACTCGGCCAATACCGTGCCGCCCAGCAATTGTATTGAGGCTTCGAATAATTTGAGCCGGAGAAGCTTGCTTTCCATCGATGGCAACGCAATCTCCCTTGTGAAATTCGAGTTCAAGATACTGGGGTTCATCCGGTGCGAGCATAGGATCTTGCGTAAGTTTGAACATGGATCGATTTTCAGGGGTGGAAGGGTCAAACCATGGGTCCTCTAAAATGCCCGCTTCATAAGAGATATGCCATAGGTTCCGATCCATGGAGTACGGTTTGGACGCACTTGCCTCAACATCGATATTATTATCTTTGCAGTAGTCAATCATCTCGGTTCTACCAGGAAAATGCTTTCTGAAAGAGGCATCACGCCATGGAGCAAGAATCTTTAAGTCTGGAGCAAGAGCGGAAAAGGTAAGCTCAAAACGGCATTGGTCATTTCCTTTGCCTGTGGCTCCATGAGCTACTGTATCTGCATCAAATTCTCTCGCCATGTCGATCTGTGCCTTGGCGATGAGCGGTCGTGCAATTGAAGTCCCAAGAAGGTATTGGTTTTCGTAAACCGCATTTCCTCGGGCCATCGGGTAAATAAAGTCGGAAGCAAATTCTTCAACCAAGTCCAGTGTCCGGTGAGCTTGTGCTCCTGTTGCTAATGCCTTTTCTTCCAAACCATCCAGTTCTTCTTCTTGGCCGACATCAGCACAGTAAGTGATCACTTCAGCCCCATGATGATTGGCAAACCAGTGGACAAGTACGGAGGTGTCTAAGCCTCCTGAATATGCGAGAATTATTTTCATCTTTGATCAGGAATTATACTTGGATAAGGTGGTTAGAATAGCTTTTTGCATATGCAGGCGATTTTCAGCTTGGTCAAAAAGAATCGCCTCTTTCGAATCCAGCACATTCTGAGAGACTTCTTCACCCGAGTGTGCGGGCATGCAATGCATGAACAAACAATTGTTATTCGCCGATTGTAAAATGGAGTCATTAACCTGATAGGGCCGCATCGAAGAAAGACGGCTTTGTTCATTTTTCTCACAGCCCATACTTACCCATACATCGGTATAAATTACATCAGCACCTCGTGCACCTTCATCGGGGGAAGGGGTAAATGTCCAAGTGGGTGAAAGACCCCTCTCATTTAACACATTTTCAATGTCTTCGCTGGGGCGGAAATTTTCTGGCCCACAAAGTGAAATTTCCATATCAAAAATTGCTCCCGCAAGAATCCATGAATTCGCCATATTGCAGGCGGTATCTCCAAAAAAAGCCAACTTTTTCCCCCGAAGTCCTAAAAAGGGGTCATTGCCGGCATCCCATTTCTCGAGCAATGTCATGCAGTCAGCATAAATCTGGCAAGGATGAAGAAAGTCAGTCAGGGCATTTACAACAGGAATGGAAGAGTGCTTGGCAAATTCCTCGATGATCTCATGGCCATGCGTTCTTATGATTAAACCATCTAAATACCGGGACAGCACCTTTGCTGTATCTTCAATCGATTCACCTCTTTCAATTTGGGTGCTGGATTGATCAAGAATAAGAGCGTTGCCCCCAAGTTCATGGATTCCTACTTCAAAAGACACTCGAGTGCGGGTACTTTTTTTATAGAAGATCAGTCCCCAGTTTTGACCTCTTAGATCTTGGGTGGGTCTTTGGCTTCGACTACTTTTGAGATCAAAAGCAGAGCGAAAGATTTCATTAATCTCTTTATTATTAAAATTACTTTCTTGTAAAAAATGTCTCATAAAAATTTTAATTTGAGGCTATCGCATTCAGTCCCGCCTCAATCATATCCAATGCATCTTCAATCTCCTCATTGCTTACTGTAAGAGGAGGAAGCAAGCGTAGAGTGTTGTTGGCCGCTCCAACAGCAATCAGGCCTTTTTCCCGAAGGTTAGCAACCAAAGGACTAGGATCAACTAACAGCCCGAGTCCAAGCATTAATCCTCGTCCTTTCACATGGGAGATGATGGAGGGAAATCGCTTAGTCAAGCATTCCAGCCCCTCTCTTAGCTTTTTGCCAGAGTTATTTGCTTTTTCTACTAAGCCTTCTTCTTCGATAATTTTAAGTACAGCGAGGGCTGCAGTGCAGGCAAGAGGCGAGCCTCCATAAGTCGTGCCATGGCTGCCGGGTGTAAAGAGTGGGGAATATGAATCATTAACCCAAATCGCCCCAATAGGAAACCCGCCTCCGAGTCCCTTGGCCATAGCAATTGCGTGGGGTTGTACACCACTTTCTTGATAACCAAGGAAATTTCCCGTTCGAGCGATGCCAGCCTGCACTTCATCAATCAAAAAGAGCAGGTTATGCTTAGTGCAGAGCTTTTCTATTCCAATGAGGAAAGAATCTGTTGCAACCTCAAGACCACCTTCTCCCTGAATGGATTCAATAAGAATGGCGGCAGTCTTATCATTAATTGAACTTTCGAAGTGAGCCAAATCATTGTAACGGCAAAAAGTGAACCCAGGCAATAAGGGCTCAAATCCTTGACGATATTTTTTCGATTCGGTGGCCGAGAGAGCACCCATTGTACGCCCATGGAATCCATTGGTCGCTACTAATATGTTTGTCCTTTGTTTTTCAGATTGGTTGCCAAATAATCTCGATAATTTAATCAACGCCTCATTGGCTTCGGCTCCGCTGTTGCAAAAAAGAACTTTACCAGGCCCGATTTTACTTACGATCTGCTCAGCAAGAGAGACTTGTTGCGGTATGGAAAATAAATTTGAGCAATGAACAAGTTCAGCTGCTTGTTTTTGGACAGATTCAACCCAGGTAGGATGACTATGTCCAACATTGGTGACAGCAATCCCGGAAGCAAAATCTAAATACTTTTTTCCTGTAGAGTCCCAAATGAACGATCCTTTTCCCCGCGTGACTTCTATTGAAGGGGGAGCGTAATTACCGATTAGGAATTTGTTATGCTTAGAAGGATTCATTTCTTTACCCATGTACGATTTCTGTACCGATTCCATGATCCGTAAAGATTTCGAGTAAAATGCTGTGGGGCATTCTGCCATCAATGAAATGCACACGGTTAACACCCGACATCAAGGCTGCCACGGCACTGTTCACTTTCGGAAGCATGCCTGCTGAGATGACTCCCTGTTCTTTTAAGGGCTCAACTTCATTAATAGGTAGACTCGACACAAGAGAGGAGGAGTCCTTTGGGTTTTTGAGTAATCCGGGTACATCGGATAAATAAACCAATCTCCTAGCCCCTAAGGCAATTGCCACCTTTGAAGCAACATTATCAGCATTCACATTGTAGCAGAAACCCTCTAAATCGGAAGCAGTGGATGATAGGATAGGCATTTGCCCTTGCTCAAGTGCTTTGTGAATATCATCTGTTTTTACATGATTGACCTCACCTACGTAGCCGAGGTCGTTGTGGCTTTGGAGTTTTTGGCAGGTTAGAATTTCTTTGCCAGGAAAACGTTTAACCTTGCATTCATGTGAAGAAACAAATTCTGCAACCTCTCGATTCACTTGTTGGTTGAGGACAGTATCTACAGCATCTATTGTTTTTTCGTCTGTTACCCTGAGCCCGTCGATGAATTTTGCTTCTATTCCCCGGCTTTCCAACTCTCTGGTAATTGCTTTTCCCCCACCATGGACGACCACTACTTTTATTCCCACAAAATTGAGAAAGACTAAATCCTTGGCTACGCCTGAGCGAACTTCAGGATCTGGCGAATCCATAAAGCTACCACCGTACTTGACCACAAAAATAGAGCCTCTGAAGCGCCTGACATAGGGAAGAGCCTCCATTAGGATTTTTGCTTTTGCCTGGCTTTCCTCAAATTCTACCATCAGACCTTATTCGCTTTTGTTATAATTAACATATTCTTCACTCAGATCATTTGTCCATAGAAAGGTGGACCCAGTGCCAGAATTAAGATCAATCTTTATGATAAAAGATTTTTCTGATACCACCTCTTTCCACTTCGGTTTGTTAGCTGGCAGCGGATTTCCTTTTCTCACCGCGGGGATATCGTTGTAGGACAAATCAAACTTTTCAAAGTCTACACCGATTCGAGCATATCCTGCAGCATCAACAATTCTTCCCCAATTTGGATCGGAGCCGTACCAAGATGATTTAACGAGGAGGGAATTTCCGATACATCTTGCCACTTTATCTGCTGCAGCATTGTCAGGGGCTCCAGTTACCTGGATTTCTACAAACTTGGTAACTTTCTCTCCATCGGTCACGCACTTTCGAGCAAGGCTGGAACATACACGGGTAATGGCTTTTTTGAATTGCTCAATCTCCTCATTGGACTCTTTTTCGATTTCAATACGGGAAAATCCATTGGCCAGGATAAGCACGCTGTCATTGGTGCTCATATCCCCATCGATAGTCATTCGATTAAAGGATAGGTCAACAGACTCCAAGAGACATTTCTTAAGGAAAGAAGAAGAAGCGACGGCATCGGTGGTAATAAATGCAAGCATGGTAGCCATATTGGGCTGGATCATTCCTGCACCTTTGACCGTACCACCGATGGTTATTTTACCTGATGAAGTTTCGATTTGTGCAGAGCAGGACTTAGTTCGGGTATCAGAAGTGAGAATTGCTTCTTGGAATGCTTTGCCTCCATCTAGTTCCTCGAGGGTGTCCTGGCAGGCGTTGGCAATTCCTGCAGTTATTCTGCTCATGGGTAATGCAACTCCAATTCTTCCGGTCGAACAGACCAATATTTCCTTGGAATGTACTTTCAGATGTCTCGCTGTTTCTGAGGCCATTTTGGAGCAGTCCAGTTCACCCTGTTTGCCCGTGCAAGCATTCGCATTGCCACTATTTGCAACAATGCCATGAAAGACTTGCTTGGGGTTATTTAACAAGTCCAAACAATATAGAACTGGTGCTGCTTTGATATCATTATTGGTGAAGGTACCAGCAGCAGAACAGGGTCGGGGAGAATAAATTACTCCAAGATCAAGCTTCCCGTTGTTTTTTCCCATAACATTGCATGGTACACCTGTAGCAAAAAAACCTTGGGGCTCAGTTATTCCTTCACAATCTTCGAAAAACTTCATGGTAAGCCGCAAGTCTCACTGTATCCATTGCAAAGGTTCATCGATTGAACGGCCTGACCACCGGCTCCCTTCAGCAAATTATCTTCAGCAGAGCAGAGTACATAACGGTGGGTTCTTGAGTCTTGATGAGCCGAAAGATCAATTCGGTTGGTATGGACAACTCCTCCAGTCTCAGGGAATTGCCCTTGTGGAAGGATTTTGACAAATGGGCGATGCCTATAAAATTCAGCCCAACAATCCCGTATTATATCCTCCTGAAGATCGCTATTAGTGCGTACAGAAATTGTGGAGCACAGACCCCGGCTCATGGGTCCAAGATGGGGTTGGAATGAAAGAGTAAGAGGTTCACCGTTAAAAAGGCTAAGTTGTTCTTCAATTTCAGAAAGGTGGCGATGTTTGGGAAGACCATAAGCACCAGCACTTTCATTTCTTTCACAGTATAACAAGTGTTCAGATGAATTTTTTCCTGCCCCGCTTATTCCGCTGATCGAATTAATAATGATTTCAGCTGGGCTGATGAGTTGTTCTTTGAGCAGCGGAGCCAAGGGGATAAGAATACTCGTTGGGTAACATCCAGGGGAGGCGATTAAAGGAGATTTCTCCCATGTTAGGTCATAGAGTTCAGGCAGACCATATTGTGCATCTTTCAGCCAATTAGGAGCTGGATGGGTTTGTCCATAAAATTCTTGATAGATTGAAGGGGTGTTGAGTCTGAAATCGGCCGATAAGTCGATGACTTTCTTCCCTTTTTCAACGAGGGGGACTGCATATTCAGCAGCTGTTCCGTGGGGTAGAGCGAGAAAGAAAATTTCACTATCGCAATTTATCAGTTCTTCTAAGGAGGGATTACTAAAGTAAATGGAATTTCCTGAATTTCCGATTCTTGGAATCACTGATGAGATTGCTTTCCCACAGTGAGCACGTGAAGTAACAAACTCCAAAGAAATCATTGGGTGCTGAATCAATAAAGAGACAAGCTCTTGTCCCGTGTAACCGGATGCACCAATAATGCTCGTTTTCATTTTTTAATAAGTGGTAAAGTTATAAAAAACAAACCCCTCGGTTGGAGTTCCGAGGGGTTGTAATAAAAGGTAAGTAAAATCTTGATTATCTCTTTGAGAATTGAAACCTTTTTCGTGCCCCAGGGCGACCGGCTTTCTTTCTTTCTATCTTTCTTGGGTCTCGTCGGAGGTGACCAGCTTTTTTGAGTGGGGAGCGAAGATCGCCCTCCATCTTTTCAAGAGCACGTGAAAGACCATGACGAATGGCTCCAGATTGTCCTGTTCCGCCGCCTCCTCGAACATTGACTGATATGTCTAGTTCACCATTCTTTTCAACACATACGAGGGGTCCAAGAACTGCTTTTTTTTGCTGTTCTGTTGAGCAATAATCTTCCATTGCTCGGTTGTTTATGGTGAAATTTCCAGTTCCTGGGCGAATACGTACTCGGGCGGTACTTGTTTTTCTGCGACCGGTTGCGATAAATTCTTCTGTTTTAGCTTTAGCACTCATTTTTCTTTATTAGGGAAGGAGAGGGGAAGGGTTTTGGGCTTCGTGGGTATGGGAGTCTCCGCGGAAAACGCGTAATCTGGTCAGCATACCGCTGGATAGTTTGTTGCGGGGTAGCATGCCTTTGACTGCGTTGGTAATGATAAATTCAGGACGGTTTTCTCGAAAATCTGCAACTGTTCTGTATTTCTCATTACCCATGTAGCCGGAATAAAACATATATTGCTTTTGTTCTTCTTTTGCACCGGTCAGCTTGATCTTGTCCGCATTGGTTACCACCACATAATCGCCAGTGTCCACATGAGGGGTGTAAGTTGGCTTCGTGCGACCGCGGAGGGCATTGGCAATATCAACTGCAAGCCTGCCTAGGATTTTTCCAGAGGCATCAACGATTTTCCAATCGCGTTGGACAGTTTCTTTTTTGGCAAGGGTAGTCTTCATCGAAAATAAGTGTAAAAGATTTAAAATGACGAAAAAAAGCGTTTCGTCAACTTTACATTGTGGGAGAGTGAAAGCTAGAACTGTCCTGCTCCTAGGTCGGTAAGTGTTTGAGAATAAAACTTATCTCCGTAACCAATTACTCGGTCTGTGTTGTCAAAAACAACGGGTGTGTAAGTTTGGTCAACAGCTTTATCGGCTAGAGTTCCGGCACCGCCACCCTTGCGGGTCTTGTATTTCCAAACAGATCCCCAGTCGTAGCCTTCCACGATGTTGGCGATTCCGACTAGGTCAAAAACTTGCCCCTTAGTCATTCCCACAGCTAAGCTCATGAGGTTTTTGGTGTTGTCCTCAACCTTTTCATCCACTTCAGAATATGGGTTTGATCCCTTTCCCCCGAAGCAACCGCACAAAAAGAAAAAGGTGAAGGCAAGCAATGTATGTACTACAAAAGCAGGAAAGGTGTTTCGATTTTTCATACTAACACTTTTTTATCCTATGATCTTGAAGCTGTGCAATCCCAATTTGAATCTGAACTCAATGAAAAAAATTATTTATGCTTTGGAGGTAATTTTTTCCAAAGTTTGAAAGCTTCGTGAGATCATTTCCCTCGGATCATCAAGTAGATTTGCCGAAGCCAGGGCATTATCGAGTAATTGATTTGCCACGAGTAAGGCTGTGGGTTCGTCTTTTTCCATCAGCTTGTATAGCCCTTTAATTAATCCATGACTTGGGTTGATTTGAAATTTTACCTTGCTGGCTGGCATGCTCTCATCTGCACCTTGCATCATTTTCATGATACGTCTGGCAGATGCTCCCCCCATACCATCTTCTCCAACAACACACACGGGACTACTTATGAGGCGGTCACCTGACTCCACTTCAGAAACTCGCTCATTTAGCGACTCTTTGAGCCATTTCGATAACTTCTTCAGGCTCTTTTTGTCTAATGATTCTTCCGATGTCTCCTGCTCTATCTTTTCGAGTTTAAGTTCTTCTGAGTCAGCAGAGATAATCTTCTTATCCTTAAACTCGCGTAGCGATTGCATGACATATTCATCTACAGGCTCAGTTAGAAGAAGAACCTCAAATCCACGGATCTGCAACGCCTCGAGGTAGGGTCCTGCTTCGATTGCTTTACGATTTTTGCCGAAGAGAAAAAGAATGTCTTTTTGTTCAGATGGCATGCGTTCAATGTAATCCTCTAACCCGGTAAGCTTCCTGTCGTCATAGGCTGTGGATTCAAAGCGCAGTAGCTTTGCCAAGTCGTCCTTGTAGGAGAAGTCGGTGGCTACCCCTTCCTTAAGAAGAGCACCAAATTCTTGCCAGAATTCGAGGTAAGTGGCTTCTTCTTTTTTCGATTGTTCATTGAGAAAACGAATAAATCTTTTGGTCAGGACTTGGCCAAGTTTTTTGAGCAAGTCACTATCCTGCATGGTTTCGCGAGAAACATTTAAAGGGATGTCAGAGCTATCTACCACCCCACGTAGAAAGCGCAGCCACTCGGGGAATAATCCTTTAGGTTCTGCATCAATGAGTACTTTTCGGCAATGTAAAGCGACTTTATTTTCGCTTCTAAACATCCCCATTTTTTCCATATTTCTTTTGGGGACAAAGAGAAGTGAGTTAATCTCAAGAGGAGCATCAGCACTAAAATGAAGACGCATGAGGGGTGGTTCATATTCATTTGCCTGGAATTTGTAAAATTCCTCATACTCCTCGTCTTTGATTTCAGACTTTGAACGTAGCCAAATGGCATCAACTGTATTTACTTTCTCTCCGTTTACAGAAACTGGAAACTGAACGAACGCAGAGTATTTCTTAACTATATCTTTGATTCGGTCCTCTTTGGCAAATTCATCAAATTCATCTTTCAGTTGGATGACAATTTTACTGCCACGCCGCTGGTCATCCGCTTTTTCGATAGTGTAGCCTCCGCTTCCATCGCTCTCCCAGCAAAGGCCCTCACCTTTTTTCTTCCATGTTCGAGAATAAACTTTGACGGAGTCGGAGACCATGAAAACGCTGTAGAAACCAACTCCAAATTTCCCGATTAATGCTTCATTTTTTTCACCATCACTTTTGAGGGCTTCAATGAATTCCTTGGAGCCTGAATGGGCAATTGTGCCTAGGTTTTGGATGACTTCCTCCTCAGTCATACCGATTCCAAAGTCTTGAATGGTTAGCTGTTTGGAGGATTCATCGGTACTTAAATTTATCTCCATCTCCAAGTTCTCGTCAAAGATGTCCTTCTCTGTCAACTGGGTGCGTCGCAGTTTTTCCAGTGCGTCGGACGCATTGGAGATAAGTTCTCTAACAAAAATCTCCTTATCTTTGTAGAGCGAGTTTACAACAATGTCTAAAACTTGCTTGGTTTCGGCTTTGAATTCGTGTGTTTTGGTCATAATAAAAAGCGGTTTATAATTATATTCTATTACTGAATCTTCAAGACTTTACGATCTGAGCGATTCGATTGGGGAAAATTGCTTAGTTTTTTAATTTCTTTCTGAAATATTCGTATGCGTGATTAATTTCTTTCGCTTTTTTTTCTGCCACTTCCTGTATTTCAGAACCAAGAGCCAATACCTTATCCGGGTGGTATTGAGCAATGGCGGATCGGTACCTATCTTTAATCACTGAAAAATCATTCAAATTTTCTTTTTCTAATGAAAGAACCTCTGCCATTTCAATGTCCTCTGCGGATGGAAATACAAATTTCTGAATTCTCGGTTCCTCTTCCTGTTCATTTTGCTCGTTCTCTTCGTAATCATTCCGGGGTTCTTGTGCCTGTGAAAGATTGTCTATTTCGGGCTCAAAATTTTCTGCTTTCTGAGTCTCATCATATGCGTTTTGGGGCTCATTTGATGAAGGGGCTTTGCGAGGATTGAAATCGGTGTTTGGTCGTGTCTTTTCTTTTGTTGTAGAGGAAATGGTCAAGAAAAAATCAAATTTCCAAAGCATCCACCAACCTGAGCAAAAAATTAAGGCCCATATTACTTGAGCAAAAATAGCGGTTATTTGATTGGGGGCACCTCCGATGACATTTCTCCAACCTGTCCAATCGTGATATAAAGAATGCAGGGCTGTACCGAAGTAATGAGCCATTAGGTAAGACAATATGACCGCAAGAACTCCCCTGTAAGAGAAATTTGCAAGCCATGACAGACTTCTCATTACAGTGATAAGGGAGGCAACTGTCCCGTGCATGTTTTGTAGAAAAACAAAATCAACCCGCCCAAAAAAATGAGCAACCATCGTTTGGTTTGCTTGGTATCTTTACTCATGTGTTGAGGCCACTTTGAATCTCAAATGGTGGTAGGGGTCGGATTCGAACCGACGAACGCCGAAGCGGGCGGATTTACA
>JAYNZN010000085.1:0-1858 GCA_038103695.1 Opitutales bacterium
TGATTCAAATAAATTTAAATCGGCCGGCTCAACCCAGGTATGTTGAGGTACAACAATTAATTTTTCAAAGAAATCGTTTATGAACGCATCTATTACTCATCGTCATGTCATTGTCCGTCTTTTGAACGGCCCCATTTACCAGGAAGATCTAGATTTATGGAGCAGGCTGGGGGCGGAATGGGAAAAAATAAAAGGACATTTTAATGAAATGGGTATGGATGTCGCCCGAGATGACTCTGCTGGGTACGCTTATGTTCGTCAACAAGACGAAGATTCAACCGAAGAAGAAAATTGGGATGAACATGCCTCCGCTCCTTTGCCTCGCGTCCTTCGTCGTACAAGGTTGTCTTACCATCAAACGATTTTCATGGTTTTATTACGGGAAGAGCTCATGCGTTTTGAGCAGAACCAGGAAGAAGGGGACCACTTGTATCGTTCCAGCTTAGACCTCATTGAGCTTATGTCCCCTTATTACCCTGAGCTTCATGATGAAAAGAAAGTTCACCGACAAATATCGGGCTTGATCAATAAATTTGAGGAGTGGGGAATTATTAAAAAAGTGCGCGATAAAGATGAAGGTCTTTACCGTGTGGAACGGATCATCAAAGCAAAGCTGCCTCCTGAAAAATTAACTGAAGTAAAAAACCAAATCAAGAGAAGAGCTCCTGAATTAGAAGAAGAAATGGAGGAAGAAGATGCTTGAATCACAACTTGAATTAGAATTTGCACCCGATAAATCAACTGCTGGCTATCGTCTGCATGAGTTGTCCCTTTTAAACTGGGGAACCTTTCACGAGAAGGTTTATACCATCCGCCCGGATGGAAGAACTTCCATGATTACTGGTCGGAATGGCTCAGGAAAGTCTACATTGGTGGATGCACTGCTCACCCTTTTGGTTCCTAACCGAGTTCGTAATTACAATGTCGCATCCAGCCAGGCGGGAAGCCGCGAGCGTAACGAACGAGATTATGTATTGGGGGCTTATTCCGAAATTCACGATTCCGCAACCGGGCAAGGCCGTAAGGAAACGCTTCGAAAGGCCGGGGAGACCTACACGGTTTTATTGGCCCATTTTTTCAATGAAGCTTATCAGTCAGAAGTAACGATTGCTCAGGTGCTTTGGTGTTTGCCTTCTGGGAAAGTGGACAAAGTTTACTTGGTTGAAAAAAGAAAACTTACCATTGAGGAAGACTTCAATCAATTGGAAGACTCCGACAACCTAAGAAGGATTCTCAAGGACAGGGGATACAATATTTTTGATTCTTTTACGGCCTATCACAAGAAGTTTGAATCGATGCTTTTCTTGGATGCAGACCTGGGGACACGTTCCCCCATGTCTATTTTTAACCAAGCGGTATGTATCAAAGATGTTAAAGATTTAACTCAATTTATACGTGAACATATGCTCGATGATGGAGGGGCGAAGGAAAAATTACTCGCCTTGCAGGAGAGATTTGACGACCTTCGCAGCACACACCGGCGTATTGAAACTGCCTCGTATCAGCTCGAGCAACTTGATGAAATTAAATCGGTTCATGATCAATTTCTTGATGCCATGAATAAACGATCCAATGCGGATGATATTCGTTTAGCCATTGAACCTTTCTATGCCCAGGCAGAGCTTGAACGGCGCACCGAGTGGGTTGATGAACTAAAGCACCAGGAGGAAGCGGAGCGGGCCCGGTTAAAAACTGCAAGAGGCGAGGTTGATCGTTACCGGGAAAAATTGAACCACCTGGAACGAGCACTTTCAGATAGTGATGAAAATCGCAGGCTTGAACAGGTAGGTGCGGAGATTGACCGTTTGCGTGATAAAAGAGAGGTAGTGAGTAAGCGTTCCGCCAATTTTGAGCGCCA
>JAYNZN010000086.1:0-1842 GCA_038103695.1 Opitutales bacterium
TGGAGTATTTTGACGAGGGGAGTAAGCAACGCTATTTACCCCATGTGATTGAACCCAGCCTTGGTGTGGACCGTACTTTTCTTGCCGTTCTTTGTGCGGCTTACCAAATTGATGAGGTCGGTGGTGAAAAAAGAACAGTAATGAAATTTCACCCCCGGGTTGCCCCCATAAAAGCGGCCGTATTCCCGTTGGTCAAAAACAAGCCCGAACTCGTTGAGAAAGCTCAAGGATTGTACCGCCGTTTACAACGCAGGTGGAATGTCACCTACGACCAATCAGGTGCCATTGGTAGAAGATACCGCAGAGCTGACGAAGCCGGAGTGCCTTATGCTCTAACTGTTGATTTCGATACCCTTGAGGGAGATGGTTCGATTACTTTGCGTGACAGGGACTCCACGGAGCAGGAAAGAATGTCTATGGATCAAGCTATCGATTTTCTTGAAGTGCGTATCAATCCCTAAGCCTGAGGAAAAGGTTAAGCGTTCTCGCTTAGTTTCCAGTCTTCGAGCATAAGTTGGAGAGAACTTCTGCCATTCCAATGATTCCTTCTTAGTTTAAAAGCTAGATCAATTTTTTGGTGACTGGGAGGCACTCGTTTTCCCATTCTCCAAGCGATTCCACGGACAGAACTTTTCCCGTTGTGAAAGGAAAATTGAAAATGCTCGCCCCCACCTACCATTCTCGGTTCTGTATCCAGAATGATCCCCTTGACTCCCATGATGGGTTCATGGTTTTCCTGCCCAAAAGGACCGAGCCTGTTGATTTGATCTAAGAGTTTGTAGGTTAAATCTTTAGGCTCAATGATGGCGTCCACTGTGAGGAATGGGTCTAGCTTATCATCCGCTGAAACTTGTTCGACCATTTCCAAAAACTGAGAAATAAACTCATCGAGTTTTTCCTTTTGCAACCCAAGCCCGACTGCAACGGGATGTCCTCCCCAGTGGCTCAGTTTATCTTGGCATGCCGAAAGGATTTCCACTAAATTTATCCCTGGCACTCCTCTACCTGAACCACAGTATTCGTTCCCTTCACCTTTTGCCAAGACCAAGCATGGCTTGTTGAGGGAGTTGGCGAGTTTTCCGGCCACGATACCGACTACCCCCGGGTGCCATCCCTCGCCCTCTCCGGTGACCACAATGGCCGCTCGATCCTTGAAATCTTTTTCTGCCTGAGCCAAAGCATCTGCGGTCAACTGTGCTTCGATCCCTTTTCTTTCTTCGTTAAACTTGGTAAGCTTTTGGGCGAGATTGGTACAATTTCTTTTATCTGTTTCAAGAAGCAAAGAGAGGGCGGCCTCTGGCATATTTAATCGCCCGCATGCATTGATACGCGGTGCTAGTTGATAGGTAATATCTTCCGTTTCTGGTTCAACCGTCCCATCCAGTCCACATTCATGAAGCAGTGCCAGTAAGCCGGGAGATGCATCGATAAATAATCTTTTGATTCCAAAATGGGATAATATTCGGCTCTCGCCCCGAAGGGGAACCAAGTCTGCAAGCGTTCCAATCGCACAAAGGGGTAAAAAATCTCTCGGAGTTAATTTCTCTGAACCAGCAATCCCCATCTCCCTAATTCTTTTGTAGAGTGCGTGTATCAGCTTAAAGCTTAGCCCTGCTGTACAAAGGTACCTCCATGGTTCTCCCTGGTTTGCGCAAAGGTGTGGGTTTACCAAGATTGCTTTGGGTAAATCTTCCTCTTTTTGTTGGTGGTGATCGACCACAATTAGGTCGATTCCCCGATCCTGGAGAAAGTTAGCTTCTTTTACAGAGTTGGTGCCACAATCAAGGGCGATAACTAAATCAAATTGTCCCAAACTGAGGCCACGATCCAGGGCCTCTTGGG
>JAYNZN010000009.1:0-5110 GCA_038103695.1 Opitutales bacterium
CCAAAAAAATAGCACACCCATTGGAGGTAGGCATAACACCTTTGATCGTGACGATTGCGGAATCCTGATTCATAATACTATTATCTCGTGGCTTTCTTCGCTTCGCAAGAACTTTACTTTCAATATAATCAACCAAAATGAATCCTGACTTAAAAAGACAAAGGGATAAAAACTATTTCTTTCTAGTCGGAATGATGGGGACTGGTAAAAGTACAATCGGAAAAATTCTGGCTAAGCGACTGGAAATACCTTTCATGGATTCGGACAGCGAAATCGAGAAAGATGCTGGGAGGAGTATATCCGAGATCTTCTCAAATCAGGGAGAGGTTGTCTTTCGAGATTTGGAAAAAAAATTCGTTACCGACCTACTCCCTAAAAAGCCCGCTATTGTTGCTTGTGGAGGCGGACTTTGCATCCCCGAGGGCATGATGGAACTCCTTAAGTCGAGAGGTCATGTCATTGCTCTGCTTGCAAATGCCGAAACTCTATTGAAACGCACCCAGAAAGACTCTTCCCGCCCTCTCTTGCAGGTTGCCCAACCTTTAATGGTGCTGGAAAAGCTTGTCCGAGAAAGAGATGCTCGATACAGAGAAGCAGATACACTTATAAATACCGATGGGGAATTACCCGAACAGATTGTGGAAAACATAATTAAGCATGCCATTGGCTAGCTTCTCGAGTTACCCAGTGCCTGTCCTTTCTTTGAACTTACTGAGAAAATTTGCTGGTGGTCGACAAAGCTTGCCATTGGTGTCCACAAAAGCGTGGGTGGTTCTGCCTGAACACAAAACTTCTTGATCCCTGAAAACTTGATAATGAATCTTGATTTTAGCCATTGGAGATTCGCTGATTGTAACCCGAACAACCAAGCGGTCATCAAAATGGGCCGGCTTACTAAATTTTGCCTCACAATGAAGAACTGGAAGCAAATAGCCTCTCTTTTCGAGATCACGATAAGGACAGCCTAAATGGTCCAACAACTCGATCCTTGCTGCTTCGAACCAAGTAAAGTAATTGCCATGGTAGACCACCCCCATTTGATCTGTCTCCTGATACCTAACTCTAATGCTCACTTCTGCCGAAATCATCTTCCAACTCTCTCTCATGAATTCCTTTTCGCCAAGCCTGATTTAAATCTATGGGATTAGGGAAAAATGAAAGAAGGCTGACAATAGCCATAGGTCTGATTATTGGAATCACTGCATCCTCAATGCTAGTGAGACATGCATTGGATGTGAAGGAGGAGCAGGCGGCACAGAGACCTGGAAACTATAACACACAGCACAGTGCTGTAGGACATGTGAAATTCCCCCCATTGCCGGAGTCGTTACAAAAGGCCATACCCAATGGAATTGTCGTTTTTTACGAAGCCAACCGAACCAGTGTTTCCGATAACCCCAATCAGTCAGTAAACTCTTGGGTTATTGAAACTTCCGGGTCCTTTCGTTCCGAGAGATTATTCATACTGGCAGAAGTATCCCCGAATGATCCTAGGGATGTAAAATTCTACAGGGCGTCTGAAATCTATGTCGGCCTGAAAAAGGCCTACTCTGAGGACGATCTCGAAAGCCTGCTGACAGAGGAACAATACAAAATCATCGGTCAAAACTCAGCATCCTCGGAATATATTGTTCAAATCAGACAATTCTCCCCCACAGATATTGCCGCGGCATTGGAATACCTCGGCAAGCTGCCACAGACTCAATCCGTCAGACCTTCTTCTTGGGTTCCTTTGCGCTAGTTGGCTTCTATCTCGTTGACCATAAGAATTTTTAAGGTATTTTAATAAGGTTTATTCAATCGTGATTCCCCCAAAATACTCACGAACCTAACTTCAAATACAACAGTACATATTAGCATTGTGAATGTAGACATTAAGGATGCGGGAGTAGCCCGCAAAATAGCAACCGTCAGCTTTGACTCAGAAGAAGTCAGCAAGCATGAATCCAAGGTCTGCCAGGAATTAGGCAAACTCGTGAACATTCCCGGCTTCCGGAAGGGCAAAGCACCCGCAAATGTAATTCGCAAAAAGTACGCCAAAGAAATCAAAGATGAGTTGAATCGTAAAGTTTCAACGGCTGCTTACGAAGCCGTTCTGGAGAACAAAGATATCAAGGTATATTCAGTCCTTAAAGTAGACGCAGGTGAGTTGGAACCATCCCAATCCGCATCTGTGGAAGTGACAGTAGATATTGAACCGGAATTTAATCTCCCAAAATACAAAGAATTTGAGCTTACTATTGAGCCAACCGAAGTAAGTGAGGATGAGGTTACCAAAGAGTTGGATGCGATCCGTGAACAACGAGCCAGCTTCGATGTAGTGGAGCGTGCTTCCGAGAAGGGAGACTATGTAAAATGCTCCTACGAAGGCTCACTTGATGGAAAGGCAGTATCTGAAATTCTCCCAGACAAACCCATGTATGGCAAGCAAGCCAACACCTGGGAAGAAGCTGGCAACCAAACCGGTATGGGTGTGGATGCTATTGCAGATGGAGTCATCGGCATGAGTGCGGGAGATAAAAAAGATGTGAAAGCCGACTTTGCCAAAGATTTCGAAGTTGAAGCACTGGCGGGGAAATCAATTACCTACCAACTTGAAGTGCATGAAGTTCGCGAAAAAAAGGCTCCTGCGTTAGAGGATGAAGAGTTCCTTAAATCCCTCAAAATCGAGAGCGTGGATGAACTGAAGACCAAAGTTCGAGAGCAAATTAAATCACGTAAGGATCAAGAAAATGTTAACTCAAAGCGTAAGCAAATTACGCAAAACATCTTGGACATGGATGAATTCCCATTACCCCAACAGGCTGTTGAAGAAGAATCAAAAGCAATTTTCCAAAATCGCATACAGCAGGCTTCCTCCCAGGGTACTAAGCAAGAAGATATCGAAAAAAACCGAGATGAATGGTGGAAAGAGTCTCAAACTCAAGGGCAGGCAAGAGTCAAGCTGACCTTGGTTTTATCCAGGATTGCAGAGGAAGAAAAAATTACTGTTGAAAAAGAGGACCTTGCACAGGCAGCCACCCGTGAAGCCATGATGCGTAGAGAAGATCCTACCAAATTCATTAAGGAACTCACCCAAGACCGTTCCAGATTAAACCGGTTACGAGAAGACATTGTTTACGACAAAACCTTGCTAAAAATAGCCGAGATTTCAAAAGAACAAATTTGTGAAATCGAAGGCGAGCACACACACTAATCAAAATGGGCGCTTATCTACCACTTCCATATGTTTATGAACGCGAAGGCCGCCAAGAGCGAGCTTGGGATATCTACAGCAGGTTACTTAGAGACCGCATTGTCTTTATCGGTTCCCCTATCGATGATTATGTAGCTAACTCCATAATTGCCCAACTCCTGTTTCTACAGATGGAGGACCCCAAAAAAGATATTCATTTATATATCAACTCCCCTGGAGGAAGTGTATCAGATGGCATGGCAATCTATGACACATTAAATTTCATGCAGTGCGATGTGGTCACTTATTGCATTGGGATGGCTGCTAGCATGTCCACGGTTCTTCTTGCTGCAGGAACCCGAGGTAAGAGATATGCTTTGCCAAACAGCAGAGTGATGATTCACCAACCAAGTGGTGGTGCTGGTGGACAAACTTCTGATATCTCAATTGCAGCCAAGGAAATCCTTCGCTGGAGAAGCACCATTAATACGGTTCTATCCGAGCATAGCGGAAAACCAGTCGAGCAGATCGAAAAGGATTCCGACCGAGACTACTACATGTCTGCAGATGAAGCTAAAGAGTATGGCTTGGTAGACGAGGTCATTTCTAAAAAACCAAACGAATAAAGCAAAATGGCAAAGCCCACTAAAATCAATTTCTGCTCTTTTTGCGGCAAACCGCAGGGAGAAGTCAGGAAGATGATAGCCGGGCCGGCCAATGTCTTTATCTGCGACTCTTGCGTAAGAGTGTGCAAAACAATTATCGATCGCGAACTTGGCGAGAAAGAACCTGCCAAGAAAAAATCAGGCAACAAACCGGTCTTTAATTTAATCAAACCTAATTTAATCAAAGAACATCTTGACCAGCATGTGATTGGACAAGACCATGCAAAAAAGGTTCTCTCGGTTGCCGTACACAACCACTACAAAAGATTATCTGCCGAATTAGGTTCCCCTGACTCTGATCATGACTCCCCATTCCTTCCACAGGAGTTGGAAAATGTAGAGATTGAGAAAAGCAATGTTTTGCTTATTGGCCCTACAGGTAGCGGAAAAACATTTTTAGCAAGAACTCTCGCTAAGGTACTTGATGTGCCCTTTGCTATCGCTGACGCCACAACCTTAACCGAGGCAGGGTATGTTGGTGATGATGTTGAAAATATTGTTGTGAGACTTTTGCAAGCTGCTGAACATGATGTTGAGAAAGCTCAGTGCGGTATTGTCTATGTTGATGAAATAGACAAAATTGGCAGAAAGACTGATAATGTTTCGATTACCCGGGATGTCTCTGGAGAAGGAGTGCAACAGGCACTCCTTAAAATACTGGAGGGGACAGTTTGCAATATCCCACCTCAAGGGGGGCGCAAGCACCCAAATCAGGAATACATCCAACTGGATACTTCCAACATACTGTTCATCTGCGGAGGTGCATTTGTGGGGCTCGATGACATTATCGGGCAAAGAAAGGGCAAGAGAAGCGTCGGTTATACCTCAGAAGAACCTAAGGAAACGTCAGAAATTCTTGCTGATGTTATGCCTGAAGATTTGGTCAAGTTTGGACTTATCCCTGAGTTTATTGGCAGATTACCTGTAATTTCTATTCTTAAAGAGCTTTCACGTACACAACTTGTATGTGTCCTTGAGCAAACAAAAAACTCGCTCCTCAAGCAGTACCGCAAAATGTTTTTGCTTGAAGGAGCCGAACTTCGCTTTACGAAAGAAGCAATCATCACGGTTGCTGAACTTGCCCTCACAATGAAGACAGGTGCTCGTGCACTTCGATCCATCATGGAATCGATTATGCTTGATGTAATGTACGACTTACCTGAAATCGACACTCCGGTTGAAGTAGTTATTAATGCGGGTGTTATTCGCGGAAAGGCCAAAGCAAAAATTGTTCCTTTGGAACAAAAGAAACGAGATGCGGCATAGGTAT
>JAYNZN010000009.1:5120-25360 GCA_038103695.1 Opitutales bacterium
GTAAATCTGTGCTTCTTGCCAGAGCAAAAGGTTCTTTAAAATTTAATCACACTGCTTCTTTCATTATTTTCGATTCGCTCATCCCTGAGGCCAAGTGGCAATGAAAGCTTGCCCTTGATTTCGACTACCTCATTCAACTCATCTCCTCGCAGGTAAAGCTTCTCTGATCTTGTTTCACCTGGAGCCAAGTTATCCATTCGGAATTGTTTATTTCGACCGAGATAGGATACTTCCAATTTTAAATTACTCAGCCAAGTATTCCCTTGATTTTGGACCATGACCTCAAATGGCATAGTGCCTGTACCAACATGATCCACTGTACCAAAGTGATAACCTACTAAAGCAGGATCTGAATATTCGGGATTCCCTCGATTTTCCAACCGTGCAAGACTGACAACTCCAAATCCTGAAATTGGGTCATGCCCCGGTTTTTCAGATTCGTTTGCAGTAGACTTTAGCAAATCATTCATTTGTGAAAAAGTTAGGCTAGGATTCTTAGAAAGTTCCGCAGCAATCACTCCCGATACAATTGCTGAGGATACAGAAGTTCCACTAAAGCTAACATTTCCTTGATCTTGCCAAGCGGTTAAAATGCCTACGCCTGGTGCGGCTAGATCAACTCCATCACCAAAATTTGAAAATGAAGATACTCTGCCACTCCTTCCCACAGAAGTTACACCCGTTACACCTGGGTAAACCGCAGGATAATTCACCAACCCAGTGCCCTCATTACCCACTGCTGCAACTATAAAAACTCCGTGATCTCTTGCATACGAAATCGAATTTCTGAGTACTGCACTCCCCTTGTGCCCTCCCAGGCTAAGATTTATAACTCTGGCACCATCCTTAACCGATCTCACGATAGCCGAAGCGACGGTAAATGAATCAGTCTTTCCAGATTCATCAATAACCCTGTAGGAAAGAATCTCGCAACCTGGTGCAACACCAATGTATTCGTTTCCACGACCTCCAATCACAGAAGCCATTGCGGTGCCATGACTGTTTGAGGTCGGTAAGGATTTTTTCAAAAAGTCCTGTTCCCTAACCGCAAGTTTGCTTAGTAAAGGATGGGAAATATCAACACCGGAATCTAGGAGAGCTAACTTTATCCCAGTGCCAAAAGAACTACGATTGTTCGCCCCACCTAGCCATTGTATGAAATTACCCTTTGAAAAACTTTCTTCCAAGATGCTTGCAGCCCTGGGAGGAAGAGGTTGCCTTAAGGAAAAATTAGGTTCCATCGAATTATCCCTCAGCAAATCCAAAATGAACTCAGGATTCTTAAGCGTATCTATTACTTTTAATCTCGCAATCCCAAGCTCAGGAAGGCCTCCGTTAAGTTCAATACCAAGGGATGGAGCATTTATTCTTAAATACTCCTCGTCTTTCTTTGTGAGTGTGACCACCCAGTCATTCTTAGAGCTTATATCTCCCAACACCTCTTCAAGATATTTTGCAAGTGCGAGCTTGGACTCAGGTAAAGTGTTCCCTTCAAAAAAGTTAGTTTCGAACAAATCTTTCGCTGGATAATCATGCAGATTGATGGACGACTGCACAGTAGTTTCCCTAGTATGACTTTTTCCAGTAGGAACGCTTTCAACTTGAGCAAATTTGTAAGCTAGAAGACCGCTTATTATGACAAATAAGAGAAATAGAATACTACGGATGCTCATAGTCCAAAGGTTGTGGTAAATACTGTTGCCCGCAAACTACAAAATCTTTCTTATTTTCTACTTGAGCAAGAAGTATCTTATAGTAGGCCATGGACTCGCAGGTGCTGTGCTTGCCCATACTTTGCGACAAAAAGGGCAGGATGTGAGGGTAATTGATGCACGATTGCCAAATGCGGCAAGTAAAGTATCCGCAGGACTGATTAATCCATTTATAGGTCCTAAATTCAACCTTCCTTACGATTTCGATCAATGTATGGAAGCTAACTTTATGTTTCTCAAAAAATTTGATTCCCCAGAAAAAAATTTCATACGAGCGATTAAATTAATTAGAGTGTTTATTTCTAAGAAGCAACAGGATCGCTGGAGTTCCCTGAGTGAGAAATACAAAATTGACATGCTTCTAAATTCAGATTGCAGAATAATTGGAATAAAAACAAAGTTCGGTGCGGGACTGACTACAGCATGGCAATTTGAAACCCAAAAGTTCTTGCAAGTATCGAGGGAAATTCTCTGTAGTGAGAACCGTTTAATTATTAAACCTTTCAATAAGAAGGATTGGCCTGGGCATGATGTGATATTTTGCGAAGGTTATCGTGTCAGGGAGAATGAATGGTTTAAGGAACTACCCTTTTCTCCTGCACAAGGGGACATTTTAACGATAAAATCGGTACTTAATGCGCATGTCAGTAACGGAACATGGCACAGTCCAGATTCAAGAGGCGCCAACACCAAACTGGGATCAACTTGGAAGCACAATGATTTTGAGTCAGGGCCAAGCAAACTTGCACGTACACAAATACTCAAAAATCTTACCTTTCTACCTGATGACTTGAACATTAAAATAATAAACCAGGTAAGCGGAGTGCGAAGCGGCACGTTGGACCGAAACCCCATAATGGGCAGACACCCTAAGCTGAGCAATTACTATCTATTTAACGGTTTCGGCTCCCGGGGCAGCACAACGATTGCACTAAGTGCAATGGAATTTGCCAATTTCCTAATCGATCAAAAACCAATTCCCGAAAGAAAAAGTATTCTTAGATTCCTCTCTGATTATAAGTTATGAAATTGGTCGATATTGCACACTCAAAATTCGAGCAAAGCTCAACGAAAAATGGTTTATTCATAGATGGAACTGCAGGGAACGGGCATGATACACAATTTCTAGCTAAACTTGCATACCCCAATGGAAAAGTTTGGGCATTCGATATCCAGGAAGCCGCTATTAAAGCTACCCTAAAAAGACTTGAAAGCAGCGGTCTTGCCGATGTGGTTACTGCCTGCAAGTGTTGCCATAGTCAAGTTGCCTTACATATCCCCAAAAACTATCATGGAATAATAGATGGAGCCATGTTGAACCTCGGATATTTACCAGGAGGAAACCACGATATTAAGACAACCCCACAAACCACAACCCCGACAATTTCAGCTATTTACAAACTACTAAGAAAACATGCTAAAATCACTATACTCTGCTATCGTGGGCATGTGGGGGGGCAAGAAGAAGCCGATCTTGTGCAAAATCTATGTAGTGTAAAAGATTGGCGAATGGAAACTGACCTCAGTGATAGAAATAAACCTGAGTCCCCTATCCTCTTCACGGTTCGGAAAATTTAAAATGGATGGACCGGATCTACATCTTTGTCGTAATCGACACCATCAATCCCAAAACCAAATAGCCGAAGAAACTCTTGCTGATACTCCTCAAAATTAGTCAGCGAGGTTAGATTCTCAGAGTTTACCTTAGGCCAAAGTTCTTTAATTCTCGTTTGCACATCTTCAGCCATTTCCAAGTCATCCAGCCTGATTCGATTATCGTTATCTAATTCCAAAGAAGCATCTGAGCCGTAAAGGCGATCCTGAAATAAGCGATTTGTTTGCTCAATACACCCCTCATGTGTTCCAAACTCTCTCATTACTTTGAACAGCATAGACACGTACAATGGAACGACAGGAATAGCGGAGCTTGCTTGTGTGACAACGGCTTTGTTTACAGATACAAATGCTTGGCCATTACAAGAGGTTTTCATTTGGCGATTTAAGGAACTTGCGACATTTTCGAGGTGGGACTTGGCGCGACCAATTGTTCCATTTCGGTATATTGGCCAAGTTACTTCAGGGCCTACATAGGAATAAGCCAAGTTGATACAACCTTTAGCAAGAAGTCCTTCAGTAATTAATCGATTGGTCCATAATTCCCAATCATCTCCTCCCATTACCCGTTCAGTTTGATGGATTTCATCGTCGTTTGCTGGATCGATTGAAATATCTTTAACTTCACCTCGGTCAGTATCTAAAGTTTTATTTTTATAAATCATCCCAATCGGCTTTAAGCATGCACGATATATACTTCCATCAGACGGATCTGTCCTTCTTGGAGAAGCAAGGCTGTAAACTACCATGTCAAAATCACCACCCATCTCTTTTGCTTTAAGAACAACCTCGTCTTTACATTCTTTGGAAAAAGCGTCGCCATTAATATCGTGCGAAACCAAGCCCTTTTGTTCAGCAAGTTTACCAAATGCTGCGGTGTTATAATACCCAGGACTCGCCGGTTTCCCTTCTTTGGGAGTCCTTTCAAATGAGACACCAAGGGTTTCAGCATTATTTCCAAATGCCGCAGATATTCGACTTGCCAAGCCATAACCTGTGGATGCACCGATCACTAAAACCCTCTTGGGACCAGAGCCATTTGCTAGTGCCATCTTGGAAGCTAACTCAGCCTGTTGACGCACATTTTCCATGCAACCCAGCGGGTGGGAGGTGATACATACGAATCCTTTAATTCTAGGTTTTATAATCATATCGAATAATAATATTTCCGAAATGTTACGATTAATGTAAAATTTGATCAACTGGGTAATTATTTTTACTAAGGCAACATCTCTTGAAAACAAAATATCAGCAAAAATCTGACTATCTTGACTCGAAGATGGCAAACCTGGTTTCAAGTTTTATGAACCTTCCAAGTCAGCGACCAGGCAATAAAATGAAACAGCCTTTATCAATGGATAGCTTGGTGGAAAAAGTTTGGGAGGATTGGGGTATTGGTGAAGAGGAAACAAGTGAGCGGATACTTTCTGGTAACTGGCAGAAAATTGTGGGAAAAAACCTAGCCGGTAAATGTGCCCCCATCAACTTATCAAAGGATGGAAAAACCTTACAAATTCGTGCGGCAAGTAGTACGATCAAACAGGAGTTAAGCTTTAAAAAAGCTGAAATTCTCATAAAAATTAATAAACTTAAAAAGTGTCGCTCCGTTAAAGAACTTAGGATTTTTTAAAGCTTGGCACGGAAGGTAGTTTGTTAACTTTCCTTCACTTTGTAATTCTTGGAAACAAATAAATAGAGTATTGAACTGCCCCCCATAACCATCGTCCAAAACCAAAATTCTTGAGCACCAGTGAGGATGCTCCCACCCTTTCCATCATAAAGCAGAAACTTGACTGCTGAGGTAAAGTAGTTCCCCAAAGAAACGGTTAAGAGAAAGAGAGCCATGACTAAAGACTTCATAACTTTGGGTGCTTGTGTGTAAGAAAACTCCAAGCAAGTAACTGAAACCATAACTTCAGATGCAGTTAAAACTAGGCATGCTAGGATTTGCCATCCAATATGAACAACATGACCTCCTTCAATAGATTCCTGAATCAAGGAAGTAATCGCAAAGGCAAGTACCATGAGCCATAAGCCAATGCCCATTTTACGCAGTGCATTGAGATGTATAAAACGGGACAGTACTGGATATACTAAATGATTAAAAACAGGAATGAGAAGCAAAATAAATAGCGGGTTGAATACAGCGGAAACCTGAACTGGGAGTAACTCATACCCCCCTAAAAAAGGAAGCCAGTCAGGTATAACTCGGTCAAGTTGCCTGCATTGTATCTGCCACAAGGTTCCTACTTGGTCGAATAAAGCCCAAAAGACTATTACAAAGGCAAAGATACTACTCAGTTTAATTAAGGCATGAAGGTTTTCTTTCCGGCAAACTTTTACAAAAAAATTCTTTCCTTCAGGTGGAACATGAGTGAACTGCCTGCGCCCCATCCAGAACAGTAAAGTAGCCATTCCCATAAGAACCCCCGGCAGACCAAATGCAAAGTGGTGGCCAAAGATAATTTCCCCTATCTCTTTCTCCCCAACCAACCAAGTAAAAGAAGGGTAAATCCATTCCCCCAAAGTCCCCTGAACCCGCTTTGCTTCAAGTAAAAAAGGAGTGAGTAACCCAGAAAGAAAAGCTCCAATATTGATAGAAAGATAAAACCAGCCAAAAACCTTTGATAGCAAAAAAGAATTTGCCTTGCCAAATTGGTCTCCTACATGGGCTGAGACACACGGCTTGATGCCTCCAGAGCCAAAAGCAATTAAGGCCAATCCTATTAGAAGCATGAGTCGAGTGTCCCCCACCCATTCCATGCAAGCCAAGAACATGTGTCCAATGCAGTAAAATGTAGATAGGCAGAGGATTGTTTTGTACTTACCCCAAAATGCATCTGACAGGAACCCTCCCAGAAGAGGGAAAAAATAAGCTGACCCCACGAATAAATGGACCCATGCTTCGGCTTCTTTATCACCAAATACATCCAACTCTCCACCAGGTTTACACAAATACAATGTCATGTATGCGAGCAGGACCGACCGCATACCGTAAAAAGAAAACCTTTCTGCCAACTCATTCCCCACGATGAAGGGAATCCCAGGAGGCATGCCCTTCAAATCTAGAGGTGTACTTCTATACACTGATTCTTCTAGTTACGATTCAACTGGTCCGCTTCTCGCCGACGATCAAGTTCTCGGTCGAGATCATCCAAAACGGATTGTCCGTCGATAACTTGATCAGGTGTATCCACTTTATTAATGCTGCACGATGACACGCTCTGGGAATTAAAATAAAGATAGAACACATTCGCCCCTACGCCAATGAGTGCCAGGACAACAGGAAGAGTAGTCAACCCAAGTATCATAAAACCTAATAATGCCCCGTGAAGAGTTGCATTTATAACCAATAACTTGTTTTTTCTCATTTTAATTACAGTCAAATTGACATCATAAAGGTAAGGGAAGAAGAGAAGAAAATTTCAAAAATAGTAAATTCATTTTATTGATTACTTCTGTAATTTAGTCTTATCTGAAGGAATCATTGTAAACTGCATGAAGATGCTCATCTAATCTAAAATGGACAAGAAAAAGAAAAAGAAAAAAACGATCGAAATAGGAGATCATGTGAAAGAAACCGTATCAGTTAAAGGGGGCAAGAAAAGATGTGGTGAAATATTAATGATACTACAGGACGATCCAGGTGATCCAACTTGTGAATGCATGGAAGTAAACCCAGATGATTTGACCCCACTTGAAAAAGGATCGGACGGTATTCAAATGTTTAAAACCAAGAGATCCAAGCTCAAACATTATATTCCAAGAAAACAACTTTTCACTAAAAAGACTTTCGAAAAAGGAGATGTTATCCAACACAAGAGAGGTGGATCATTCAGGTATGGCCGTATTGTTTGCTTTGTTCACCCCGATGGACTTTATTCAACATCCCATGAAGAGGGGTACAACGGTAAAGATCTTCTCGAATGCGTTGAGATTGATAAGAAACCCGGTCTGTTGCAAGTGATTGGGCCAGATGGTGAACCCAAAAGATTTCAGGCACAAGGTAAAGACTGCAAAATTATGAAAGTGATCACTGTAGACTCTAAGGGAGAAGAAACAACCATGCATAAATTAGATATTCCGGAGGAAGAGGAGATCTAATTAAAAATAATTTACCTAATTATTTTTAACATTTCTAAATCTAATTCCTTTTGAGTCATGTAGGCGTTGTTTGTATCTTTCAGAAAAAAAGCAGAAACTTTAATCATATTTCTCTGTGAAGATGAATCTACAAAACTGATTGCTATTTTTTGGTTAATCCAGCGTGTCATGCACCACTTTAGATTATATGCAAAAATCAAGTAATCAATGGCTTCTACCCTCGTCAGGTAGTTTACATTATTCACTTTTCTTACCATAAAAAAGCCGCAAGATGCGGCTTAATGAAGTATCTATTTAATGTAAATCATGAATCATATACTCCAGCCTTAATTTTCTGGCATGATGCTACAGATATTCCACAAGCATCTGCTACGGACTGCAAGGTCTGCCCTGTAGTCAACAAACCCTTCGCTTTAGAAATGACCTCCGGGGTTACCTTGCCTCTGCTGCTTTCTATTCCAAATCTCTTATAAAATTCAGCTTTTGCAATCGGAGCTAACCCTCTCACATAGCATTCTAAGTAATCAGTAACAGACCGGAAAACTTTTCGTCCGTCTGGTCTGAGATGTCTTTTATGGTCATTCTTGATCAATCCGTATAACTCTCCAAAGGCTGGCTTTACAGGTTTATTTTTTTTGGATTTTAATTTTCGCTCAATTTTAGCTTTGAGAGCCTTGAGCTCTTTAACATCGTCGATTTGGTCTAAGTTCATAATAATTAATTGATAATAATATAGTAACATTTCATATCTTAAAAATATTTTATGAAAAGCATAAAATTAGAGGTATGAACGATCCATACTTCTATACTGAATCGCTTCTAATAAGTGTTTATTTTTTATATCACTTGTAGATTCCAAATCTGCTATTGTTCTGGAAACTTTGAGAATTCTATCATATGCCCTCGCAGATAAGTTTAGTCTCTTCATTGCATCAAGAAAAAGATTTTTACTATCAGTTGATAATTTACAATAAATCTCAACTTCATTTCTCCTCATCGATGCATTCGATTTTATATTAGTGTCCTTAAATCTATCTTTCTGAATATTACGGCATGAATTAACCCTCTGCCTTACCTCATAAGAAGTTTCTCCTTTATTATCATCAGGTAATTCGCTCAATTCCACAGCAGGTGCATCAATTTGTAAATCCATTCGGTCTAGCAAGGGACCACTTATTTTCGATCTGTACTTGTGAATTTGAGGAATCGAGCAGCGACATTTATTGGAAGGATCGCCAAGAAAACCACATGGGCAAGGATTCATAGAGGCAACAAGCATGAACCGACTTGGAAGAGTGACCTTAGCTGCACTTCGGGAGATAGTAACCTCACCATCTTCAATCGGTTGCCTTAAAACCTCTAGAGTGCTTCTCTTAAATTCGGGTAATTCATCTAGAAAAAGTACACCGTTATGAGCTAGTGAGATCTCGCCTGGACCTGGATTCGAACCCCCACCAATCAAACCAACATCGCTGATTGTATGATGAGGTGATCGAAACGGCCGATTTCTTCTAGGGTAATCAACAAAATTTCTAATTCCAGCAGCTGAATAAACCTGCATAATCTCTAAAAATTCAGAGTTAGATGGATCAGGAAGTATGGTCGGTATACGCTTTGATATCATTGATTTACCTGAACCGGGAGGACCGACTATCAGTAAATTATGAGAACCGGCAACTGCAACTTCTACGGCACGCTTTACATTACCCTGCCCTTTTACATCAGAAAGATCCAAATCATATTGAGTAGTATTAGTATCATTGTTTTCCACCACACGCTGAAGATTACTGGTTTCAGGGTTGTCTAAAAAAGTGGCCGCTTCACCAAGAGAATTAACTCCGAAAATATTAATTCCTTCAACTACAGAAGCTTCGACGGCAGATTTATAAGGTAGAATTACCCCTTTAAGTTTCTGTGTTTTAGCAAGCATTGCAATGGAAATTGCCCCCCGTATGCCCCTCACCTTCCCTGACAATCCAAGTTCACCAGCAATCATGAAGTCTTTCAAGTTTTCGCCTTTCATTTGCTTTGTACTAGTAAGCAATGACAATGCGATAGGCAGGTCGAAGGCTGCCCCTTCCTTGCGCAAATCCCCAGGGGCTAAATTTATTGTGGTATGAGTACGGGGAAGAGAAAATCCGGAACTGGTAATACCTGACTGGACGCGATCGATCGACTCCCTGACAGCAGAATCAGGTAGACCAACCAGTACAATTCTAGGGTCCCCTCGCTCTCCATCATTAGTTTCCACTGCCACAGGTAAAGCAACGACACCACTCAAAGTAGCAGAGTTTGTGCAAGCAATCATGAGAAAGTAAGAGCCATTAACGAGGTTCAGTAGCCCTATGCCTAATCATAGCTGATATTTCCTTGAATTGAGGGTGCTCGGAAGAGCGTAATTTTGAAAACAAGAAGCTCTCAAGTGGCAACACACTAACGCCTTTCGCTTGCAAGTTATGTAACACTGACTGCCCGTCGTTAAATCTCCGACAAGCAACACAATCCGATAAAATGGTGACATTAAATCCATAACTAAGTGCGTCGATAGCTGTTAGATAAATACAAATTGAGGTTTCAATGCCCCCCAGAATCAAATTCTTACAATTCAATGCTTTAAGCTTATTCAAAAATAAATCACTCCCAAAAGCAGAAAAGGAATGTTTAGAAATAATGGAGTCGCTTGTAGTAATCAATTTATCTACATCTTCAACTGTACTACCCATTTTATTGGGAACCTGCTCGGTGAGTAAAATAGATAAGTCGAAGTATTTGAAGGCTTTTATTGCAATTTCACATGATTGAATAAAGCTTTCACTGTCCGGAATTACCTTAAGTAAATTTGGCTGCAAATCCATCATTACTAAAACCTCGGTATTCATTGCATTTTGGTTGTCAGAAGTGCAATCTTGGTTCGTCATATTATTTTAATATTCTTATGAAGAAGACTTTTTTCAAGCAAGGAAACCATTTACGCCTATCCAATTCAGTGTCACGGATTTTACTCTTTTTTTCTCTTCTTATCTTTGCTGCTGCTGGATGCTCAAAAAAAGATAAATACGATCCTACAAAAATTACATTGCGCCCACGTATTTTTTTGGAAGGTGCCGCACCTGTCCCTATTATTGATGAATACGATATTCTAGGATCACAGGTAGGCACATTTTCTGATGTTCTCGGGGAAAACGAGCAAGACCGTGTATTTGGCTTATGGTTATCTCTGGACAGAAGAGCGGCCATAACCCTACAAAAAGAGACTACTCGCAATTTAGGGAGAAACCTCAATCTAGTTGTTGGAGGGAGTACAGTTGGTTTTCACCCTATTGAAAAAACAATTTCAAATGGTTTTATCCCCTTCTTATTTACAAGTAGAGTGTCGGAGCAAGAGGTTATGATCTTTTATAACCAGCTTCAAACTTCGATTCCCCACATAAGACTAGAACTAAACAGGCAAAAAAATTAGGAATTTGCTCTATAAAATTATTATTTTATATATTTTTCACACCTCTGTTGTTAGGAGTTCCAATTCGGGGAAATCAATCTTTCCAATTATCTTGGCCGACTCCTAACAAAGCCTTCATCTCTGGATTGGGTTATCATGCTTTCTTAGAGAAAACAGGCCCTGGGAAGGATTTTTCATCGGGTGCATTTGGGTGTGTGCGTAATAACGGTAACAAATTTCATGAAGGAATCGATCTTTCCCCGGTTAAATCTACGAAAGAAGGAAAGCCAATTGACAATGTTTATGCCGCCATGCCTGGGGTTGTTAGCCACATTAATTACAAGGCAAGCACTAGTGCTTATGGGAGGTATGTAGTCCTTGAGCATAACTCCTTTCACCCCGTCCTTTACTCATTGTATGGACACCTCGATTCTATTCATCCAAGTGTGAAACTTGGAGACACGATTCAGGTCGCAGGAAAACTTGGTCAGATGGGGAACACCGCATCTTTTAAAATTCCCTTAAATCGTTCTCACTTACACTTTGAAATTGGTATTAGACTAAGTAATAAATTTCAAAATTGGTATGATCGACAACCATTTACCACTCAAAATCATCATGGTAATTTTAATGGATATAATCTCGTAGGGTTTGATCCACTTCACTTTTACTCATCTTATCAAAGCTTGAAATTTAAATCACCACAGCAGTACTTAAACACTCTTCCAGTGGTGCTTAAAATTCTTGTACCCACTAACATCACACCCGATATAGTTTTAAGGAATCCATCCTTAGCGAGTAATTATTCTCCAAGTATAAAGTATAGTTCATGGGAATGCTGGTTCGGCCCATATGGAATCCCCCTAAGATTTATTCCGAGTGAGAAAAGACTCACAGTGTCGACACCAAAAATCTTGAGCTTTGATACATCTACTGAAAGAAATTTGTGCAGAAGTTTAGTGTTAGAAAGCAAAAATCGGCTCCAGCCTTCTAATCTTTTAAACACTTTCTTAGAAATTTTATTCGTTCGATAGGAAATGAAAAAGGGCATTCGATTCGCCTGTTTTGTTTCATCTCACGGTTTGGGTCATGCAACTCGAATGCTTGCAATAATCGAAAGTATCCAACTTGCACAATCAAATGCAAGATTTTGGATTTACAGTGATTTGCCTTATGAGTTTTGGAACCTACATCTCAGCCATTCCGCCAAATTCAAGTGCATGAAAATGATCACAGATGTTGGCTTGGTGCAGATAGATCCATTCACTCATAATATTTCTCAGACTTCCGAACGGTTGGGTGAATTTCTTAATTTCTCTAGTACACCTTTTTTGGAAGCCAAAAAATCAGTTGATCAAAATAATATTGATTTAGTGCTATGCGATATTTCTCCCCTTGGCATTGTAGTTGGTAATCAACTCGGCAAGCCGACTATTCTAATTGAAAATTTCACATGGGATTGGATCTATGAGAGTTTTCATGATTGCACTCCATCTCTTGCTGTACACTCGGATAAATTAATCAATATTTTCAGTCAAGTGGACTTAAGGATACAGTGTACTCCTTTTTGCTCGCCAGAAAGAGGAACGGTTAAAGTCAGCCCTGTATTTAGAAAATTAAAATCAAAGATTTCAATAATCAAGGAAGCAATCGGACTTAGAAAAGATGAGGATTTTATTCTTTTTACAACAGGCGGAATATTGATGAAAGATGATTTTCCTGAAAGCATAAACTCGCAATTTCCAATTGTCATACCAACCAACCAGAAAAAGATATCACGATGCAACAACACCATTAGGCTACCACTTAATTCAGGTATCCACTTCCCAGACATCGTTAATGCCTCTTCATGCGTGATAGGTAAGGCTGGGTATGGCACAATATGTGAATGCTGGGCCACAAATACACCCATCTTTGCAATCTACAGAGCGAATTTTCGAGAATCAATTGTACTCAAGAAATTTGCTGAAGAAAATCTACAGCATAGGTCCATAACAATTGAACAAGTGCAAGATGAAGATTGGTCTATGTCACTCCCCTCATTCTTAAGTAAGAAAAGAACTAGAGACATTGTTAATGGTGCAGAACAAGCAGCAAATATAATTCTTAATTTTGCCTAGTTCCTTACTTTTCTAGTAGTGTGATCTAATTTTAATGGATTTCGAAAGTGTTAAATCAAAACCGCACTCAGGGGGAGTCGCATCATATTTTTTATCATTTTTATTAAGCTGCCTCTTTTTATTTGTTATTAACGAGATTGATTTCTCTGAATACCCAATATTAATTAGGCCAGTTCAAATAAAGAACCAAGAAATTCAATGGGAACGAGCCGCTGTAAAACAAAGAAAATCAAAGTTCGCAATTGCATCAAAGAGTGTTCCAGTCAACAAACCTGACGATACAGATTTGATTTCTGACAGAGATCAGCAAGCAGCACAACCAACCTCTAAAAAAAACCAAGTTAGCTCTTCAGCCCCTCACTTACTTTCCAAGCTAAAAGCTTTAAATCATTCTTCAATTCGTCCCGCAGTAAACAATATTTCAAAGAAAAAAGTTGCTAGTACATCTCGGCCCTTAAGGGAAAACAGCCAGAAAAAGATAAGCATCACTGTAAAAAACGATACACAAAACAATGGTTTTTCTTCTCAATCAATTGAATCCAAACCAAAAGTTCTGGATATCAGGGAACCATCAAAGAATAACATAGAAGATTCTAGATTTCTCAACAACGGTACTAAAGGCCAGAAAATGAGACTTAGGCCAAGAGTTACATCCCATTTGCTTAATAAACCTAGTCTGAAAAGTATAAGTAATGCTCCAAGACTTGGAAAACTAGCAATTGAGTGTCGATTGCACCCATTGGGGGTGTACCTGCAAAAAATGATGCAGTCTATACAAAGCCAATGGTACCAACTTTTGGATACCTCTTATCCATACATACGCTCGATGCCTACACCTCAGACATTTGTATATCAATTTAACCTAAAAGCGAATGGAACAATTGAGGAACTGAGACTAACTAACCATCCACTTCAAGATTCCTTAGCTGCGGAAATATGCAGACAGGCAATAGCCTCAAGGTCCCCCTTTGGGAAATGGACTCCTGAAATGATTCAAGACTTTGGACTTTATGACGCTATCACAATAAGATTCGAATTCCTATGAAGATTTTCTCAGAAACGATTGCTGGATGCCCATTACATCCAAAATGCTTCATTCTATCCAAGCATGAAAAATATGATATTTTTGCGATCAATAAAGCCCCAGGTGTACAAACCCATCCTAATACTCAAAATACTTCAAGGACACCAAGTCTGTTAAAAGCAGATTATTGTGAAGAAGAGGAAAAATACACATGGAAAGACTCACTTAGTTGCCCGAGATCCTTATATTTGGTACACAGGCTCGACTCGCCTACTTCCGGCCTCTTGCTTACTACAACTTGTAAAACATGGGCAACCTATCTAAGGAACTGTTTTTCAGCTCGAATAATAGAGAAAACTTATCACGCTGTGGTAAAAGCCCAAACAAGAGGAGCCTTTGGCATCTGGAAGGATACGTTGCTCAAAGTAAATTCAAAAGGTAAATTGCGGGTCAAGAAACATAAGAATGGGAAACTTGCTGAAACTCTGGTGGAAAAAGTACGATCAACCAATTCGACAAATCAACCATTAGCCCTTTTAAAACTTACTCCCAAGACGGGAAGGACCCACCAGTTACGCGTGCAATGTGCAAATAGGGGAATGTCAATCATCGGTGACCGAACTTATGGTGATTTTAGTCTGAACCGGAAAATCTCTGTAAAAAATAATATTGATAGAATGTTATTGCATGCATCTGAATTATCATTCGATTTACATGACTCACAAATGCCATCTATCTCATGGAGTATAGAGTCCCCCATACCACGAGATTTTATAAGGTTATTTTCTTAAAGCTAGGCAAGAAGAAAACTACAGGTCAAAGTTTGATGACAACTCAAACAGATGACTTTGCACGCGATCATAATTTTTATGTGCGGCAGTTATGAAATATCTGTAATCAGACACTAGGCTCCAATTTTCCATAATCCTAATTGAGAAACCCAGCAGAAAATCATAAGCAAACCCATTTCCCTGAAAAGTCTCTCCATCAAGATTTTTCTCCACAACTGCTAAGCCCATGCCTAACCCTGCTCGTAAGTCTAATCTTCGGCCTAAACCTTTTTCCAAAATAAAACGCCCCATGAGGTTGTGTGTGGATACATCACCGGCCGAACTTGAATCTGAAATATCGTAATTTAAAAAGTTGTAATCAGCCTCAATGCGTGTTGAACCAAAATCATTGCCGATTCTGAACCCCAAAAAGTAACCTGAGTCAGCTTTATATTTGAAATTACTTTGACTGCTAAGTATGACAGAACTGTCAGAAGGAAAAGATAGCCCCAGAAGAGGTCCGACATAAATTCCATTTGCACGCAAATCTTTATCTTTGTGATAAAGGTTGGAGTAGCTGACATATGAAGATTCTTTACTCATGCTTGAATTGTAATCAAATTCGTCATCCAATTCATTTCTGTCAGCGGAGTTTTGTGATTCAGATATTTGGTCAGCATTTACAGATTCCTGGACTAAAGAAAAATCCTCCGTATGATCCGAAGGGGGTTGCTTATTAAGAGGATATGCCTGGTTCCTTGGTTGAGGTAATGAGTCACCAGAAAAATCAAGATCACTTAGAACCTCCGAAACATATCTGGAATGAGCAGAAGACTTGGCTTTCAGTTCTTCTATTCTTTCTCTTAGTGAGCTCTGCTCTACCCCTGAAAAAAGAGGGCAGGAAGCTATGAAAAAACAAAAGTAAAAAAACCCAACCACTTTTAAAAAGATAAAAAAAGCGCCGGGCGGTAGATTGGCGGGAACCGCCCGGCGCGGGTGTGGTGGATGGGAAATTAAGTTATTCACATTGCAGGGATTTATTCTTCTATGCAATACAAAATTTTGTTCGTCCTAATGAACAGACATCCTGAAGATAGAGCAATGGATGATCTCGTAGAATCATCATATTCATCACCCATTTTTGCAGAGTTTAGAATATTCCCAGTTTCCGAAGATAATACGAAAACATGAGCATTGTGATTCATTAGATAAATCTTACCGTCAGCTCCGCTTGGTGAAGACCTCCACTTATATTTACCAGGTAATTTGGTTTCCCAAATAACCTTACCTTCAACCGTTTCAACTTTTGCCAAAGTTTTCCTCAAATCGCTTAAAATAAAAAAATGGTCATTCAGAAATAGAGGAGTTGGCACATCGGATGTGACATTTCTTTGGGAACTAGAATCCCAAAGTTTGAAAGGAATCTTTTTCTTGTCATCAATTTTCACTGCATAGACAGGGGATCCTTTGGGGGCACAAACCAGTACAACATCATTACCGACTACAGGTGAAGGCACAAGCCTCCACCATTCCTGTTTATGCCCGGGATTCCATGTCCCCCACCTCCACAGCTCTTTTCCATCTAGGGGTGAGTGGCATGTCAAGAAGTCGCCTCCCGCAACGAGAAGCCCATCATCATAGGGTATAATACTAGAAAAGGACTCACGGGACTCCATACGGGCTTCTGTCTCTCTCGAAATCTTCCAATTAGTCTGTCCGTTTAATAAATTAAAGCTCACTAGATATGAGTCTGCACCATCAATGCCACGCCCATGCACCATTTGGTCTCGTTGTAATACAGGCAGATATAAAGCACCGTCAAAAATAGTTGGACTAGCAGAAAAGGTCCACTGAAAGCAAAAGTCTCCGAAATCAGCCTGAAGATTCCTGCGCCATCGAACTTTTCCATCAAGTTCATAACAGATCAAGTCGCCATTACCAAAAAAGAATACAACCTCTTGTTTACCAACAACGGGTGATGGACTGGCATAATTCGACTTCGAGTCCAACTGAAACTCATTTCCATGACTATCTCCTGGTTGATAGCCACTACCCGCATGATCAACCCAAACTTCTTTACCGGTTTTTTTGTCCAAACAAATAGCCAATAATTTTGAAACCCCATTGGGAGATGAAGTTCTTTGGTCAATCGATGATAAAAATATACGATTTGAGTTCACTGCTGGAGTCGATGCCGAAGGACCCGGAGTTGTGTAGGACCACTTGACTGAATTTTCCTTGTCGAATTCTAATGGGTATTTGTATCCATCACTTATTGTTCCATTAAAATTTGGCCCCCTCCAATGAGGCCATGAACCATAGGTATTTATAAAAGAAGTCAGGAAGAAAATTATAGAAAAGGAGTACTTCATGTATATTTGTGAGCTTTTGTATTAAAATGCAGAATGTAATCAATCATCTTTACTCGTCTCGATCCACTTCAAGAAAGATTCATTAGGGTTACGATCTATGTTAAATTCTTCCTTAAAATCATCTTCAATTTCTTTTTCTAACAATCGTTCATCTGAAGCTCTGACATGATTACGAACCTTGAAGACAACGAGGGTGGCTACGCCGAGAAAGAAAATACATACTAAAACTTCAATCAACTTAGTTTTGTTTTCCAGTTTGCTTAAGTTCGCCCTCTATCAAATTCGAAAATTGAGACGCTAATTTGTGGAGAGATTGATTTAATCCTCCAACCTCTTCAATAATAGAATGGCTATTATTAGAATCTAAATCCCAATGAATTGTAGAAGATCCCCTTTGTACTTTATTATTAATGGAATTACTAATTTCCCATATTGTAGAAACCTCGGCATACTTACTTTCAACCACTACGAAACTGGAGAACGATAAGGATACATCCCATACCAATTCTCTTTCTCTACGATTTGGAAAAATGGAAAAGAATGGTGTCTCTAAGCTGCGGGAAAGGTTCAATGCAACAACACGTGCTATTCCATCCGAGAGAGGCTCCCCCCACCTTTCTGTCTCTCGAAATTCAATAGAATGACTATTCGGTTTAAGAGCCATACGTGAGTCCTTAAGGAATTCGGGAATTTCAACCTCTCTAATGTAAAAAGATTTGTTCAAATCCACATCAGTAAAGTTGGTATCCTCAATAATTGGCGATAAAAGATAATAGTCAGGTACTATGTGCGTAGATTCTGGCAAGACACAGGAACTTAACCAAATGGAAAAAAACAAAACGGAGAAAAGGATATATTTAGGCCTATTCATCTGCATCTACAGTTTTTCCCCTAAGTAATACCTGAGGGTTGCGTTCCAGCATCTCTGCCAAAACTTGAACTGACTTTGACATAGAAGAGAATTCCCTCAGTGCATTGACAGCAGAAAAACGGATATCACTATCTGGGGAGATAACTTCTTCAATTTGATCATTGAGATTAGAAATTTTTTCAAATGCAATTTTTGCTTCCATTGCCGCTGAGCTAAGCTCAGGTCCCAGTCCTGAATAATTCTGCGAGATTGAATTAACTAAATGATCAAGATCTTTAGCCAATTGAATGTAGTTATCACTTAGAGCACCCATATCTAGAGCACGCATTTGGCTCGTGGCTACATCAATAAAATCACTAAGTTGCTGACTAAGTTTTTGAACATTAATGGTTTGGCTCAATTCAGCAAAAATAGAATCTTTCGTTCTAATCATCCTGTGGTCATAAAGAAATTGAGTCGTCAGGTTGTCATCTGATTTATTCACCTCAGTGGTCAAATTTATATAAAGTATACCGGTAACAAAACTCTCCTGGACTAATTGGCCCAGTAATCTGGGTACCACTTCTTTTCGAAAATTACCATCTGCATCGAACAACTCATTGCCTACCTCAATTCCATGAGATTTGACTAATTTTTTATTAATTTCGATTAAGACTGGAACAGGTCCCAACTCCAAGTCTTCCCCTAGGAAAAAGCGTTCTACCCTTCCAACTCGAATACCATTTAGAGTGACCTTGCCTCCTTCGTTAAGACCGAAAACATTTTCATCGAAAACTAAAATAAACCTTTCGTTCTTTTCCCCCCAACGTGAAATTTCACCAGTAAATAGAAGGAAGCCGAAAAACAAGAGAACGGAACCTATAAAAAAGGCACCAACTAAAATACTGTTAGTCAAGTGCTTCATGATGAGGGGCTATTCAGCATAAGATTGATACAAAAATAACATAAATCAGAAATACTCATGCTTGACGACTAAGAAAGGATCGAACTTCGGCATGATTGGAATTGTCCCGCAAATGCTGAGGAGAACCATTGTCCATTACAGTGAAGGAATCTCCACCAAGAAACAAACAGTTATCAGCAATCGAAAAAATGCTTTCCAATTCATGAGTAATCACAACAAAAGTAATCCCTAAGTTTTCCTTGAGCTTATTAATAAGCTCATCAAGTTGCCGAGAACTTAAGGGGTCCAACCCAGCTGATGGCTCATCAAAAAACAATATGCTTGGATCTAAGCTCAAGGCCCTAGCTAGCCCAGCTCTTTTTCGCATTCCACCACTAAGTTCTGACGGATAAAGATTCTCGAAACCTGAAAGTCCAACCAAGCTAAGCTTGTAGCGAGCAAGATCTAAAATTTCATTCTTCCCTAACGGAGTGAACATTGTCAGAGGAAGGCAGACATTTTCTAAAATATTCATTGAACCCCAAAGGGCACCTCCTTGAAATAAAACTCCCATTTCGTGTAAGAGTTCCGCACTGGGCTCCGCGTTCCCGCACCACAGTTCACGACCATCAATTAAGACATTCCCCTTTAACGGACGCAGCAAGCCTACCATGGTTTTTAATAATGTGCTTTTCCCACACCCACTGGCCCCAATAACGGCAGTACACTCTCCGCGATTGATCGCAAAATTAAGACCGACTAAAATCGTCTTTCGCAAGTAACCGACATCCAAGTTGTCTACTTTAATAAGTTCTTTCTTGGGAGTATTTGACATCCTTTACCTTAAATCAAAGAAACTAAAAATTGCCTCAAACGAGGCATCACAAACAACAATAAGTGTAATAGAGAAAACGACAGAGGAAGTTACTGATCGCCCTAACTCGGAAGAATTGACTCCGGTATTCAGACCCTTGTAGCAACCTACAAGACCGATAACCAAGCCAAACACCAAGCTTTTACAAAGCCCTGAATAAATTTCCCACATATCCACTAAAGCAGACTGTGTCTGTTCCATGTAGTGTGTAACTGAAAAATCCATAATTTGAACTCCAACCGTTAATCCTCCAAGGATACCAACGAAATCGGCATACAGAGTTAAAAGTGGCGTCATGAATAAGACGGCTAATACCCGGGGTAATACGAGAAAATCCATAACTGAAACTCCGAAAGTTCGCAAAGAATCAATTTCCTCATTTAACTTCATTGAGCCTAATTCAGCCGCGTAGGATGCACCTGTCCGTCCGGCTCAAACAATTGCAACCATCAGTGCA
>JAYNZN010000009.1:25370-42600 GCA_038103695.1 Opitutales bacterium
TCAGTGCACCCATTTCTCTCACCATTGCGAGAGAAACTAAATCCGCTACATAGATCATGGCGTTGAACTTCTGTAACTGGACACTGCCTACAAAAGCCATCGTCAATCCGGTGAGAAATGAAATTAAGGTAATAATTGGCAAGCCTAAAGCACCGCAATCCCTAGAGGCTTTTATAAAATCACCCATTCTCATGTGCGACTTACCCAAGGGCAGTCTGGTAATCGAAAACAACCACTTACCCCAAAAAGCAAAGAAAGGGAAAACCCAAGAAATCAAAGAATAAACGGAAGGGTATGTTTGCTCATTAGAAAATTGCTCTTCACGATTTCCTTTAAGTGTTTGCATACTCTGAAAATCAACCAATTTACGAAGCTTACCTGGAAGAGAATCAGACAAAAATGCTATTTCATGCCTGCCCAATATTTCTCTAGCTTGGGAAAGAAAAAGTACGAGCTTGGTATCCCAAACTATATTTTCGTTTAAGAAAAATTTACACTCCTTAATTTTAGTAGTTTCTGCTGATCGCCAAAAGTTTTCCCACTTTTGAACTTCTGCACTGGAACTACCTTGGATTGACCAGTCTCCGATAAATTCGCAAAATACAACATCATCCTTACGATTTATAGCTAAGCTAGAGTGCTGTTCCATGAGCAAAACCTTATAAACGCTTTTTTGTGGTTATATAAATTAAATTCCTCACTTTTATATCATACTCTAATAACATGTCCATTCAAGCAATACTCTTTGACCTAGACGGCACCCTTATAGATCAATTTGAAGCAATACATCGAGCCTTCTCTAGAACAATTTCTGGAATGGGGATCCCCCCGCCCAGTTACGAAAAAGTTAAAAGGTCCATTGGAGGAGCATCTGAAGAAACAATGATAAAATTAATTGGTGCCGAACATGCCAAAGAAGCTGTTCGGCGCTTGCGTCCTATTTTTGAAGAGGAGATGCTTAATGGTGTATTAACCCTACCCTATGTCCATGAGGGCTTAAAAGCACTTTGCAATAATGGTATTTGCTGTGGAGTTTTAACCAACAAGTATGGTCCTCATGCTCGTGCAACTTGTGAGTACTTGGGTCTATCTCAGTTCCTCAAATTCACCCTTGGAGCCAGTGACACTCAATGGAAAAAGCCTGCCTCACAGCTTACAAAGATTGCCCTTGATAAACTTGGTTATGGAACAAATCAAACAACTTATGTTGGTGATTCACCGTATGATTTTAAAACTGCAGAAAATGTGGCAATGACATGCCATCTTGTAGCTACCGGCACTCACACCAAAGAGGAATTAGAAGCTCTACAAGCTACATCGTGCCACCAAAATTTTAAGTCTGTCGTATCCACTCTACTTAGCCTTAGCTGAAAAGAGCCTAAAAATAGAGGAATTGACCAAAGTTCCTTAAAATGTTGTCATTTTGACATACCCCAACCACCCCAGAAAATGAAAACATCCCCATACAATCTGAAGATTGATGAAATCATTGACCGTATTCCTCTTTCTAATGTGATCAAGGACGCTTCTCGGAAGCGGCACACTTACTCTCCTAAAATTGTTTTACTCACGAAAGACTCCACATTTTTATCATCATTCGAATCTGAATATAAGTTGCCTCTTTTACGATACAGTTCCCCCCTCGATATAGTAAGAAGCGGTCTGCACCTAAAGCCATTAATTGTCATCATGAGCGATTCACATGCAGAGTGCTCAATAGATGAATTTAACCAATTGTTAAGCCTTCGATCAAAGGACTCGTTCGCAATCTTACGAATTGACCAATTCCAGAAAAAGGAAATCTTTAAAGAAATCAAAGAATCTTACAATCGAGTACGAGACGAAAGTGCAATTAATGCTGCGATCAGATATTCAATTAGTAGCACAATTCGAGAAACACAAAGACTGCACCCACCTCCTGCTAATCGACTTGAGAACTGGCAAAAACGCAACCAGCAAGAATTTCAAATTGCCAGAAATCGTTTATCTGAGCTTGTTTACAAACAATTACAAAAAGAACCTGAGAAATTTCTTGCGAACGAAATTTCGAAGATAAAAAACAAAAGCAATTTAAATAAAAATTAATAAAGCAGAGAAATAATTAGGTGAGTGCCTATTTTTATTGAATCAGCTAATTCGATCACATCTTGATTACTGAGCTGCAAGCATCCAGAGCTAGCAGGTTTCCCTAATTTTTTTTCATGGTTAGTCCCATGAATGTAAACATAACGTAAAAATGTATCAGAAACTCCTCCACAATTGAGTCCAGGCTGCAAACCTCGCAACCTAAGAATTCTCGATGTGATCAAGTTGCCTTCTTGCATTTGGGCATCACATTCCCAATAACATTTGCCAATCGGATGTCGTGCCTTAAAAACCATTCCTAAGGGTTGGTCACTGCCAATAATATCACTCACTTCATGTAACCCCCAAGGGGTGCCGAATGAATCCTGCTGGCAAGATGGATTTTTTAACGATGTTGAAATCACATAAGTTTTGACAGCACTATTTTCTTTTTGAAGATACATTCTTTGGTTTTGAATGGAAACGAGCATAAGGTCTCGAGTTCTATTTAAATTAAGTTCTTCTAAGATTTGTAAGTATTCATCCTTTAATTTAAAATCCATTGAAAAAATATCGAATTGGAATTGTTGGAGCAACTGGAGCAGTTGGTCATGAAATTATTAAGCTTCTTGAGAAAAGAAATTTTCCCGCTTCTGAAGTCAGGCTTTTAGCATCTTCACGCTCGGCTGGGCAAGAAATGAATGTCATGGGTTCAGCGAGTCAGGTCTTTGAAACCACTCCAGAATCATTTGATAATCTTGATATCGCCATTTTTAGTGCTGGTTCCGAAAACTCACAAGTTTTTGCCCCAGAGGCAGTCAAAAGAAGATGTGTGGCGATCGATAACAGCTCCGCTTTTCGAATGGATCCCAGTGTGCCCTTAATTGTGCCTGAAATCAACGAAGATGAAATAGAAAGTCATCAAGGAATCATAGCGAACCCGAATTGCTCTAGCGTAGTTGCCTTGATGGCTCTTTATCCACTTCACCAGAGATTTGGTCTCACGCGCTTTATTGCCTCGACCTACCAGGCAGTTTCAGGTGCTGGAGCTAAGGGGCCTATCTCCCTAGACAACGAAATTAACGAGAAGAATTCAACTTCCGCAAAAGCTAATCAGGAAGAATCCGTATTCGCACACCCGATTGCTTTTAATCTGATTCCTCATGTTGATGAGTTCAGAGATGATGGGTACACTAAGGAAGAATTAAAAATGCGAAACGAATCTCGCAAAATATTAGGAATCTCGAATTTAAATGTATCCTGCACTTGCGTGCGAGTTCCTGTCTATCGAGCTCATTCCATCTCCATTACTGCGGAGTTTAAGCAGAGTGTGAATATTCCCGACGCAAGAAAGGTCCTGAATTCTTTTGATGGTCTGGATTTGGTTGATGATCCTGCAAAAAATGAATACCCCATGCCGATCAATTGCTCTGAAAAGGAAAATTGTCAAGTCGGTCGACTAAGGGTAGACCATGCACTTTCAAATGGACTTTCGCTTTGGGTGGCAGGAGATCAATTATGGAAAGGTGCAGCCCTCAATGCGATTCAAATTGCAGAATCACTCGTCCAAAGGAAATCGCTAAGGTTCATTTCATAATACAAACTGGCAGGAAAAATGCTAGCTATATCGCATGAACCCTTTAGCTGTTTCAGAACTCACTCGTCTAGGATCATCCCTTTTAAAAAATGGTATTAATTCTATTCGCTCGAAAACGAATGTACAAAATGTGCAATCCACTCACTTCGAGAATGAGTTAAAAAGTGCTCAAAAATTAACTACGCCAACTGAACTTGAAGCCCAAAAAGTAGAATTACTCAAAGATCCTGCCCTTTCTCCCTTTTTGAAACAAAATTCAGATAACACTATTCATCTGGACAAATTAGCTGATGGGTCGATGAGATTAGTCTCATCCTCTGGGGATTTTCTTACCTTAAGTCCAAATAGTGAAATTGGTCAAAAGGCATCTCAGTTTCACTCCTCGTCACTCAATATTGGAGAGAATATTACAGCAAGTAGACCAAACTCCGTTACCCTAGTAGGGTAAGGCCTCTCCGCTTGTTATCGTTCTTACCATGCGTCCTCCGTCAGACTTCCTTCTGATCGAGAGGATCAATCAGTGCCCGAAACTTGCCTCTCTTCGAAGTATCAATGATACCTTGCATTCACTCATTGATTCAGAAGACAGTTTTTTGGCCCAGATTGCTGAAGTTATAAGACTCGACCCATCGCTAACCACCAGGGTTCTCGACTTGGTTAATTCCATTTTTTTTGGAAGCAAAGACAATAAAAGAATTAATGGTGTGGAAGAAGCATCAATTTTTCTTGGTCTTAACCGTATTCGTGAATTACTTGTTGCTACTCCTGTGATTGAGGAAATCTTCAAGCTTGGTAAAGAAACACATGAGTTCCCATGGGAGGATTATTGGAAACACAGTATTGGTACCGCGATCATGACAAGAGAGCTTTTAGCTATTCTTGAGGAAAGTTATGAAGAGGAAGCCGACTATGTTGCTGGATTATTGCATAACCTAGGCATTCTAATTTTAGCCATCACTTTCCCTGACTATTTCAATGAAATCTATCGGAAGCCTTTTGAAGATTCTGATTCAATTATAAAATCGGAACGTAATAATGTGGGATGGGATCATGCAAAAATTGGGGCATACTACCTTTGGAATCATCATATTGCTGAGAATGTTGTGGATGCTATTCATTGGCATAATCAACCTGAAAATGCCAAGGAGAGCCCGAAGTTAGCCGCAGCTATCCAAGTTTCAGACTGCTTTATTTCGGAACTAGGTTTTACTGGACTTGCAAGCTATCCGACTCCCCCCAAAGGAAAACATAAAACCCTAACCGGTTGGAAAATGCTTTTTGAGGATAAAGAGGAACCAGAAGTGATTGAAGAAAAACTCAGTCAATGCGCCGAGAGACTTGATCAAACATTAAACGGAATTATTTGATCTACTCACGTATCCACTGATCTTCTCTTGCGGCTTTCGCTACCTTTAGGGCTCCAATCGCCACAAGAGGAGTGAAGTCTTGTTGGGAAAGTCTGACATCCGGATCTTCATATCCATCCTCGATCAACCTGCTTAATAGTTCTTGGTCAATGTTACGAATACGGCTACCACCACCCGTTAATATTACATTCTTAAGGAGAGAAAAAACGGACTGGGGAGAGGCGGACGCAATCACCTGTTGCAGGGTGCCCATGATTTCATCTAACAATCGATTACAAGCCTCCCCAACCTGTTTTCCAATCTCGACCTTCCTTGGCTTCCCATCAACTGGAACTTTTACCCGTACCCCCGCCTCTGGTTCACCGCAATAGGAGTTCTCCTCTTTGAATGTCCTTACCATAGATATGGGAAGGTTAACATCGGGGTAAGCTTCCCTGATCAATTGGTCAAGAATCACATCAATCTCATTGCCAGCGAATGGGATACTAAATAAATCATCTGCTTTGGGAAAATACCCTTGAACGATGCAAAAATCGGTAGTTCCTGCTCCAATATCGATAAAGAGAGAATTACTTACAGGGTCCTGGTAATCCTTTTCTTGCAGCTTGGCTTCATCACGCATTCCAAGAGCAGCGAGGAAAGGTTCTGGAATAAGAAGAATACCATCAAAAGCTTGCAATGCAGCTTTCCTCAAGTCTTCTTTTGCCTTTTCGTCCGAAACTGCAGGAATGCCAATTACACAGAGGGCATCATGCTTTCGTCCCGGATCCACCTGATCTCTCAAATTCTGAATAAAAGAACAAGCACCTTCAAAGTCTTGTATTACGCCATCACTTAATGGATAGGTAAGTCTTAAATGTAATTCATTATCTAATGCATGCTGGCCATGAAGCATTTCTGCATTCCCTGGCAAAATTCCAGCTAAAATGCCCTCATCGGGATAGCCAACAACAGTTGGCACAAGGAGCCCATCATGATTCACCGATCCCGGCTTTGTTAATTTACTGATTATGCAGGACTCCAATGTGCCAAGATCCAATCCCAAAAGTAATTTCTTTGCCTTAGGTTGATCTTTTATCGACAACAATTCTTCTTGCATGTTGTCGGCATCACTAGTGGAAACAGTCATGGCTATGTTTATCGGTTATAAAGTTTGGACTAATTGAAAGATACTAAGATTTCATCAATCATTTCCTCAATTTCGTCAAACCTCAAACCCTCGCCAACCATACTATCGCTGGAGTGCTTAATATCATAAACCTTGGCATCGGTAGTCTGAGCAGATTTCCCATTTGTGCTCGAATTCGTCTTCGTATCTTGGCTTTCGGAGGCTGAAGGTATTGTTGGGTCAGGTAAATTTCGGTAACCAGAGCCCTGAGCAGTCACTTCTGAATGAGTGTTGCCAGCCTTTGAATGATCCTCCTCCTTACTCACGGGAAACAACTTGGATGTATTTGCCTCAATCGATCGGACAGATTGCACAAGTTGATCAACAACTGATGAAACCTCATTCTTCACTAACTCTGCAACTCTGACCTCAAACCGAGCGGCAAATAAATCGAAGGCGGTAGCCAATTCGTCTGCGCGGGAAGATTCATCATCAAACAATTCTTTGAGCTTTGTTTTTTTGCTAGAGGCATCTAAATCAGAAGACTTAGCCCATGCCACAACAAGATTGGGAATTTCATCCCGCAGAATTCCGATGGCTGCTTTTTCATCACCGACTAATCTGCGTACACAAGCCCGCCTAAATCCCGACTTTAGTGATTCATAAGGAGAGACAGATAGGTTACTCATTCTTATTCAAATTGGTAAAACAGCTCATTTACATTACTTTAAAAGCCTCTATTTCTTTAATAAAGTGTTCATCTGCGTTCGACAATACTTGTTTAATATCTGGGACACACACCTTAAAGTTAATTTCTATAAAATCCTTCATATCTTGTGGGAATGGGGCAGTAAAAAGTTGACCTGAGTTTAAATCCATTAACCATCGAGAGTGAAGAGCTTGCCTACTCATTCCAAGGCTTGAAAACCATTCATCCATCCATCCAGTCTCGCAAAACTTTAAATAGTAATCTTCGTCTGGTCCGTATAACTTATCACCAACTAGTGAAAACCCAAGGCCATGAGCATGCACTCGTATTTGATGCTTCCTACCTGTGGCGGTTAGTACGAGGCAGAGGGTTTGATTTTTCCCGTTGATCAAAGGAATAAATGTGGTTTCAGCAAATTTGGAGTTACGACTTTTACGAGTAATTTTTTGCTTCACAAAAACCTTGCTCATAGGATCATTTCCAATGTACCCGTCTATAGATTCCTGTTTTTGCATAACTCCATTCAATATTGCTAAATATCCCCTTTTCACGCTCTTGCATTCGACTCCCTTCTGCCAGTAACTGGCTGACTTACGATGTTTTGCAAAGAGAACAACACCGCTTGTCTCTCGATCTAAACGACTCACTAGATGGATAGTATCCACCTGTAAATACTTCTTGGTTGCCCCAACCAAACTAGACATTGGACCATTTTTTGAAGGGTGACACACTAACCATCCAGGCTTGCTTAATGAAATGAGGTCATCGTCCTCATATAAAATCCACTCTCGGAATTCTTCACCATTTACTACTGGTGCCTGGTCATTCGTTAGTTCCTTCATCCTAGAACTGGTTAAAAAAAATGAAATAAAATTGGAGAATTCCAGAATCTTGTGATTGGGTAATGATGTAACATGTGTAAGAGCACATATAATTATAACCAACACTATAAACGCTTATATGAAGAATAATCTGATTCTATCCGGACTTCATCTCTCCTTAACTGAAGGTCACAAAGATGTCGTCTCAACAAAAATGGAGAAAATCTTCAAACATGAGGAGAAAATCATTCGTGCACGTATCGAATTGGAAAGATCGACGAGATCATCCTCCCATGAGAATGAATTCATTGCCAAAGGTCATATAGAACTCAAAGGGACTACCATCACCATATCCTCGGAATCAGATAACATTTATAAATCAATCGATGACTTAATTGAAAAGCTTGATCGCGGTTTACGACGAAGGTCAAGGCTCAAGAAAGTTAAAAGGAAACAGTCTTCACTGCAGGAATTACCCAACGCTGCGTAAGCAACGGCCTGCAAATAATTAAAGCCCTCCCTACGGAGGGCTTTTTTTATGATAAGTGTTGAAGGGAATTAAGAATATCTTGAATGGGAGCCATCTTCCCATTTCCTTGATATCCACACGCAAGTTCACCCACAACTGGCTCGACAAAAGAAACCCCGTTGTTGGCTAAAATCCTTCGGTTTTCTACAGTTAGAGGGTGGTCATACATCTTTCCATTCATTGCTGGGACAAGTAGAACAGGTGCTCGGGTAGCCAGATAAATTGATGAGAGTAGATCCGGACATTGGCCGTGAGCAAAGTTCGCAATCTGATTAGCAGTGGCAGGTGCCACGAGAAAAATATCAGCTTGATCAGCCAGCTCAATATGGCCCGGATGCCAATCCTTACCCTCATCCCATAACGAAGTCGCAACCGGATTGCGAGAAACTGTCGACATGGTCAATGGTGTAATAAATCGGGTTGAAGATTCCGTCATTACAACAAAAACCTCGGCACCTGCCTTGCGTAACTCACTTGTTAAATCAGCCGCCTTGTAAGCTGCAATTGAACCAGAGACCCCAAGCACAATTACTTTTCCTTGAATATTATTAGACTGCTTTAAAGAATCTGCCATCAGAATCTTACTCTAAAATAATTAACAAAGGCATACAACTTCGATTTGGAGTGACTCGATTAACACTTTCCAATTCTTGCTAAAATCAATAAAGATAGAAATATCGTTATGCAAAAGAACCCAATTACCAAATATAAACCTTGGGGAGTCATCGATCTACCTAACCGAGAATGGCCTAGCCAAACTATTAACTATGCCCCCAAATGGTGCAGTGTCGACTTACGTGATGGCAATCAAGCCCTACCTATCCCTATGGGGGTTAAAGAGAAAGTGGAATTATTTGAACTACTCTGCAAGATCGGCTTCAAGGAAATTGAAATTGGATTCCCTTCCGCTGCACAAACAGAATTTGATTTCGCCCGAAAATTAATAGATAATGATCTAGTGCCCGAAGGCGTCTCCCTTCAGGTACTTACACAAGCACGAGAGCATTTAATTCAAAGAAGTTTTCAAAGTCTTAAAGGTGCCTCAAAGGCGATTATACATTTATACAACTCAACATCCCCTCTTCAGCGCCGAGTAACATTTGGGATGAGCAAAGAAGAAATCAAGGCAATCGCCATTGAAGGTGTGAACATGGTTAAAAAGTGCCTTTCAGATCTTCCTGAAACTGAGATTCAACTCGAATACTCTCCTGAAAGTTTCTCTGATACTGAGGTTGAATATGCTCTCGAAGTTTGCGAAGCCGTCATGGATTGCTGGGAACCGACAAGCCAAAATCCGATCATTTTAAATCTACCGGCTACCGTGGAACTGTTTACCCCGAATGTACATGCCGATCAAATTGAGTGGTTTTGCCGCAATTTACGAGAGCGCGACAAGGCAATCATTAGCCTTCATACTCATAATGACCGTGGCACTGGTACCGCAGCTACCGAACTTGGCCTTCTTGCTGGTGCAGATCGCGTTGAAGGAACCCTCTTTGGAAATGGAGAGCGTACTGGCAACCTAGATATTGTCACTGTAGCGTTAAATATGTACAGCCAAGGGCTCCATCCCAATCTACAATTCGATGACATTGGAGAGATTCGTGAAATTTATGAACGTACCACCGGGATGACTGTTCATGATCGGCACCCATACGCCGGAGACCTCGTTTTTACCGCATTTTCCGGATCTCATCAGGATGCAATTAAAAAAGGAATGGATTTAAGAAATCAAGACGAGGACCAACATTGGCAGGTTCCCTACCTCTCCATTGACCCCCGCGATATCGGACGCTCCTACGAAGCGATCATTCGTATTAATAGTCAGAGCGGCAAGGGTGGCGTCGCCTATGTTCTCTCGAGAGAGTTCGGGCTTGAAATCCCCAAGCCCATGCATCCAGAGGTTGGCAATATAATGAACGAAAAAGCTGACTCAGAATCTCGTGAATTAGCCGCTTCCGAAATTTACGATATTTTCAAAAAAGAGTTTCTCGAAATTGATTCTCCGCTTTCCCTTATTTCCTATCAGACTAAGCAAGTCGATGGGGATCAGTTGATTTGCACTGCAAATATTATGCTAAATGGGAAAAAGTTATCAATTTCAGGAGAAGGAAATGGCCCCATCAATTCTTTTGTTCATGCACTACAACAGGCTGGATTAAAGGACTTTAAACTTACTGACTATAGGCAACATTCGATTGGAGGTGGTTCTGCAACCGAGTCTGCCACCTTCATTCAATTAAAAACAAATTCAGGGAGTGTAGCTTATGGATGTGGAATCCACGGGAGTATAGAGAAAAGTGGCATCCTTGCACTCGTAAGCTCTTTTAATCGCGTGCATGTTTAAATTTTTCCTTTTTTTTGAGTTTTGAATCTCAAGCTCCATAAGCAAAAAACCAAATAATGAAGCGTACAGGAATTCACCTATTTTGCTTAGCCTTCCTGTGCCAATCGATCCATTTAGTAGCCCAATCCACATTTCAGTCAGAAAATATTTCGCTTGAGGAAAAATTTACAGATGGTCCACTTACTTACAATCTTGCAGCTACTCACAATTTGGAAGTTATCTCTGGGTTCGTAAAGAACGCCCTACCCGTACATTGCACACACACCATAAATCTTGGAAATAACTTGGGTAAGATTCTGCTTTCCGCTCAAAAAGAAGATGACTTCGATAATCTAGATCATTGGGCAAACAGGCAAAAGTATAGTTGGTTGAAATCTGAAAATGGAGAAATCCTACAAGCCAACAAATTCCTCACAAACTCGGGCTATACCGCTATCGCCATGACCAGAAAGACTGACATTTCTGAGGAATTTGTTATCGTATTGGATCTTTCTAATGAAGACTGGGTTAATGATTTAGGAATCTCGCCTGACTCTCAAACCTGGCTCAGGGTAGTTATCCACGGTCATTCGAGTAACCCAATTTCCTACCCGACAGCACTCGCCATTGCCCGCAGTATTGACTACCACGGCCTCCCTACATATGAGGGCGAATCTCTAAGTGAGATTTTACCTAAACAAACTTATTTGCTCCCTATTCTTGATCGCGAAATTAACCATGGGCCGTTAATCTTTTCACTCCCTAATCAATCAAAGATGGAGAGTAAAATAATCTATTCCGAACACCCCACATCAACAACTGGAGAATACTCAATCCATCAAGAGGATAAAACAATTTCTTTTGAACTTAATTCCGAATTCGAATTTGACAGTTTGGAGGATTGGGCTATCAACCAGAAGAATGCATGGAATAATTCCAGCAATTCCGAAGTTCTTACCTTAGAGAATTTTTACACTCGCTTTGGGCATTCTGCTATCTCCATTGTGCGCGAATTTAATTCGACGAACAACATATCTACTTTGGAGTACAAAATTGCCATAGATCTTACAACTGACCTGTGGAAAGACCGACAAAAAGGAAATTGGCTAAAGGTAATATTTTCAGGGAGTGACTCGAATAATAACACTGTCCATTACTTATTATCACGGGCTATTGCTAATTCTCTACATTTAAATGACTCCAGTCCAATCAACAAGGTAGCCTTTTCTCCAACCGAATCTTCTTCTGTTATTTATTCCAATGAAAACTATTCTTCTTTTTCGGATGGTCCGGTTAACTTCTTCCGTCCCGATAATTTATCTGTGAATTGTTTGTCCACTTATTCAAGTCTGGTTCCCACCCTCCTATCCGAATACGAACTAATTGATCTATCCACCTATGAACCCAGTCCTTCCTTTTCGGTAAAAAAAGAGACTCGTTTTCTGACTCTCGATGAATGGGCAATAAATCTGTCTGAATCATGGAAAAATTCTGAAAATACGTCTGAAATTTTCATTGAAAGTTTTTTAACTGACTTCAATCGACCCGGAGTTTCTATTCTTCGTATGACAACTGATATGAAATATGAGTATCAGATTGGAGTTAGTCTAGAACAACAAAGTAGCCACTGGATCAGTGCCCATTTTTCTGAGAACAAGTTACATGACGACCGAAAGACATTTGATGTAACTCGGTCGATTGCTCAAACCATTTCATTTAATTCAGCAGAATTTCAGGCATTGTCGAAAGATTTTAAGGAAGTAACAAAGGCGGACAGTTCATCAACTGGATTCCCAGTTTCAATAGATGGTTTTAACTGGTTTAGCTCATATTGGTTTGGGCCATTCTGGGAGTCAGGTAAAAATTGGATTTTCCATTATTGGTTAGGATGGATTTATTCCCATCCAAGTGAGATAGGAGACTTATGGTTTTGGACAGAGAGATCAGGATGGATTTGGAGCAATAAAAAAGTCTACCCTTATTTATACTCCACAGATTTAAATGATTGGTTATTGCTTCAACATGAGAATTCTTCGGTCAGGTGTTATGATTATTCACGCCGAAAATGGTCAAGTTGGGAAACATTCTTTTCCTTTGAACAAGTCGACCCTTCCACTCTTGGTTCAAAAGAACTTACCCAATATGAACTTAAAGAGCTTAAAAAGTCAGAATTATCAAGCCAAGAACAAGCTAAGGCTGCCGCAAGAATTATTTTAGGTAAAAACTGATGTGTGTACTTCTTGTTAGATTCTTACTCGTTGGGTTTTGCTTTCTTCCTAGCATCCAAGGTAAGGATAAGGAACAAGAACTTTCAAACCGAGAAATGGCTCTTGAAACGGTTCGGAAAAACTTTGCAAAGCTTAGAGAGAAAATGCGTGCAGTGGAAGATGAGTACACTCGCAAGGGCATTAATCTTGATAGCGTGAAGGGTGTTAGACCGATCACTTCTCCTCCTCCGCCAAGTGAATTAGCAGAAAGTGAAATAATGGTTGAAAATTACCCCAAACAAACCTTTTCGCAAAATAATGAAATTTCAATACCCAGTAAAAATATTCTAGGATTTTATCTCGGTCCATTAGTTCCTGAAGAAACCGAATTCTCCAATCAAAACGGAAACTTTATGGTGAAATATGAGACTGGAATTAATTTACGGGCGGAATACCGTAGGTTGCTTAAAAATCTCTCATGGGGGATTGGTCTGGATACCAAATTCTTTAATTCTAAAAAAATTGAAATTCCTCAATTTGGAACAGTCGCTTCAGGGGGTACTAATTTGTTACTATCTCCATTTCTGTCCCTCGGATGGGAACATGCAATCAATGAAGATTTTTTCTTTAAGGCAGATGGTTCTCTTGGCTATTCAGTCTCAAGAAAAAACTTGGTAATTGATAACGATGACCTTTCCGATACGCTCGAATCGTCATATTACTACGGCGTTATGTTGGGGGCGGGTCGGAAATGGTCTACCTATTATCGAGGAATGATTTTCTACAGAATTGACCAAATTGGAGAAGCTGGAAATTTTTCAGATCAATTGTTTCAACAACTTGGAATTGAGTTATCTGTTGAGTATTAAGCTTTGGTTACTCGCGCATTTTAACAAATCAATCATTCTTGGGAATGGGCAAAGATCCAAGCACACAAAACATCCAAGAGATCGAAGGAGTTCTTGAGAGAATTACCTTTTATAATGACGAAAATGGATTTCTGATTGGTAAATTAAAAGGTGCTGAACTCAAAGAAGAGATTACGGTAGTAGGAAAAGGCCCAAAGGTGCAATGTGGCGAAACATTGGTTCTTTCCGGCACCTGGACCATCCACCCCAAGCATGGAAAGCAATTTTCATTTAAAACCTTAAAAAGCAAATTACCTGCTTCCGCATATGGAATAAGGAAATACCTAGCAAGTGGACTGATCCATGGGATCGGAAAAACTTATGCAGAAAAGATTGTCGAACATTTCGGGGCAGACACATTAAGAATTATCTCGGAGGAATCTGCACGACTACGGGAAATTGATGGCATTGGAAAACTGCGTGCAAAAAGTATCAAGGAAGCTTGGGAAGAACAAAAGGCTGTTCGCGAGGTAATGATGTTTTTGCAGACTTATGGAGTTTCGGATGCACTTTGTTTACGACTTGTCAGAAAATACGGAAATCAAGCCAAAACAATTCTTCAAAGCGACCCATATCGTATTATACGTGAAATTAAAGGAATAGGCTTTAAGACGGCCGATCGAATTGCTCTTAATCTTGGGTTAGCCAACAATGGTACACCCAGAATTGAAGCTGGCATTTTGCACATTATTCAGGAGTGTGAGGATAAAGGGCATACTCATTTTGAAAGACGTGAGATTGCACTGCTTGCATGTGAACTACTCGAAGCAAATTCAAATGATGTTGAAAAACATCTAGATTCACTGCTGAGCCAAGGAGAGATAGTTGTATCGGTACAAGACTGGATTCAGCAACCAAACACGGCCAGAGCAGAAAGCTCACTAGCCAATTCTCTATTACAATTACTTCAGGGCAATTCGAGTCTTCCTCCCATCCTGATTGATAAAGCAATTGAATGGGCTCAGCAAAAAGCAGGTTTCGATTTTGCCACCAATCAAACCGAAGGAGTTAGGCAGGCGCTTTCCTCGAAAGTTTCGATATTAACTGGCGGTCCAGGTACCGGAAAAACTACTATTTTGCGAGCACTTGTATCAATCCTTCGAGCCAAAAAGACTAAGGTATTACTTGCGGCCCCCACTGGACGAGCTGCCAAAAGAATGGCGGAGAGCACTTCTCATTTTGCACAAACAGTGCACCGTTTACTAAATTTCGAACCATCACAGGGTGGATTTAGTATGAACGAACAAAATCCATTAATTTGCGACTTCATGATTATGGATGAGGCCAGTATGCTTGATGTCCGCCTTGCAGCAGCCTTACTTCGAGCCTTGCCATCGAATGCTCACCTCCTTTTGGTTGGCGATGCCGACCAACTACCTTCTGTCGGTTCGGGTAATGTGCTTAAGGATCTTATCGAATGCCAAGAACTTCCGGTCACTCGTCTGGCGGTTACTTTTCGTCAGGCAAAAGATAGTGGCATTGTTGGGCTCGCTCACAATATACTTAAAGGGAAATCTGTTCTTCCCTCTCCTCTTGAGCCTAAATCTGCATTACCCAAACAAAAAGATGTACACTTTATACAAGCCGAAACCCCTGAGCAATGTGTAGATGCAGTCTGTAATCTGTGGTCTAAAGTACTCCCAGAAACTTTTCGATTAGATCCTAAGTCTGATATTCAAGTCTTAGCACCCCTACATCGCGGTGTTGGTGGAATTGGAAATTTGAATGATCAAATAAGAGAACAGCTTAACCCAACTGGAGCCACTTATATAATGGGGAGTTTACTGTTCCGCGAAGGAGATAAAGTCATACAAACAAGAAACAACTACGATAAGGATGTGTTTAATGGTGATCTTGGAGTGATCCTTAAAATTGATTCAATTAATGGGGTACTAGAGATTAATTTTGAAGGGAAAACTGTTCGGTATGAACGCATGGAGGTGACGGACCTTCAACCCGCCTATGCTATTTCTGTGCATAAAAGCCAAGGTAGCGAATATCCGGTGGTTATCTTCCCGCTACTAAAACAACACTTTATGATGTTGCAAAGGAACTTAGTGTACACTGGGCTCACAAGAGCTAAGAAAAAAGTAATTTTCGTTGGGGATCCCGCCGCCTATGCAATGGCGATTCGTAACGATAAGACTCTAAAGCGCCAAACAGACCTTGTTCGAAAGTTCAAAAAACTGAACCATCCTACATGATTACCAAATAGGTACTAAAAAAAAGGACAAGGTAAGCAGGCAGTGCCTTAAAAAGTTTATTTCTCTCAGCCTGGAGGTGACAGAGAACTGCTTTGATCATTAAAATACAAAGCATGATTGCAGCGGGACGAATTAAGAATGGAAATAGATGCCCCAGAAAAAAACAAAGAGAAATTGTGATTTTCAAAAAACCTACCACATACAAAGTTCTCTTTGATAATCCATAAACTTGAAATTCTTCAGACAAATTCTGGGCCCGTCTGCCACGAAACTTAGTTGGCTTTTTAAAACGCCATGTCCAAACGGAAAGTAAGATTATAGCAAGCCCCCATCGAATGATTGTGTGCTCCCATGATTGCCAAGCATCCATCGTAGAAGAAAAGTTAGGTTAGTTGAAAGTCGAAAGACATCTAAAACGAGTTATCCCGCATAAGTAAAAAAAGAGAGTTCTGATAGCAGGAATGGAAATAGATGAATAAGAGCAAAAAAGTTGTTGCTGAAAAAAACCGGAACAAGAGGGACGAACAATGGTTGTAAAAAACCAATTCGAAATGACAACTAGTGCTCTGAAGAGTTCTCTACGGGTTGGAACAATAAACTCAGACTGAGGACTCAAAGATAGAGAACCTAATAATTGGCTAGTAGGTCTACAAATCGTAAAATCATGTAGTAAAGAGATACCAAAATCCCTGCACCGAAAAGACCAACAAAAAGAAGAGTCGTTACTTTCTTTACGCCATCTGCCTCAAGAAACTTAGGCTGTTTTTCCATAGACCCAATCATCACAATTAAGTACACCACAATGGCAAAAATAGGCATGGTCACCATAAACCAATCAAATTCACTAGTCATAAAAAACATGATGTCGATCCAAACGCCTAAGTCAAGTAGGAGGAAGTCCTTACGGTTATTTTTATCAACACTCCAACACGCTTCTTTTACCTATATCCAGTTTGGTTCCTGAAAAAATTAAATTTTGTAATAGCAAAACTTTCCCTCGCCCTAGTTGAGAACATTTGCATCTTTTTTGGGATGACTCTTTCTGAGAACAACCAGCCTAAAGACATCAACACGATCCATATCCGTCATATTGTATGCCTTAAGTTTAAAGAACAAACCACTTCGGCACAAATCAATGAGATTGAAGATCGGTTCCCACAACTCAAGGACTCCATCCCAGGGATTGCCTCGATCGAATGGGGAATCAATAATAGTCCGGAGGGTTTAAACAAAGGGTTTAGCCATTGTTTTCTTGTCACTTTCCACAATGAGGAAGCCCGTACAAACTACCTCCCCCACCCACAGCACCAGGCATTTGTGGATATCCTAAAGCCTCTCCTAGATGATGTCTTTGTGATCGATTACAACCTATGAAAAATCTAGCCACCCT
>JAYNZN010000087.1:0-1769 GCA_038103695.1 Opitutales bacterium
GCCGTCTTCCTGTCTCTTTATCTCATCATCCCAGCAATCCGTTTTTTTACATCCCAAAACCGGGACCAATCTGCCAAGAAGCTCTTTTTTGTAACCATTATTTATTTACCCCTTCTCTTTGCCGCACTCGTCATTGATAGGTACTTATAATTTTATACATCATGACCTCGATTCTACCAAAGCTCCTCTCGCTCCCACACCTTCTTGTCTTTGCATTCATCCTGCTCTCCGGCAGCTGCTCACGCATTGACCACAAGCAATCAGCTCTCGACCCCAAAGGCTTGGTTTCCCAAAACCAATATGATGTTTTCATGCTTTCTGTATGGATAACGATCTTTCTTTTTTGTGCGGTGGGCGGATGCCTTCTTTATGTACTTTGGAGGTTCCGTGCCAAGAATGCTCAGGAAGCGAAAGAGATTCCTCCCCAGTCCCATGGAAACTCCTTGATTGAAACCAGCCTCATCATTGTATCTTCCATCATTTTGGTGATCCTTGCGGTTCCAACCCTTCAAGGCATTGTTTTGTTAAACCGGGTACCGGATGCAAATGATACCGAAACTTTGGAAAAGTTGGGTCTTGACCGTAGCCAAATTGATGGTGCCATAACCGTGAATGTAACCGGAAAAAGATTCTTCTGGGTCTTTGAATATCCACAATATGGAATCGTTACGGCCAATGAATTAATTTTCCCAGCATCAAAAGCTGTTCGCATCAACCTGCGCACCGAAGATGTCATTCACAGCTTTTGGGTTCCCAAACTTGCCGGCAAGATGGATCTCATGCCTGGACAGGAAAACTTCATGTGGTTCATCGCAGACCAAAGCAAAATCATCGGGGATGCCGATGCTGCGACTGCTATGCCAGCCGTTCATGATGGTGAAATGCGTGCTCAAGTTTTTGCCAAACAAAAATTCACCGATGAGTTTGAGCCCGTGGGAGGACTCTTTTACGGCCAATGTGCTGAATACTGCGGAAATTCTCATGCTTACATGTCCTTTCGTGCCCTTGCCCAAACCGATGAAGACTTTGATAAGTGGGTAAAACGTTTTCAAGATGCCCAAAACCCTAACCTCCAGACCAAAACCTACGACCCCAAGCAATCTTATAAAAAGGGGTCACTAGTTTCCTTCGCCGACCCCAAACTTGGTGCAGGAACCAACCGAGAATACCGCTCGATCCGTAAAACGGCCCCCGGTCAATCCCCTCAGCTCAACCCAGGAGCCTGGGAAAAAGCACATTCCGATGACTACGAAATCGGCAAACAATTGTTTGGATCCCTGCAGTGCGTGCAATGCCATGCGGTCAACCGGACTGGCCTTGGTGCGAAAGGTCCAAACCTCACTCTTTACGGCCTTCGTACTTCCCTTGCTGCAGGATGGATGCGTAATGACGAGGAAAGCCTCAGGAAATGGCTAAAGAATTCAAATGATATAAAATACGGAAACCTTATGTGGAACGGAGAGGGCGTGGATGATCGTCACCCACTACGCAACCTCGAAGAGGACGATGAAAAAGTAAATCAGCTCATTGCCTACCTCCTCGGACAATCCTAATTTTTTACTACCAACCAGCACGAACCCATATATTGCCATGGCTACCGAATCAATTAAGTATGTCGCCCCAGATACCGAAAATAAGGTAAAGACTCAGGTCTTCCCACGACCAGGCCAACACACAACCGGCTTGGTGGACTGGCTTACCACCATTGACCATAAAAAGATTGGGTTAATGTATGGCTTAACGGCTCTCTTTTTTCTGATTATCGGAGG
>JAYNZN010000088.1:0-1720 GCA_038103695.1 Opitutales bacterium
CCGCTGTGGCAAGTCGCACAAAACTCCCGAACCACAGGCTGGATGTCGTGCGTGAAGGAGATTTGATCCTGCATAGAATTTTTGCCCTCCTGAGCGTTGAGTGGCGATGAACCCACGCAAATCAAACAGAAGGTAATCTGGAAGAGTTTTTTCATGAAGTAGAAGAATTGCACTGATGAGGGGAACTGAAGTTACAAAACGTTTAGCCGTAGTTTATGCAGCAGACCTTCAGCCTGCGGTTATTTAGTCGATACTGAAAAAGCCCCCACGCCACAATCAAAGACTCCCATCACATTCAAATGTACTTGGTTTATTTCCGTAGCTTCACCAGATAAAGGAATGACAGATAAATCAATCAAGCCAGACCAATACCTAGGCGTAGTCCTTTTCTGATCCTCCACCAACACCATTGGTAGTGGAAGATTTCTGGCCATAAGAAAGCCATTAGCTTTCTGAAGTTAAAACCACAAGCTGCCAGGATCGGGTTAAGGCGATCACCCGCTACTCCTTTGAGATAGTTGCGACCCATCCGGTGGTCTTGCTTGAGATGGCCGATGACTGGTTCGATTGCGTTGCGTCTCTTAAACCATTTGCGGATCTTCTTTGGCACTTTCTTGCGATGGTCGGTGATGAGGACTTCAGTGAGGTGGGAACACCCGTGACCACGATAGCCTCGGTCGACTGCGGCTTGATCCGGCAAACGCCCCGACAAGTAGGCAGATTGAGTTAACGCAGCTTCCAAAGTATGACCATCAAAAGGGGCTCCATCCAATCCGATCGCCCCCAGGATCCAGTTGCCTTTGGCTGTGGTGACGATTGAGGCTTTATTACCAAATTCATATTTCTTCTGCGGCTTGCCTTTGGATAGACACCTGACATGAGGTTCGTGAACCGAATAGATTTTGCCTTTGTCTCCCCGTTGCTGGTTGTGGAGCTGCCAGCCAATCTCGAGTAAATACATCATACTCTGACTCGGGTTACCTCCGGTCTTGTTCAAGATATCCCGAATGACCCGCCCCAGCAATGTTCTGAGTTTCCTTGTGCACGCCTTGGACAGTTTGAAGTTTCTGGCACGAGAAGCACATTGCTGATTTCTTAATAACTTCTCGCCGATTCTGGCATAACTCTGGCGAAGGTTGATGCCTTCTTTGCGAGCCTGCCTTACCAATACTTCCCTCATGCGATTGTAACTGCGGGCATCGGTGGGGAAACGGATGTTCTTTTCTTGTGTCGTGGTATCGACATTTACTCTTTTTAAATCACTGGGACGCAAAGCCTTGCAGGCCTTGGCCGAATCAATGATTGCCTTGAGAAGATACTCTGCATCAGTCTGATCAAAACGCTTACGCCAACGGGTCAGGGAAGAACTCTCCACAGGCAAACTTTTTTCAAAGTACCTCCTTCCACAAAAATACTGCCAGTAAGGGTTTTCCAACCAACGAGAGAGCACTTCCTGATCACTCAAATCAAAGGCATATTTGAGGTAATGCAACCCGACCATCAGGCGAGTCGGTTTGCCAGGCCGGCCCTGTTCGCTAAACTGCTTACCAAAGTGCTCCTCCAGTCCACTCCAATCAATGAGCTTAGCCAATTTGGCCAGCTCATGATCCGGGTCTATAATGTTTTCCAATTCAGTCAGAAAAAGTTCTCCCTGACTCTGATCCTGAGGCGATTTTTTAGGTCTCATCTTGCAAGGAAATCATGGAGATTTTAGAGATTC
>JAYNZN010000010.1:0-40052 GCA_038103695.1 Opitutales bacterium
TATTCCGCGGATGCGATAAATTCATTGGGTGAGGCCATGTGCCGACCTCTTTTGAGGAGAACAGCGGTATTAGAACCAGCAGTGAGCTGACCGATCTCCTTAAGCAAGCGATAGTTTTGGGCATTTCGGGTACCGACCTGCACCACATCCACCTTCGCTTCCAAGGCCAGCTTCAGCTGTTCGGAATCCATCACCTCGATATCTATGGGCAAGCCCGTTTCTTCCCTCGCCTGTAAAATGATGGATAAGGAGTGATTATCTCCCTGAAAGGAATACGGATTCGTCCTAGGTTTCCACACACCCCCACGCAGAGCGTCGACGCCGGCTTCCTTCAAGGCATGGGCACTTTCCAAATAAAAATTGGGATTGGCGGGATCAATGGTGCAGGGCCCGGCGATGATGAAAGGCTTGTCCTTGCCAACCTCGGTTTTCCCCACCCGCACCCGGTGGTCGGAGAGACCGGACCGCCTGTCCATCAACTTGTAGGGGGACTCGATCATGTCCACCTTCGCAATAAAGGGAAGCCCTGCGATCCGCTTAAACATAACCTCCCTACCCTCATCTCCAAGAATAGCATATACGCAACGATTACGCCCTTGGATCTCTAAAATAGAGCATTCAAAGTCTGACGCGATGGCCTCGACTTCTTGAAGCTGTTTTTCATTAAGCTTACTTGTCTTAGGAATGATCATGAGAATAAGTAGTGCTGTAAATATTTGTACTTGTCAGTTTGTTTTTGTGAGCAAAAGATAAAATGCTATGGCAACCACAAATCAAACGCCACCTCTCTTTCGCACATTATGCGGTGCTTTTTTCGCTTTGATGATAACCTCTTGCGAAAAACCCCAAGTCGAAAAAAAAGTGGAAGGTTATCCTCTGGGTAAAATAATTCAAGAGCAAGCCTACTGGGAGGGAAGTGCGGTCGAAGCTTCTGAAAAATTTTTTGTTAACAACGATGAATTGTTTTGCCTGAAAGATACCAATCAACCCTATTCAGGAGTGATCAAAGTTAGGGCGAGGAATGGAACCGTAGCGGCTTTAAGAGGCTATCTAAACGGGATTCCCGATGGGGACTTCTATGAGTGGCATGATAATGGCAACCTCAAATCTAAACAGCAATACCGTGATGGATTAAAGCATGGATATTTCTATGTTTGGTCAACGAAAGGTATTGTTTATTCGCAGAGATATTTTCAAAATGGGATGGAAGATTTTGGTCGATTTAAAGATGAGGGCGTAATCCAAACTGGGCAATCACTCGCCTCCCTGGAACTTAAAGAGTGGGAGGGAACGGGAGCAGAATTTTACAAAAGCTTTGCTGGAGACCCTAAACGTGGAGGGATGGTTTGGATTCGTGAGACTGAAGAATTGTATACAGGAACTATCACCGCACTGGACGATCAGGGGAAAAAAGAGGCTGTGCTACGATTCAGGAAGGGTAAATACCAGGGAACGATTTCAAAGTGGGATGAGGATGGTAACTTATGGGAAGAGGCTGAGTTTGATCGAGGAATATTGGTTTCGTTCACCCTCAAAAAGGGTAAACCATTTAATCCTGAACAAATCATTGATCTGTCCGAAGACCCATCTATGGCAAATCTTCTGTTTGAAGAATAGCAGAGTTCGATTTACTTAGGTCGCTTTCTTTGCCTTGCTGGTGGCTTGTTTACTTTTTCCTGATTTGGGAATGCCAAGTAAATCATGCTCAATTTTTTTGCTAGGCTCTGCTAAGATTACTGCTCTTTCAACGGCATTTTCCAATTCTCTCACATTACCGGGCCACTCATGTTGGAGGATTGCCTTTTCACAACTTTTTGAAAAAGAAATTTCATGAACTCCGTGCCTCTTGGCATGACGGTCTAAAAAAGTATTAGCTAATAAGAGGATATCATTCCCTCGATCACGCAAGGGAGGTACTGAAATGGGAAATACATTTAACCGGTAGTATAAATCTTCTCGAAAATTACCTTCTTCAACTTCTCTCAGTAAGTTTCGATTAGTAGTCGCTAAAACTCTAACCCTTACTTCGATTGTTTTGTTACCTCCGACTCTTTCAAATTCTTTTTCTTGCAGGACTCTAAGGAGTTTGGCCTGCAAGGAAGGGGCAATCTCACTGATCTCATCCAAGAGGATTGTTCCACCATCCGCCAATTCAAAACGCCCCTCCCTCCTCTCAGTAGCACCAGTAAAAGCACCTTTCTCATGCCCAAAAAATTCACTTTCCATAAGAGTTTCAGAAATAGCAGCACAGTTGACTCTAATGTAAGGCTGTTTCGCCAGCATACTGTTTCTGTAAAGCTCACGAGCCACAAGTTCTTTACCAGTTCCATTTTCTCCAGTGATAAGAACCGTGGCTTCTGTTTTCGCTACCTTGTTGACTAGATTCTTGAGTCCTTCAATAGGTTCGCTAAGACCCACTATATCAGAGGATCTAGAGTCACTCTCTTCGACATAATATTTGGTTACCCTTCGCATTTTGTCAAAAGAGGCAACTTTATCGACCACGACTTCGATTTGATCGAAGGAGAATGGTTTTACTACATAGTCAAAGGCACCCATTTGCATACAGGTAACTGCAGACTCCACGGATCCATAACCTGTCATCATCACGACCATGGGACCATCAGGTTTAGCAACTATTTCTTCCAATAAATCCGTGCCTTCCCCATCAGGTAATCTGAGATCCAAAAAAACCAAATCGAATGAGTCTCTGCCAAGGATTTTGCGGGCTCCTTTCAAATTGCTAGCGGATGCAACCGAGTAGCGTTTATTCCTGAGTTGTGTCTCAAGGGATTTTCTGATCATCAACTCATCGTCGACCACTACTATTTTCTCAATTGCCACTACCTTAAATATTTAGATTAAATGGAGGGAAAATTTATATCAACTTAAATGAGTAGATCAAACCAATGTACTTATAAAACTTGATAGCAGGAAAAATTTCTTTCGAGCAGATAATGGAGTGTAAAATTGATCCGCAGAAAGCCCCATGAGTTATATCTGATGTTTATTATGATAGAAAAATTTGCTTTGCTGATATTTCTCAATCTAAACATGGATTTCTTTTGAGATTTAATTTATTGCAAACATTACAACAAAAAGTGGACAAATAAGATATTCGTTACTAGTTATTTATTATGTCATCTACAAAAGCTAGTTCTTTAAAGTGGGCTATAGACGAGCTTACAAAACAACGTGAAGAGTTTAACAACAAATTGCAGATAGCCCAAAAAAGAGATGAGACCCAAACTCTGATTGATGAGGTTATGGCTCAGAAAACAGCTTTAGAACAGAGGATTTCTGCATTACAGGATGGATTCAGCGAATCTTCTGAACTCGTGGATGCTCCTAGTGCTGAACTTCAATCTGAGATGTCCAAAATTGATGAGAAATTAGACATTGCCAAAGAGCGCCTTACTGCGATTGAGCAAGAGGAATACCTTGAAGAACTCGGTAACAAACTGAATCGTTCGCACTCCTCTGAAACAAGTCCTCAAGAGTTATTTGACAAAGCATTAGATTCTCCTGTTCACTCTCTTATTGAGGATTTAGATTTGCCCTCTGTTGATAGTGAGAGTGCGAATTTATCCCCCCATGCTTCATCAGATTCTTCAGTCCAATCCAGTGTTCAGCCCATTCCCTCAAATCTCAATCCTTTATCACCCACTCTCATGAAAGCTACTTCCAACCGCATCCAAGAAACAGTGGACTCAAATGACCAAGATAAGACAAGTGAAACTTCGATGAATCCTGCACCGAAAACAGACTCTCTTTCTTCGCCTCTTTCACTTGAGCAAACCGCTATGGAGCTTGGGATTGAGCCTGATTTCCTTGCAGAAAAAGGATTGCAAGCAATTTTACGAATGATCTCTAGAAATAATGGTCAGCTAAGGTTCCCGCTTGAGGTCGATCAGGTTGATTAAGTTTGCTAGATAAAGTTATTCATTCGCCGAACTAGGTGGGTTGGCTAAAATTTGTGCAAATGCAGGCTAATGAGCCGTTTGCTCTCAGATATCTCCAATGGTAAGTTTTCTCTAAAGGTATTCCATAGTTGATCTGCTCTCTGTGTTGTGCGTCACAAACAGATTTAGAATGTTCAAAATAATTTCAAAAATCCAATTGACCAAATTAGCCATTACAGTGAAGTTAAATTAATGCCTTCTACCTGACCCTTATCCTATGAGCCAATACGATTTCGACAACAACCAAGATGGTGATTGGGAAGAACCCGAAAGTACTGCATGGAATGAAGCGGACTGGCAGATTTATCTGCGGAACTCAGACAGTGAAATTTCAAGATTTATTACTTCTTACAACAAATGCAGAGATGAAATAGACCGCCTTGAGGCTACCTCCAAACTAATGGGGTGGGTCAAAGAAGACTGGACATACTTGGAAGACATTGAGCTAGACGAAGACCAAATCAAAGACATTCGCCCGGTGCCTCTCGATGAATTTCCCAAAATCGAACCGTACACTGTTCATAAGCACCCAGTATACATTTCCTCTTCAGCCTTATTTGCTTTTTTGAGATCTTCCTGGGAACACTTAATGCTCCATAACAAAAAGAGTACAGACCCCAAATTGGCTTGGAGCTATTCTGCCAGTTTATCCGAGGCAGAGAAGCAATCATTCCTTGCAACTAGTTGTCTTGATCTTGGGGATTATTTACTGGCTTTAAGTCACCTTAAAAGGGCCCATGCAGCGATCAATGAATCTATGCGTATCAACCGCTTGTTTTCTCATCATAATGAAAAGATTTATAATGAGTATTTAATTGAATCAGATGTAAGGATGCATGACTTGAGAGAGATTTGGCTTCGCGTCATGAATGATTGCAGAAGGTAGTCTTAAAAATCTTTTAATTCAGATTACTATCTCTTTCGTTATATATCTCTGAGTACTATATCTCGGGTGTTCATTACTCCAACTTCCTGAGCAAACTTAAAGATTAGAGGCTCATTTTTGCACCTGTCCAGCAGTCCCAAAGACTTTCTTTTATTGGTTAGGTAGTCTATGCCGAAATAATCTATTGCAAACGGATTTTCTCCGATCAGTAAAACATCCTCCCCAAAAATAAACTCGGCATCAAAACCTGGACCCCCAGCCACCTGAAAGGATGCCAGATCAAGAATACTAAATAATCTTTTCTCCCAATACTCTGGAATAGACAAGATTTCAACTGCAGTCGCCGAACCAATCGTTCCGTCCCTCTCAAAGCGTTCTGTGTTTGAGCAAGCTTTAAGAGTCAGGTTGCTCACGACACCATCTATTCCCAAAAATTGGTGATCTCTCGCAACGGCAAGATTGATCCAAAAAACATTTTCGTCAAATAAACATGAGGGTAAGAAACTTTTTCTTTCCTCAACCAGTCTTTGATCGGGGTTAAGGGGATATTGGTTAAATAACTTTGCACGATCAATTTTACTGGCCGGCATTGAACTTTCATAAAACCATGACTGGTTATAGTAGCCACTTATGTCAGGATGAAGAATTTCAAACCCAGATAGCCGAGGGTATCCAAATTGATTGGATAACATAAAAGGACTACTTTGCGTAGTTACAATTTGGATATCCTTGTTTGTATAGAATCGAAATTTTAAAAATTTGATTAATGACTCAAGAACCACGGGACGCACCTTAATACCCGGAGCACTTGAAATATCTAAAACAATCGCCACTTTTTTGATTTCAGATGGATATAATTTCCATCCTTGCTTCTTTTCAATTTTTTCCACGGCTCGGGCAATTGATTGTGTACAGGCATCTTTTAAGTTCACTCCCGCAAGGCGGTAAACCACAGTAGAAGCACCTTGTTCAGACAAATTTTCCTTTTCTAAAAATAGTCGATTCTGAGCCGAAGACTTCCCCTCTCCGAAAGAAAAAAGAAAAAAAGATTGGGCAATCAAGCAGACCATGGCTTGACGTTTCCATGTACTGTGAAAAAAACGAAGCATGTCGATATTCCGTTTATGGTTATCATTCTTAGCAATCGGGTCAACCTTGCTTGCCATGATTGCATGTAGTTCAGAGTATCCCGATCCAATCGAAGAAAAAAAAGATAAGGAGAATCCTAGCACACGCCCTCCCCTCGACCTCACATCCGCAATCTCAAAAAGAATTGAAGGGAATACGAGTGAAGCTCTTACTATTCTAAGATCACTTGCAGAGAGCCACCCTGATTCAATCGAAGTTTTCGTTCAACTGGGAAGAACCCTGATGGAAGAAAAAGAATTTTCTTTAGCCGCCTTCAGGTTCGAAGAGGCACTCGCAAAAGGTGCACCCTCAAATTTAGCCAAGGAGGCAGCACAAGCACACTACCTTTCTAAAGACGAGGAGGCAGCGATCCAACGTTTTGAGCAATACTTATCCAGCGGCGTTGATGACCCTGATAGTCAACTACGCTACGCCCGTCTACTAGCTAAAAAGGGGAACACCACAGAATCGATCAACGCATTTTTCAAAGCAAGCGAGGATGCCAGTTCTGACGACTGTCAACTCATGGGGAACCTATTTTTATCAAAGAAATTGCTACCCCAAGCAAAGCATTGGTTTGAAGAGTCCATGAGAAGAGATGATGAAATCTCCCCCAAACCTCTTTTGGGTTTATTACAAGTTGCCATAGCACAAGGAAAAGAGTCGGATGCGGAAATAATGATTTTAGCTATTGAAAAGCGTCATTCTGGCTACCTGGAAAAAACAGACTTATCTTCTTACTGTGCCAACCTTATTAAAAGAAGGAGACTGGGAGACTTAATTGCCCGGGGAATAGATTCTCGCAATAGCACTATCACGGAACTTGCCTCTGGTTTACTCGCGGGAAACCTGACTCCGAAGAAATTGCCTTCGCCAGCGGTTACTTCAAGGGGGGCAAAATTGTCGGCTACTTTTACTTTAGATTATGATCGTCAAAACTTTGAGAATGAAAGCTCCATTGAAAAAAATATCTCCACTTCCTTTGAGAGCTCTTCTGATACAACTATGAGTTTAGCGGATGCATTTGCTTCTCCTCTTGAGAATGTCAAAGAGACTGAAGGGGCAATAGAATCACCTCTTGACTTAGGCCTCACTGCTTTTTCACAAGGTCGGCACACGCTTGCATTGGTTCATGCTCGGGATGTTTTAAAGAGCGAGCCTAAAAATCCTTCTGCATGGGTACTTTGCTCCCAGGCCCATTTTCAACTTGGAGAAATAGATGCTGCAGAAATGACTATCCTGGAGGCAATCAGACATGATCCCATGAATGTCGATACCAGGTTGGAGTATTTGCGAATTGCCCGTGAAACCCTTGCCTCCGACCGATACCTTCAGGAACTAGAAAAAACAAGGGAACTCTTTCCCGACTCAGTTGATATTCTATGGGAACTTGCACGCCGCTATCATGTTGTTGAAAAAATGCCGGTCACTGCATCTATTCTTTACCAGAAAGTACTCGAAAAGGCACTACCTGAAAGTTCAATAGCACAGCAAGCAAAAGTTGAGCTGATTAAAATCGAACAGCTTCCTTAACTGGCCATTTGTTCGTTAGTATTTAGACCATGCCTAGACTCGTAGATGGCTTTGTTAGCGAACTAAAAAACAGGCTCGATATATATGAGGTTATCAGTCCTTATGTTCAGCTGAAAAAAAGTGGCTCAAGCTGGGTAGGGTTAAGTCCCTTCAGTCAGGAAAAATCACCCTCCTTCTATGTTCACCCCGATAAAGGCTTCTTTAAATGCTTCAGTTCTGGTGAGGGAGGTGATGCCATTTCTTTTATACAAAAGATCGAAAACCTCGAATTCCCTGAAGCCCTTGAACTCCTTTCCCAGAGATTTAATATACCCCTTAAATATGCCAAAGATGGGAACTATTCGAAAGGCCCCTCTCCTTCGCGCTCTCTCAGAAGCGAACTTCATGACATCCATATCCTTGCCACAAAGTGGTTTCAAGAACGCTTCGAAGATTCTTCTGATGAATCAAGGAAAACGAGAAAATATTGGACGGAAGAAAGAAATTTCTCGATGGATACGGCTAAGGAATTTCAAATTGGCTATGCTCCAACCGATCGGTTTGCATTAAGCAAATTCTTAATCGGGAAAAACTTTACTGAATCCATATTGATCAAATCTGGATTATTTCACCAAAGCAAAAATGGCAGCTTGGCAGGATGTTTATTTTCAGGACGCTTAATGATTCCGATACATGATAAATTAGGAAGAATATGTGCCTTTACTGGTCGCAAGCTAGAACAAACTCCTGAATGGGGAGAAAGAAAATCACCCAAGTATGTAAACTCTCCAGAAACCGCAATTTTTGAAAAAGGAAATCTACTCTTCAACCTTCATCTTGCGAATAAGAAAATTTCCGACGATCAGGACTTTTTATTGGTTGAAGGCCAACTGGATGCAATTCGTTGCTGGAGCATGGGCTTTCAAACTGCAGTCGCTCCCCAAGGCACAGCATTTAAAGACAGTCAGGCCAACCTGCTTTACCGCTCACACCCGAAAGGTGTTATATGCTTACTTGATGGGGACACCGCTGGTCAAAAAGCTGCACTTTCCTATGTCTCGCTATTCATTGCTGCTGGCCTTGATGCCAAATTTGCAGAACTACCTTTGGGGTCTGACCCAGACCAAATACTTCAATCCCCCAATGGTGTTGAAAATATGCAAACCATATTGGATCAAGCCACGCCAATGTTAGAATTTACAGTTCGTAAAAAACTACCTAATGGAGCTTCTTCAACTCCAAAGCAAAAAGATTCACTAGCACAGTGGATATTTACTGCTTTGTCTGAAGTAGACTCCCGAGTTGCCCTTGAAGGTTACCTGCAACAACTATCCCGTCTGATTTCGATACCCATTGATATCCTCAAGAGCGATTTTTCAAAACATCAAAGAAATAAACAACCCAAATACAGAGATATTGGAAACAGTTCCTCCCAAAAGATTTCCTCGGAAAGCTCAGATCGTTTGACAAGTGTGGAAGAAGATCTATTGTTTGTCCTTTTGCATGACGACCGCATCGCTAGTCCTCTTGCCAACACGCTTGACATGTCGTGGGTTGACTTGCGTCCAATTGCCGGAAGAATTCTGGCAAAAGTTCTTTCTGAAACCCAAGCAGAATCCTCATCTCTTACTCATTCTCAAATTGAAGAATTATTGGAAGATGATAGTGAAAGAACTACTTATCATCGTTTGCTCATGCAAGAACCTGATGATACTGAACCAGGGGTTTTACTTCGTTTGGCAAGGCAATGCCTATCCGTTCTCTTTCTCAGACATATCAAATCTGAAGAAGACAAAATTTTCACAAAACTCAGAAATTCAGAAGATAGTCCTGAGGAACTTCAAAATTTGAGTAAAGACCTACGCGAACTTCGGTCTCAACGTAAAGCACCTCCTACCCTCAATATTTCAATTTAGCCTCCAAAATCCTGATAAATGCCATCTACTAAGAAAGCCACAAAACCTTCCACTAACGCCAAACCCAAGCTATCACCAGCAAAAGGCAAGCCTACCTCCAAAGCGAGTCCATCTGGCAAAGCAAAAAAAGCTCCAGTTAAAGCATCGGCTCCCGCAAAAAAAGCAAATACAGTAGCTAAAAAAGTGACAGGGAAAAAAACCTCCAAGGCGAACACCGCCTCAAGTAAGTCTACGACACCTAGAACACCAGCAAAAAAAGCTAAGTCAGTAAGTGCAAAAGCTCCTCCAAAGCAGCCTGCAAAAATTAGCAAAGTTTCCAAGACCACAGCCAAAGAAGCTGCCCAAAAAGTAAGTAAAACTGCTGAACCTCATGCCCTTAAGAATGAAATTACAGAAAAGGTACGCACTCTTATTCACCTTTCCAGGGAACAGGGTTATTTAACTTACAAGGATATTGATAAATCTCTCCCTGAAATCGCTACCGATCCGGAGGAACTCCAAAATGTGATTTCCATTTTCAACAATCTTGAAATTAAGCTCCTTGATTCTACGGAAGTTGAAAAATTCAAGAAAAAGAAAGAAGAGAATGAAGAGGAAACTGCTAGGACCAACAATAGCGATATGCTGGATGATCCTGTCAGAATGTATTTGAAGCAAATGGGACAAGTTCCATTGCTTTCACGGGAAGAGGAAGTAGAGATTTCAAAGCGCATCGAAACCGCAGAGATTGCCGCTCTTAAAAAGTTGTACGGCGTTTCACTTACCGCTCGTTTTCATTTAGAAACTGCCCAAAAACTCCTTGATCGTGAAGAACGCTTTGACCGTGTTGTTTTGGATAAGAAAATTGATAGCCGGGAAGGATATTTTAAATCATTGGCCAAGCAGGTAGATGCCTTGCAGATTTTAAGTAAGAAACTAGACAACGCATGGGATAGCTTTCTTAATGGGCCCAATGATACTCAAAAGAAACGGGCAATTGGCCGCTTCAAAAAGTATGAAGGTGAATTGGCTCCTATTTTTAAAAAGTGCTGTTTGAAATTAAAAGTTTTCGAAGATTACTTACAGGAACTCGGTCCTGAACTTAAGGCAATCACCCGAAATGTGCATAACCTGGAACTTGGAAAGAAAGATCTAGCTAAACTCAAGCGCAAAGGAATTAAACTGGATAGGATTAAAAATGAACTAGAACTTGCTCGGGAAAAGTTTCACATGGAACCAGCTGAACTAATCCAATTAGTTAAAGATATTCGCTTTTCCATGCGTGAAGCCCACAAAGCTAAAACTGAAATGGTTGAAGCTAATTTACGCCTTGTTATCTCGATTGCTAAGAAATACACCAACCGTGGCTTATCTTTCCTAGATTTGATTCAGGAAGGCAATATGGGTCTCATGAAAGCAGTTGAAAAATTTGAATACCGCAGGGGTTACAAATTTTCCACCTATGCAACTTGGTGGATTCGTCAAGCTATCACTCGTTCGATTGCAGATCAGGCAAGGACTATCCGTATACCGGTCCACATGATTGAAACCCTGAACAAGGTTATGCAGGTTCAAAAACAACTGCTTCAGGAACTCGGTCATGAACCGACACCGGAAGAAGTGGCAAATGAAATGGGACTCGCATTAGACAAAGTCCAAGGGATCATGAAGATGGCCCAACAACCGATTTCCCTGCAAAGTCCAGTAGGAGATGGAGATGATACCAGCTTTGGGGACTTCATTGAGGATAAGGGTGCCGAAAACCCATACGATATGACTGCCTATTCTTTACTTCGTGAGAAAATTCTTGATGTATTGGATTCACTTACAGAAAGAGAGCGTAATGTGCTTTCCCTGCGTTTTGGACTTAAAGATGGATATAGTCGAACACTTGAAGAAGTTGGACGACAGTTCAAGGTAACCCGTGAGAGGATTCGTCAGATTGAGGCAAAAGCCTTACGTAAGATGCGACACCCTACCCGCATCCGCCAGCTTCATGGGTTCTTCGAAGCAGACCAAAGTTCAGTCAATAAACCAAAACCTGAAGCTCTTCGCCAATTGGGTCTGTAAATTTGTTTTGCTAAATCTGCAGACAAAACAGTTGCTCTGAACAAACCACCGAACTACCTTTTTAATTATGACAACAACTATCACACCTGCCCTCGCCTTCATTGGAAACTTTGGCGGTGGAGAAATTATTTTGATCTTCTTGATCGTTCTTTTGCTTTTTGGAGCCAAAAAAGTCCCCGAACTCTTTCGCTCACTGGGCAAAGGAGTTAATGAATTTCGCAAGGCCAAGAACGAATGGGAACAGGATATTCAAGATGTCATGAACCAAGAACCTCTCGAAGACCATGACTTTAAAGAGAAAACCAAGCAAGATGCCCAATCTGTTCAGAGAGAAGAAGAAAAACAGTCTGCGAGCTAAATTAATTTGTGCGGCTAACCTGCCGCTTCTTTTCAAAAGAACCAAGGAAAATATCCTTGGTTCTTTTTTTTGATTGATAACGAGTCTTCACAGTGTCTGAAAGATAGCTCAACCACCTGCAAGTACCGGTCGAAAGCCCATTGCTTTGAGCCACTCAACGACTTCTGCTCTCTTGTCCCCCTGAAGTTCCATATCCAGTCCTGACCAAGTACCACCAGTCCCAAGGGTATTCTTCATTCGTTTCAAAAGTTTTTCCTTCTTTTCTTTCCCCAAACCTGGAGGAATCCCTCGTATCGTTGTTACTGTTTTTCCTCCACGCCCAGTTTTTTCTCGACGAATTTCCAATCGCTCGCCCTTGCCCCATTGCGACTCCTTCACTTTCACAGAGACTTTAATATCATGTTTGGGCTCAGGAAGAGCTTCGGGCAAACCACTCCCATTGAGAGAGCCAAAGGGATTGCTCCCAAATTCTTTCACTGGAACCGTGGAGATTTTTTTAGCTAGCTTGTCTTTCCTGCTCATCCACCACAGCTTCCTTTTTCAGGAGTTTCTCCTGCTAGCCAAACCACTGCTTTTTGATAACTTCGATTTTCCAAAAAATGCCTTAACCTTGGATGTAAGGACTGCTTATGCTCGCCTACCAATAAATCCAATTTGGCCAAGGTTTGCCTAAATTTATCCGGTTTGGCATCCTTCGGGTTTGTAATTACATCCAAACAACTTTTGATTTCATCCATGGCTCCATATATTTTCATGCACATTCCTAGGCTGCCAAGCCTAATCCAGTATTTTATCTTCTAGATGACGGATACCTGCATAATTGGTGGTGGACTGACTGGATTGGTACATGCATGGCACTCTTACAAAAAAGGAGAAAAAATTACCCTTTTGGAAACCTCTTCCGAAACCGGCGGGGTCTTACAATCGAGAAGAATTGATGGATACCAGCTCGATTATGGAGCCAACACGCTCAGTCTTCGTAGTCGCAAAGTTTCTCAGTTACTCGATGAAATGGGTATTCTCGAAAAGGCCATAGATGCCAACCCAAAGGCCAGCCTTCGCTTTATCGTGCGAGGTGGGAAATTAGTATCTTTACCCCAAAGCTTTCGTTCATTTTTATGCAGTTCTTTCCTCTCCCCACTTGGCAAGTTTCGTATCCTTCTCGAACCTTTTGTTCTGCGAGGTAAAAATATAGATGAAAGCGTGGCCGATTTCATTTCCCGAAGGTTGGGAAAAGAAGCTCTTGCATATGCAGGCAACCCGTTCCTTTCCGGCGTTTATGCGGCTAAACCTGAGAGTCTTTCCCTCAAACAAGCCTTCCCTGCCCTGCAGGAACTCGAACAAGCTCATGGGTCCTTGTTTAAAGCAATGTTCAAATCCAAACAAGATCCCAATCGCTTACCCAAGAGTCGATTGATTTCCTTTCCTAATGGGATGCAGGAATTACCCGATCAAATCACCCAAAAATTGCCCCAAGGTTCCATCCATCTCAATACCCGAGTGATTAGAATCCAACGCATTCAGGAAAAATGGCAGGTAACCACAAAGGTAGATTCAGGAACTGAGCAGGACAATGTTTTTGACCAGGTAATTTGTACAGTACCAGCCCCTCAAATTCACAAAATAGAATGGATCGGTCTCCAAGGACGTGAATCATTAAGCGATTTAGCAAAATCCACCCATTTCCCATTAGCATTGGTTTTTCATGGTTATGAGAAGGCAAAAATCGAGCATCCCCTTGACGGCTTTGGATTTTTGGTTCCGGAAGTGGAAAAAAGAAACATTCTTGGTACTTTATTTTCCAGTACTCTTTTTTCGAACCGGGCCCCCCGCAACCATGCTCTGCTTACCACATTTGTAGGCGGTGAGCGCCAGCCTGAACTTGCAAATTTAGAAGAGTCCCAAATTCATTCCCTTGTCTCTAAAGAACACAAGGTACTTTTGGGAACGCAGGGAAGTCCCTGTTTTAAAAAAATTGTACATTGGCCAAAGGCCATTCCCTTACCTGACTCTAAAATGGCCCTTCGTCAATCAGCCGCATCCAACTTGGAAAAGCTAAATACAGGATTATCTTTCTCAGGTGCCCATCTTTGCGGGGTCTCCCTTCCAAACTGCTTGGAGGCACATGCGGCTTAATTTTTTCCTAATCATTTCATTTGGAAAGATTGCCTCAAGCACCATAGACTGATAAAAAGAATTTGTTTTAAGATTGTATAAATCACTATGAATTCCAACAAATCCGATCATCCTGTTAAAACCCTTGTCATCCTTCTAAATATGGGTGGCCCCCAAAACAAGGAGGAAATACACCCCTACCTGAAGGAGCTTTTCCAAGACCGCGAACTCTTAAAGTTACCCTTTCAAAAAATCCTTGGACGTTTCATTGCTTGGCGGAGAACGCCTAAGATTCAAGAGCGCTATGAAGAAATCGGTCAATACTCACCAACCAAGGCCATCATGGAAAGCCAATGTGTGGGCATCGCCGAAAAACTTGATCACCTGAATCCAGAATCTGCACCCCATGTTTGTGTGTCCGGTTTCCGTTATTGCTCCCCCCGACCAGGAGAGATGATAAAAAAATACAAAGAAGCCGAGAAGATTATCCTTTTTTCTCAATATCCACAGCATAGTTGTTGTACAAGTGGATCCTCTTTTTGCGATGCATATCGATGGTTGGACAAACAAGACAAGACCGATTACCAAGATAAAATATCAGTGATTGACCAGTGGTGGGATCGTGCGGATTACTCTGAACTTTGGGCTATGCTCATCCAAAGAAAATTTGAGGAGATGAAAACAGAACATGATCTAAAAGACGAAGATATTCGCATTATCTACTCTGCTCACAGCCTTCCCGAATCCTACTGCCTTGAAAAAGGTGATAAATATAACGAAGAGATACAAAGCTCCGTAAACAGAATCGAAAAAGTTTTGCAAGATAGTGGAATGCACCATGAAGGTGCCTTGGCCTGGCAAAGTAAAGTAGGACCACAAAGAACAAAATGGCTTTCCCCTTCCACTCCAGATGTGATTGCTGAAACCAAACAGAAAGCGATCCTTATGGTACCGATTGCCTTTACCACAGACCATATTGAGACACTTGACGAAATTGATATTGAATTCCGAGGCTATGCTGATGAAGTGGTTGATCACTTTGCCCGGGTGGACTGTTTTAATATGGAGGAAAAGTTTATCGATTTATGTGCCAGGCTCGTAATTGAGCACATGAACGAAGGATTCACCTCATCTATTCGTCCTTGCTGTGTTAATTGTGAAGGAACTGATTGTGCATCGATGCGTAAATACTTTGGTTCCTCACCGGTGCACGCAACTGCCTAGCTTTTTTTCACTGACTTTATCATCGAAACTTACTTAGAGTTTCGATAGGTATAGAGTCTCTGAGTTAATTGGCCCTTCCCTATGAATATAAATGATGTAAGAGACTTATTGTGGCTTGCAACTACCTGTTATGGAGCATCGTTTGTCTTGGGTATGGTTAAAACGAGACATAGTTTTTCGCCTCTTTTTCGGGAAAGCCCATTTATTCTGATTTTGGCAGGGATTTTCCTGCAAACGAGGGCACTTTATTTTCGTGGACTGGAAGTGCATGGATGTCCACTAGGTAATGGAATGGAAAGAGCTCAGTTTATCATCTGGTCCTTGATTGTCGCTTTTTTACTTCTCCGCTTACTATGCAGGATTAATCTTTTAGGTACATTTTGTGCAGGTGTATCCCTCCTCCTTGGTACGCTTTCATTAGGGTTAAAGCATTGGGATACTCCCTATTGGACTGCAAGTGGATATGTGCGTCTCTTTAAGGACCCATGGATCGAACTTCATGCATCGATAGCCATTTTTAGTTATGGGCTTTTTTGTCTCTTGGCAGTAGTCAGCCTAATGTACCTTTCCCAAAGGCAGGCACTGCTCTCCAGAAAACCTGGATTTCTAGGACCTTACCTTCCTCCTATCCAGGACTTAGAGGTAGCAGCTATGCGCCTGCTCGCAGTAGGGGTGGCCTTTCTATCGCTCTCGATGGTGGTTGGAGCAATGCATTGGACACGCCACCCAGAATTTGTAAGTGGGGCTAAGCTTACAGTTTCCACCGCCCTATGGATTGGCTACTTATTTCTTTTAGGCATGCGACTGAGCAACCGCTTGTATGGTTCGCGTTTTGCTAAATGGGCAATTGGCCTATTTGCCCTTGCCCTACTCTCTTTATCAATTGTTAGCTCAAAAGTGAAAAAGCAGGCTTTTCATAATCCTAGTCTTCCTCCACTGGCTCACCTTATTCAATGAGCAAACAGACTGAAAGTTCACTCTTTCTCCTAGGTACATCTCACCAGGTGGCAAATTTGAATGAACGAGAATCCATCGCACTACCAAACAATTCGATAGATTCTTTCTACCAAGGATTAAATGCCTTATCCGGAATACAGGAATGTCTTGTGCTCAATACCTGCAACCGCACAGAAATCTATGGTGCAGCAGATTCATCTTTTCAATTTGATTCCTTGCTCGATTATTTTGCTCATTTCCGCGAGCTTGACCCAAAATTTTTGGCTAAAAAAACTTATCAAAGAACCGGAGCTGAAGTGGTTAGGCATCTCTTCGAGGTCGCATCGGGGATTGATTCTCAAATGGTGGGAGAGACTGAAATTCTTGGACAGTTAAAAAAAGCATATGATGAAGCGTGCGAACGAGGTGCCACTGGAAAGGCCCTCAATCGCTTATTCCAAAAAAGTTTTCAGGCGGCCAAATGGGCACGCACAAACACGGGTATCTCAAAGGGACAAGTAAATCTTGGTAATGTACTTTGCGAATTGGCTCGGCGTATTTTTGGACAAGTGGATAAATGCAGGCTGTTAGTAGTAGGTGCCGGAGAGGTTGCTGAAAGTGCATTGGAAGCCTTTAAATCGAGGGGTTCCGAAGCAATCACCGTGACAGGACGTACTTTTGACTGGTGCCCCCTTAGTCGCAGAAAACCAGATGAACTGGCTCAAAAATTTGATGGATTCACATTAGCGTATTCCAAATTTCATGAATCTCTTCACCTTTTTGATGTGGTGCTCGCATCAACCGCCAGTAGTCAGGCCTTACTCACTCAGGAACAAATCGTTCATTCGATGAAAAAGCGCCCCTCTAAACCACTCTTTTTAATCGATGCATCAGTCCCAAGAAATGTGGATGAAAACGCAGCTAGGATCGACAATGTCTACCTCTACAACATGGATGATGTATCCGCCATCGCCAACGAGAACCTTCAGTCAAGACTAGCTGAGGTGGAAAAGTGTCGAGTTGCCCTTGCTAAACGAGCCTTGCGATTATGGGAACAAATGCGGGCTCAACCAAGCTTACCTTCCTGAACTAACCAATCCACCACTCTGCGTTCATGCGGTTGGGCGAGCATATTATGGAGTCTGCCTGCAGCTATAGCGGCACGCCGTCCAAGCTCTTCTTCTTGTAAAATCTGTTTCACCTCTTCAGCAAGCCTAAGACCAGTCGCTTGGCCTTGTAAATATTCAGGATTGGGCGGATCATCCGTTAGTAAAAGATTGGCCATTCCAAGATAAGGGACCTTCACCAACATTTTGCCAATGATATAGGTCAATGGATGAGCCCGATAAGCGATGACACCTGGTATGCCAGACCAGGCACAGGCAAGCGACATGGTACCCGAGCTCATCAAGGCAACACGGGCAGATAGTCCATTAGGCCTATCCACAAGCCGAACGATTTTGGATACCTTGGAGCGCTGGGCTAAAAGACCCTCCGCTAGTTGCCGAATCTTGGAATCTGAAATTGGCAGGACCGCTGAACATTCAAAACCCTGGCTTATCAATTCTTCCAGAGCATCAAAGAAAACAGGTAATATTCGGCCAACAGGTTGTATACGACTACCCGGAAGTAAAAGAAGATCACCATTGGGATCAAATTGCACGGGAGAGATGTAAGAAGGATCAGAAAAAGGATGACCAACAAAAGTTACCGGTAAGGAAACATCCTCATAGTATTGGGTCTCAAAAGGAAAAATAACCCCCAACCCGTCCAGAGTCTCAGCCATGGAAAATCGACGCTTTGGCTTCCACGCCCAAAGTTGTGGACTGATATATTGCAGGACCACCACATCTCCTCCCCCTTTTTGTGAAATACCACGATCCTTAAGGGCACGGGCAAGCCGAAGATTAAATCCTGGATAATCTACTAGAAGAACACATCTCGGGCGAAACTTAGCAATCCATGAAACTGTTTTTTCAAAAATATCTCGGAAAAAATTATAATTTCTTAAAACCTCAAATAAACCGACCACTCCATAATTCGCCAAAGGAAATAGGAGATCAGCACCCGCTTGTCTAACTTTCTCTCCAGCCAAGGCACAGATTTTTAAATTTTGATTTCTGGCTTTTAAGTCAATAACAGCACGAGCGGAATGCTCATCACCTGAGGCTTCGCCTGCAACCACCAACAGGTCGACAGTGCCCGACACTTCTAGAAACTCATTGGAATGGTTCAATCGTTCCAACTGGATTGAATCTCACGAGTGATGTTAAGAGCCACCTCAAGAGCAGACTTGCCAAAACTACCATCGGTTTTGGGTGTGGTTGTTTCCCTCACACAGCTAAGAAATGATTCCAACTCAAGAGCTAAGGGCTCCCCCTGTTCCACTGGAACTTCATGCCGCTCCAAGGAGGGACCCGATTTTTTAATCAAATGACCTTTTTGGTTCATAAAGTCTAAGGACAAATAGCCCGTGTCCTGAAAGACACGTATCTCCCTGGCTTTTTTCTCACTCACCCGACTGGCACTCAGGTTCGCCACGCATCCATTGGTAAAGACAAGGCGGGCATTGGCAATATCCTCCGTGGGCGAAAGTACCCGCACACCAATAGAGTCAACTTTTTCGATCGTTGAATCGACTAAAGCCATTGCAATTCCAATATCGTGGATCATCAAGTCCAGCACCACTCCCACCTCTGTACCTCGAGGCTGAAAAGGGGCCAACCGTTCGACGGTTAAATAGCGAGGTTTCTCAACAGCTCCCTCCAGGAAAGTCATAACTGGATTGTAGTGTTCAATATGTCCAACCTGTACAAGAACTTTTGATTCCTGAGCACTGTGCAAAATAGCCTCAGCCTGTTCGGAAGAAACACAAAGCGGTTTTTCCACAAGCAGATGGCATCCATGCTCAATCAATTCGAGGGCAACCTCAGCGTGTAGATCGGTTGGACAGACCACAGATACGGCATCACAAGATTCTCCAAGTTCATCGATTGAGGAAAACCGCCTACAATTATACTCCGAACAAATCTGCTCGGCTGCTTCATCGTTAGGCTCAAAAATGCCTACCAGCTCTGAACCAGAAAGAGCATGGTAGAGCCGGGCATGATGCTTTCCCAAATAACCGACTCCAGCCACTCCGCATTTTAAAGGATTTTGGATGGAATTATTCATAAAAAAAGAAAATAAAAGTTTAAGCTTCCTCGATACGCCCCTCAGAGAGAAAAAGCTGTCGATCAGTCGCTTGAGCAAAAGAGGGATTATGAGTTACTAGAATCAAAGAAGCGTTTTCCTCTGAGCATGTACGAAGTAAAAGCTGCATCACCTCATTTCCAGTTTTCTCGTCTAAGTTACCCGTAGGTTCATCCGCCAAAAGTACTTTGGGGCTGTTAATCAAAGCACGGGCAATTGCAACTCGCTGCCTTTCTCCTCCTGAAAGTTTAACTGGAATTTGCCTAGCTTTGTCAGCCACGCCCATTTGCTCCAAAAGAGAATGGGCACGGTCCAAAATTGCACTTGCAACATTCCCTAGAATCCTCGCAGGTAGAAGAACATTTTCGAGAACATCCAATTCCGGCACAAGATAATAGGCTTGATAGACCACACCAAGAAAAGATGCACGGGCAGACACCTCAACAGAAGTAGCTGAGCGATCGCAGCGCATCCATTGCTCACCCCAAAGTAATTCGCCTGAATCTGCAGTTTCAATGCGAGCCAATAAGTTAAGCAAGGTGGTTTTCCCACACCCAGACTCTCCTCGTATACTCAAAGAAGAAGCCATGGGCAATGAGAGATCAATTTTTTGCAAAACCTGTAATTTTTGATTAGCAAAACGGAAAGTCTTACTGAGACCACGTGCTTCCAATATAGCAGCACTACTCATTACGAAGTGCATCTGCAGGGTTCATCCGTGCCGCCCTCCAAGCAGGAATTAATCCGGCAAGAGTGGAAACCAGAATGGCAAATAAACCAAAGGTCAAAAAGGTGTTTGCACTCTCCGCTGACTCCCAAGGATAAGGCACGCTTAAGCTGTAAAAGTCGTAAAATTGAGCGACTCCACTTTTACCCTCATCACCAGCAATACGTACAACAATAAAAGTCATGATTGCATCGCGGTAACAGATAAATAAGAGGGCCAGAGCACAGCCCAGCACCGAGCCAAGAAGCCCAATTAGAAAGCCTTGCAAACAGAAAATTGACCCAACCGATGCTCGGGAACCACCCATGGCTACGAGAAGCCCTATTTCTCTGATTTTTCGCAATACTGTCGTCATTAATGCAATCGCTATGGCAAAAGCGGCTACGAGCCCAATGGGAACCATGATTAAAATCATCAGATATTCCTCAAACTTTAACAAATCGAAAAACCATGCATTTTCAACAAACCAAGGAACAAAGGCCCAATTGACTGAACGGGGCAATTCCAACTCCTTGCAATAGGCAAGTAATTGTTTCTCATTGTTTGCAATTTCCTTTGAAAATTTAAGGAACATCCCATCACAAACTCCCTTCTCAACTCTGAGGTCCTCCAATAAACGATAGGTTCCGATCATTGCTTCTGCATGGAAACCTTGCCAGGGAACCTCAAAGATTCCTCCAACCCTAACCTCCTTGGGGGGCAGAAGTTCGTTATTTTGTGACTTTTCAATGATTGCGGGGGAAAAGACCTCGATCGTAGATGAACGAAAAGTTTGATATGTATACTCTGAGCCTACCTGGGGTGGAATAAAGTTTGGCAGGATTTTGAAAACTGGGGTACCCGGCCCCGCATCCAATCTGCCGTCGTTCTCTATCATGTTGGTCTCAAAGCCAAGGCCGTAAGATTTTAAGACCCATTTATCCTTACCTAAGTAGGATAGTTTCCACTCAGCGGATGGCACATTCGGAGCTAGTTCGATTACCTCAAGACCAAAAGCTTTTTCATTTAATTCACCCGAGTTGCCAATATGTAAAATTGCAGCCGGTCGAACCCCCAGTCGATTGGCCACATATTGACTAATAAAAACTACATCATCATCCAGATTTTTACTTTTAGGAACTGGGGTTACATCCACTGCACCATGAGCTTCCATGGTCAATTTCCCATTATCAAGGAAGTTATCAAGAGGAAGAACAGATGGCCCAGAAGAAAAATCTATTCCGATCGAAAGAGGAACCGAATGGTTCTCTCCTTTTTGAACAAGTAAGGGTCCTTGTAGGTAGGGGGAAATAGCCAAAACTTTCGGGTCAGACAACAGCTCTTTCTGTAAAGCAGGCCAAGCTTTTGTACGACTCAAGGGAATGACACGAGCGTGCCCTTGGGCATCAATAATATCTTCCCGAAACTTCTGCTGAAAGCCCTTCATGAAGGCCACAACCACAATCATCACATTGACTCCCAGAGCCACCCCTACCACCGCTAGCAAAGAGAAAAAAGAAACCTTTCGCTGAGTCGGAAATAACTGTTTCCAGGCAAGAAAAAGCGTCCAAGGGACTTTCACTAGATATTAAAAATTAAGAAAGCAAACATTCTCATTCAATCCTTGGAACTAGGTCTAGTGTGGTTGGAGTCCAGCAAATTAAGATTAAAATTTTCAGGAATCAAATCTCCAATTTTTTCGGAAAGTTCGTTCATGGTTTCAGGTTGTATTTGAATTGCTGGAATGGGAAATTCATCTTTCAGGAAATAATCATAGCCCAAATACAAAGCAAAGACAGCAACGATAAAAAGCACAACTTTGAGCAAGCTTCTGAGGATCAAAAATATTAAGAGAAAAGCCACCAAGATCAGCACCAAGCTGAATAAAGGGTTAGTCGATAATTGACTTAGCAAGTCCTGCATAGAAGTAAAGTGTTGTGTAGGGATGATATTATCTCAATTCAAAAAAAGACATCAGCGAAGAATCTAGTTAATCTAGGATAACTGCATCCAAAGAAGCATTAAGCTCACTAGTATTATGTTTCCGTGCAAATTCGGATTTAGCTTCCAAGAAGTCCCGCTCAACTAATCTAGAGATTGCAAATAGCTTTTCTGATACATTCTTCTTATGGTGCAGTTTTTGATTCCAATTGTTTCTTTGGCTCGTTTTCAGGAAACCTGATTCATCGGGCAATCTTTCGTTCAATGCACCATATCTTGCCATTTCCTTCGCCAACTTAAGCTCGCCTCGCCTGCTTCGGGTGGCGATCAGTTTTGCGTCTACCCACTTGGACCTGATCTTTAATAAATTGGATTCGTCTTCTAAATAAATAATTTGTTTCTCGATATCTTCGAGTTCATCAATAGCGGACTCTAATTTTTCTGACTTAAACCCATCAGAAAACTCATTTTCTTTAGGCCCGCTAGTCACAGCATTATGCTGGCAGGAACATGCTAAAAACAAAATAGCATGACCAACAAGAAAACCAGAAAAGACTTTCAAAGAATAGCCCTATTTCTGTACCCAAGTACCCGAGGATTTTCGAAACCAATGTCCTTTTTTTGCTTTGGCTGCGATACCCTGAGAAAACTTTCTAGCTACTGTTTCCTCGCTACCCCCTGTCTTGCGGGCTAACGATTGAAATAATGATTTCCTATCATCATTCTCAGCTGCAACAAGTTTCATGGCTTGAGAATCATCGAGTTTTCTAAGATGTAAAAAACCATCAACCCCCTCCCCCACACTCCCAGAGTCTTTTGCCGAAATAACATCAGCCAATCGGTTCTTCATACGATCTGTAAAGTCTGCGTAAACTGATAAACAAAATAAACTAAAAAAAAGAAATACAAAAATTCGCGTGAAGTGCTTCATGGTGTTCATTCAGTGTCTCCGTACAAGTCGTCCAAGAAATTATTCACTTCTTTTTCGACTTTGATTGTTATGTTGTGATCCAAGGTAATGTGATGCTCCGTTTTAACCACAGTACATGAGAGAAGCCAAAAGCTAACTAAAAGAGGGAGTATCGGGAATGATTTCACCTGTTTACAATAATCCAAAATTGGCAATTCTTTCAAATACGATTTTTCGAAATTATCGATCTAAAGCAGAGTTTCCTTGCCTCGAAAAATCTAATTGATCCAGGAGTGTTTTCAGTCCCCCAATGATTCTTGGTCTGTACTCAACAGAGATCCTCTTTCTTTCCACCATTGATGCCCCAACCACATTCATCTCAACTACTCTTTCACCATCCTCCAAGAGCTTAAAATTCACTTTTAAGCTATCAAGATCCAAGTCAGCCAGGGCTTTCTCAAGAAGTTCCATATTAGCATATTCTGCTTGGTCAGGATTGAGCCCATCGGTGAGCACTCCATGCAAATTTAATGAGAGATGTGCTTGATCCGATGAATCCAAGCTTAAAGATCCTCCATAAAAATCCCAACCGGTAACAGGCAGTTTTCTCAGGGACACGACCCCTGATAAATTACCATCCATATCAGCATCCAAATCATCAAATGAATTTAATATTTGCTGAGAAATTAAACCCCTGGCTTCAATTCTTAGTTCAGTACCATCCATCACTTCCCCCACTACCACTCTATCCATCATAACTGCACCCCCGAAAAGTTCGATTTCTGCCGAATCGATCACTTTGTCTCCATTGGGCAACACAGCAAAACCCACCTTGCCGTTTGGAAATTCTCTCCCAAAAGTATCCAAATCGAAACTTAAGCTTTGGGAGCCATTAGTCTCTAATGGATCGAGTTGAGAAAACTTTAAATTTCCACGAATTTTTTTAAATTTATGTTCTTCTTCATCATGGACTACTATTTCGGAATCTAAGAGCAAAAGGCTCAAGGAATCATGGGTTCCTTCGGACAATTCAATTACCAGATTGGCTGGATCCATGGAGAACTTAATATCTTCAAGCTTTCCTTCAATTTTAGAGAAATCAAATCTCATGGCATTATCTTTGGTAAACGAAATCTGCACATCTTCAATTTTTTGATCTTCACCAATAAAAACCTCCCGGGCAGAAAAGTTTTGGATTTTAGCGAGATCAGGCAATTCATCGAAATTTACCTCACCCGAGTAACTTAAACCTTCCATATTAATACCTAAAGTTGGCAGGGATGCATTCGCTCTTAACAAATCTATTTGGAACCGGTTCTCACCCAACCATTTCACGGTTAATTGACCATCATATAAATTAAAAAGACCCGACTCAAAATGTACCGCGGAAAATCTTGCATCTAATCGTTCCAATCCAATGACCGCTCCCTCAGCATCATGTGAAAGTTTTATAGTATCCATACTTAGCCCAACAATTTCAGCATTGGGCAAAATTCCTCGCGTCACCAATGTATTTAAACGACTATTCAATCCAAGGTTACCGGATTCCATGCTTGCACGAAGATTAAAACCATTTACTTCAAGGTTCTCGCCCCATTTTAGATTGGTATACAAGTTGAAATCCCAGTCATCCGATGATCTGGGTGTAAAAAACACAAGACTTCGAGGAAGGGAAAGAGATAAACCATAAACATCCAGAAGGATATCACTGGCATTTAATTCAAAAAATTGGTCAATAACTCCATCCTCCATCACTCGACCTGTCCATTGTGTAAAACCAGAACCGGCTTGAACCTTTACCGGCATGGTATCCGGAAAAATACCATCATAAATCATGGGAACCGAATCAAAAAAAGGAATCAACTTTTCGAGTTCAGGTATATGTACCTGTGCACTAAGAAAAATATCCGAATTTTCCAAAACTGAGGTAATTTGTGCGGACCATGGCATTCCAGAAAAGTTCCCATCGGCTCTGAACTGAGCAAGCTGATCATAAAGATCAGCCTCCAAGGATATTGATCCTTGAAGGCTCTTAAAATCATCATGCACATCAATAGAACCATCGCGTAATCTGACAAAACGAATGGGCGGCGATGATATGGCAGTACTAATACTTTCCTCCAATGAACTATTTGTTTCGAACTTTTGGGTATTTAACAATACCTTCTCCAAAAAACGAGGGAGGTGTACCTGTATCTCTGGCTTGGTTAAAGAAACTGCATTAATCCTGCCAAATGCAAGATCGGCTGGCTGGTAAAGAAAATTCAACTCATCAACCGAAGTATTGATATCCTGTAAGTCTAAAGAAAAGTTTCTAATTTTAGTGGCTTTCATACCGACCTCTTCGACTGAAAACTTGGGTGTAGGTAAGCCTCCTTTTTCAGCTAATTTCTTAACCGAAAGATCTAGAATTTGGGGAAGAAAAAAACCAACCAAAAACAATATGCACATTCCTGTAACAACTAGGTAAAGTGCAATAAGCCTCTTGGATAGTAACTTCATAAGCTAAGTTTGTGATAAGTAGCACAAACTAGTTTCGTCAGCAATCATTCATCCACTAAGCAACCCAAGCCGGTTGCTTAGGAACTTATGCGTTTCGAATGTAAACTTTTGCGTTTCCAGAAAAGACAGCTTCTGCAAGGTCTAAGTGTGCAGGAGCACTGATTGGCTCACTAGCCGAGGGTGCTGCAGCCTGACCAGAAACCAAAATTGCTATTTTGCCATACAGGTTCGAACTTTCACCATCTGCAGGTGCAATGACTTCACCTTCATTCAACCATCTGCGTAATTGCATCTGTCCCCAGCTATTGTAGGGTTCCTTAGCGCCAAGAAGATTTTCGGCAAAACGCATGGCTGCGGTTTTCCAAAGACTGCCTGATAGCTCAGGAGATTCAGTCATGATCGCCTGCATGGATTCGGTGGTTAGCCAAAGGGCAGTTACCGGAGAGTCGGCAATGACATTTGCGGTGCGGGGCACTCCACCTAAAACAGCCATTTCTCCAATCACAGCACCTCTGCCCATAATATCGACCACAATATCACCAATAGAAACACGGACACTGCCTCTCGTGATGACAATCATCCCATCACCTTCATCACCCTGTCTCATCACGATATCACCAGAATTGTATGCCCTTGGTTCAGAAGCCTGCAGTATTTTGGCAATAAGATCACCCGGCATACCTTTCAACCAGTTTACTTCCCGCAAAACTTCTTCTGGTTCAGGAAGTCGTAATTCCAAAGGACTTTCCATGACCTTTTTCATGCGCTCCTCAACATCGGTAATCATGCGAGTTGCCTCATCTGCTTCCAGCATCCCCTCACCCTTAAGCTTTTTAATCGAATTGCGCTCATGATTGAGTACTGAACGAATTGCGTCTTTTGTCTCAATTCCTACGGTAGCCTCAGGATAATTTTCGTGCATATTTCGAATATATTCGAGACCACGAAGCCTGTTCTGTCGGATTTCATCCTTGAGTAAACGTCCCGTTTTTTTCTGCTTTTCCTCATCACCACTCTCATCCAGCTCCTTAACCAAGGAGTCTACCATCTTCGCCATGGTTTGCTGGGCAATGACAAAAGCTTTAGCGGAATCATAACTTACAGTAATTTTGTCAGAAAAATAACGTTTCAGGAACGGTACATCCTTGAGGGCTTCAGTCAGCTTAGAGACAGTACAAATTGATTCAAGGTAGGAGCGTTCTGTTAATGGAACCTTACCCTGTAAGTCCAAAAATTCACTCAAATTGTTATCGAGTTGAGCAACCGCTCGGGCACTTAGCAAACCGGAACGAAATTGTGACCAGTAACTACTTCTTTCTTTTTCCAATAAACGACGCCTTATTTCAGCTAAGGTATCCATTCCTGAAAGCTCCTGTGCAGTTAGAGGGTATGAGACTGGTTCAGGTAAGAAGTCACGAACTAATCCCCAATTTGCCCCGCTCAAAAAGCGATCATCCTTAAGAAGGTCCATTTCCCCTTCACATCCCTTAGAAATATTGCCTGATGCATTGGAAAACATCAGTTTTTTAACAGCGGGGAGATCTGTAAGTCCCAGTTTATTGACCAAGGACTTAATAGTTGTCGCGTTAACAAGTAGAGTGAGCAGCACAATACCAGAAATCAAAAAGAGAAATTGATCTCGAACCCGAGCGGAAATTCCCACAAGTGATGCCTGAGCAATGGCACCCCCACCTTCTCCAAGAATCACTACACTCATTTCTCCGTTATTTAATTTCGATCTCATATCAGCCACCTCTTTGGTAGTTTTTGATCCGAGAAAACGATCTGCAAGTGAAGTGGGTTGTGAAATAGATGTTACCTTGCCTCCCTGTACGGAGATTTCAGCGTGGCTCAAGGATGCACCCTGATAAAGATTAGGGTTTTGTTTGGTAACTAATTGTTGGCCTAGCTTACTATCCACAACAAACACTGAGGTGGTGGCTTCTTTATACCCGGTACCTGAATCCTCAATTGTAAATTCATACCTAAGGTTTTCAGAATAAACAACCAAGGCAAGAGCCAGACCGATGGCTCCGCGTAAAGCACCCCACCAAACAACCACTGCATCTTTACCCGGGAGTCCATAACCCGCTTTTCTCATGAGTGGGTAGAACATTCCCATATTAATCGCCCTAACCACATGAATAGCCAAATAAACAAGACCAAGGATCGCAAAATCCATTCCAGTGGGGTGAGCTTTTTGGGCGATGACTACACCAACCACGATGAAAATGATGACATTCGCCGCAAAAGCAGTGAACTCCCAAAATTCATGCATAAAATGCTCAACCTCCGGGCTAATCCGAGTTCTCCCCACACCTGCCATAACAATACCCAGGGCAACAAGACCCAGTACACCAGAAACGTGGAAGAAATGTTCGCAAATAAAGAAAACTGCATAGGCTGTTACCAGCACAACGGTAATTTCGATCAATGGATCATTGAATACCTTTCTTACCCACATGATTGCCACCAGCCCGACCACAACTCCAACCAATCCACCCGCTGCTCCAATTTTCCCAAACCCAATCGCTGCACTGCCAATAAAGCTCCCCGTTCCTAGAAAAGCCTCAGCACCCGTAACCACACCAATTAAAAGTACAAAAGCAACAATGGCAGTACCATCATTCAACAACGACTCTCCTTCAATTAGAGTACCCAGTTTCTTACTCGCCCCGAGTTCCTTAAGCAAAGCGACCACTGCAACTGGGTCAGTCGCACTGACTACCGCCCCGAACAGCATCGATGTGAGCACCAGAAAAGCCCCTGCATCAACATTCCAATCTTCAAGCACGCCACCTGGCCCACCAAAGACAGTAACCATCCCCATAAAAGCCAGACCAGACATAACCGTGGCGGTTACGATTCCCGGACCTGCTAAATAAAAGGCATTTAAAAACGATTTCTTAAAGGTATGAACATCTAGAGCAAAACCTGCTTCAAAGATAAGAATGGGAAGAAAGACATACAAGATAAGATGGCCATCCAAATTCCCTCCCCAAGAAATCGCTCCACTCAAGGTATCTACAAACTTGCCCCATAAACCAGCTGCCTGCTCAACATGAGCATCTCCATGATCGTGCCCACCATGAGGTCCGTAAGCACGGTTTAAGGCACCCATACCAAGACCAATTAAGAGTAAAAGCACGGTAAAGGGAAGAGGAACCCGCTGAAGAAAATGTCTCGTTGCGGCTCCAATAACCAGAGAAACAATTAAGAAGAAAAGACCATACAGATAGTCATGCCCCCCGGCGGAAGCTAGAATGATAGGAAGATTGGTGGTGATCATAATCTGGTAAAGATTTGTAGATTAGTTGGAACCGCGTAGGACGCGGGATGGAAAAGGGCGAGAAGAATGCCCGGATGCTTCCTCGCTTTGCCGCTTGGGAGGTCGACCAAGAAGCTCGCTCAGGGGATCATTTTTAAATCCATTACTATTTGCAGAAACCGTTGGCATAGAATTTTGCGAGACGGGAGCGGAAGATTGGGATGCGTCTTTGGTGGGCAGCACCTCAAAACTTTCTGATTGTTTTGCACTTCCCACTACAGCTCCATAGGTTTTACCGACCATCTTGGCTTGTGCATCCATCATACTGGTAAGGGAGTTCATAAATGTTGTACTATTGGGAAAACCCGAGATCAGGTAGGAACTATCGATAAGCTTGGCGAGGTTTACGCTTACCTCCTCACCGAACCCTCGTCCGCCTGGCATAAGAAACACAAGTTGGCCAGGTAGAAGCATAAAATTTTCCCCTTTTGACAAATCACTTAGTGAGATTTTACCAAGCAAGCCAACAGCTTTAAACCCACCATTGGGTTCAACATTGATTAAGCAACACCCAACACCACTTACCCCGAGAGTAGACTCGGGCCCCAATAAACTGATTTGATTGGATAGTCTTTTGGAGTTAATAAGGATACCGCCCTGCTCAAGAGAAATCTCCGAACGATTAAGAGAGAAAACAGTACCTGCACCAAAACGAAACTGGAAACCAGCGGCTAAAGTTTCCAACCCACTTCTTGGTCGTACTGAAATCCGCTTGTCCTTGGGCAGAAAGCTAGCTTTTGCGAGGGGCTCGTTAGATCCTTTTTCCGTTCGATACAAACCACCGTCACCCTGGGAGTAGATGAGCAAATGTGAATTCTGTCCCTTGAGAAGACAAAATGGTAAGCAAATGATTGAAGCAAGCAGGTGAATCCCTCTCATAGTCAAAAGCAAAAAGAATGAAGGCGAATAGGTCAAACCTTCATGATATTAAATCTTAGCCTAAGACCATTTTTAATTTCATATCGAATCAAAGAAGATGTTTCTAACAAAGGGCAAAATGTACCCTTGTTTCACAAAGAACCATTAGAAATGGGGAGTTTTATATACAATTCCGATTCGTAATCAAAAAAGGTAATCCGTCTGTCAATCATACCCATAAAATAGGTCCAATTATCAGAATCATGGCTGTAGAAAAAGGGATAGAGGTCTTCTTTCGTCCACAACCATCCAAGATCATCTTTCCACATCCAAACAGAGGAGGCTTCTCCAAGAGATGGAAACACCCATCCCAAAGCAGAGTGGTAAACCCACCCATTACCCGATTGATAAAAGGTGCCCCACCATGGACTTTCCCACCAATGATCAAGACCTTGCAATATTTCAGCGCGTGCCCAACCTTCACCACCTTTACTTACCTTTAGGTCAAAAGACATTTCTACCCCCATACCGGCACCCTCCGCATTTCTCGCATAGGCACGGACGAATATTTTAGACCATTCGCTTGGAGGAACGATTACAGTTTCCAGATTGGACTGGCCGGTCAGGTGGAGGCTAGAAAACTTAATGACTCCTTCCTGATTTTGGGAAACAATGGAAGATGGACTGGCGAGTACGCCCCAATCCAGCAAAGCACTCGTACCTCCAGAGTCCAGCAATTGAGTGATTACTGAAAGGTTATCATCCACCTCACTCTGTTCGATAACTGTTTTCACAAGAGGAGCGAACGCATCTCTCACATTGATGGTAAAATCTTTCACAAAAGATGCCCCAAATTCGTCATACGCTCGGATGGTCAACGAGGATGAATTGGATTCTTCATAGTCTAAAATTGAAGATGTAATCAGGGACGCATTTTGATCTATCTCAAAAAACTCAGATTCATTCCCGTCGCTACCCACTAGTTCGTAAGTGTAAATTCGTAGACCATTAGGATCATCTGGATCGGAAGTCGAAAGTTGGCCAACAAAGGTTCCAACAGGCAAGTTCTCCTCAATCAATGACGCACTTAATTCAATCCCGTTCGGAGGTTGGTTGGTTATGGTAACCACTCGGCTTTGAGGCACTGCTTGATTCGCTGCATTATCAGCAACCGAGTAAGTAATCGTGTAAGAGCCTGGAAGCTCTGGATTCACCAATCCACTCACTGTGACATTGGAGGTAAGGTTGCCATCCACTCCGTCAGAAGCCTGAAATCCAGGATCAAGAAACCCCTGCCATACTCCTAATGTAATCTCTGTTTGACCAAGAAGAGACAGTATTGGAGGAGTCGTATCCACAACATTAACTGTTCGAGTAACCGAAGAAGCTGCATTACCTGCCGAGTCTGTCTTGTTGTAACTGATCGTGTAGGTGCCCGGAACCATCCCATCTACCTGACCAGTGCCTGCTACCGACCCTGAACCATCCACATAATCAGTCCAGCTCGCACCAGGATCTGAATATTGCATACCCGCCTCATGCGTAACAACCGAGCCACCATTCAGAGATAGAATGGGTGCCATAGAATCACCAACATGAATAGTTCGGGTAACGGTGGTAGCAGCATTTCCCGCATTATCAGAGAAGCTAAAAGTCAAGGTGTAAGTCCCGATGGATAAACCATCCACCTGTCCACTTCCAGTAAGGGTACCAGTACCATCCACATCATCTGCCCAGGTTGCACCAGGATCAACATAGGCACTACCCACCTCATGGGAAATACTTGCTCCCCCGATCAGGGTGATGACTGGTGCGCTTTCATCCAGGTTGGTTAAGTTCAAGGAGAATGATTTTGAAAAAGTAGCCCCCTGAGAATCCGTTGCCAAAACTTCCAATAAATAAGAACTGGCATTATTTTCGTAATCAAAACCACTAACTGTCCTGATCGATCCGTTGGATTCGATAGAGAACAGGTTATTTGAATAGGTTCCACTTGTACCCGAAAGGGCCGCTCCCCATTTATGAGACAGATAGGATTGCACCCCCAAGCGGTTTGCTTGATCGAGGACAGTATCAAAGAGGATAATTTCTGCAACATCGCCTCTGATACCCTCCGCATAGGGATCCAGTCGGGAGCCCACCGTTAAACTTGTTCCAATATTAAGGTTCACATTGTAGCTCCCCATATCCTGCCCATTAATCCACCATTGATCTACATCCGTGGATGCATCGTAATGAGAAATTGCAATATAGGTGGCATTGCTACCAACCTGACTAGTATTGTGGGAACCTCCCCAATAGTGATTCCCAATCCAACCACCGTTGCCTCGATAAACGGAGTGTCCATAGGCACTATTTCCACCTGTAGATCCAAGATGGAATGTATGCTGATAATTCTGGCCATTATTGGTCGCATTCGACCATACCGAAAAGAGGGTTAAATCATGGTTCCCACTAATCCCCAAATCATTGCTTCTGCTCAGAAAATCATTGGTAAAACTTACTGCATTCTTATTATTAAGAGACTGTACATTGGTACTCAACAACGGTTGTGCATTTGAGGAGCCTTGCTGAACATGTTTCCCATTTCCCGATCGATCCTGCCAAAGAGCGACCGAGGAACCATGGGTAGCAGCAACCGTGCCTCCAGTATCCTGCCACAACGAATTGGGATGATCTGCATCAATCCAAAAAACAGGTTGGAGAGATTGAGGAAACTGGGGATTTATAGTGTAAGAGACTGTTTCAGCAGCATCGAGTCCAACCGGCAGAACGGAGCTAATAATTGAGCCTACAGGAAGATTTTCGGCAAAACTGGAAGTACTTAGCACAAGATCCGTTACTTGCTCGTATTGATTTTGAATCGTGATCGTAAAGTTTCCTTCGAGCGAGGCATTGTGGTCGTCGCGTACGCGAACCCGCAAAGAATAACTTGTAGCATTGTTCTCATAATCAAAGATCGTCCCGGTCTTTAGCGTGCCATTGGCATCGAGGTTAAAAAGAGCATTTCCCGAATCTCCCGTACCCGAAACCAATTGATAAACGAGGGCATCCCCATCTGCATCGGTTGCGGAAAACAGACCAATTGTTGTACCAACGGGCTGGTTTTCAGTGACCTGCGGGTTGGACAATGCTAAATTTGTAGGTGACGCATTGGTTAAGGGAATCACCCCGGCAAGAATGGATACCTCGGAAGCGCTCAATGCCCGGTTATAAATCCTGGCATCATCAATCAATCCATTAAACTTCATGCTCCTATTGACACCAGGGGTATTGAATGAAGTATCTTCGTTATTAGCCGAAAAGGTTCCATAACGGGTAATACCTTTTCCGAGGGCCTGCCCTGAGTGAGCCGCTTGCGAATGATCCAATGTGCCATCCACATAGAGCCGGACGAAGCCATCCGAAGTTGAATAGGATGCTGCAATATGATGCCAAACCCCGTCACTCACACTTGTTTGCCCATACACATCGAGGTGACTATTTGCATTGGAACTTGCAAAGAACACCTTACCCGCATTCGCATTACTCCCCCCCACCGCAAATCTCCAATATTCCGACCGGTCAAAACTCATCACCATCCCCTCCGAGGCTTGGCTTGTTTTCACCCAGGCCGCTGTGGTCACATGAGGAATCTGTCCTGCCTGGTTGTAATGCAGACTTTGAATAGCAAGGTAATGATTACTTCCATCCAGTTGAATGGCACCACCAATCTTACCGGTTGCCCACACCTCGGAAGGATCCGTTGCTCCAAAGAGCTGAGCATGGTAATTATTACCCGAGGAATCGCTGGCCATATTCCCACTGGTTTCATCAAATTTCCAGTGACCCACCAGTCCGGTTGCCAATGGTGAGGAATCATAAGAATTTGGGTCGGTACCGCCTTGGGATTCATTGTAGTCAGAATATCCATCTCCATCGGTATCGATTGAGGTTGGGTCCGAATAATAAACCTTTTCTAAGATATAAGGATTTCCGGAACTGCCCGAGTCATTCCAGTTCCCATCGGATGTCCAAGTTAAAAGATAATTTTCCCCGGTTCCCCCATTGGGTTCACCATTATTCCAAGAAGTGTAGCTCCATGGCTCGCCTGTTACCCATTTCCAGTTTCCCTCCGATTCAACATCACTTGCACCCAACCAGGAATTTTGGGTTCTTACCTGTTCAACAGCATTCTTTTCAGATGAACTCGTAATGGTGGCTAAATACCCTCCCTTACTTTCAGCATCCGCTTTGGCAGCTGCCCAGGTAAAGGATCCGTTGATTTGCTCATAAGTATTCGCGAATCCATTCACTTCTTCAAAGTCCGTCAATCCATCGCCGTCCGAATCACTGTTGGACACATTGGTGTCGAGCAGTTCTTCCTCCGCATTGGTGAGCCCATCGGAATCGGTATCGGTGTTGGCGGCATTGAAAAGAAAAGCTATTTCAGTCGTGGAAAGGATGCGGTTATAAAGGCGTAAATCATCGAATTGTCCATCTATGTGAACATAACCAGAATTTGTTTCCTGGGATGAACCAAAGAGTAAAGGATTTGAGTTTGATACCGTATCCGTTGTCCGTACATCAGTTACAACTGCTACTTCGCTGTTGTTTTTATAGACTCGAATAAACCCATGGTTACGGTCGACAAGCAAAACAAGATTCATCCATTCGTTAACAGCAAAAGAATTGTTTACAGAATCTGCATTTTGCTGGCCTTGTGAATCAGTACTGGTGCCATGGAAATACTTGGATGTATTGTTTAGCCAAAGCGTGTATGTGCGAAGCGAGGAACTGCTTCCACCTTTGTATAAAAAAGGAGACCAAGTGTTAGTAGGAATACTATCTAGTTTTAGCCAACTGGAAAATGATATCGATCTGCGTAGATCAATTCCTGAGTCATGCGGAACACTTAAGTAATCATCCGTTCCATCAAAATCCACCGCCTTAAAAATTTTACCCGTTGTAAATCCTGGAGTGCTCCCATTCACATTACTTAGGTTTGCATGCCTGGCATTGCCCGAAATATCAGAAAAATTTCCATCCAATGGCCAGTGACCCAGCAATCCATTTGCTAAATCTTGCCCATGTGCACAGATGGAAAGCACACAGACTGATATCCCGCCCTTGATTATTTGCTTTAAAAGTTTCATAGAACCCACAACCACAAAGCTAGATTAGGGTTCATTTGGGGAATTTCCCGAAACCACAGAACTCCAGCTATTTTGTTTGTAATCGTAAAAGACTCTGCTCTCCCCGACCTTGCCAAAGAAGTATTTCCACCCGTCAGTACTGGGAGAATAAAAATAAGGATAACTTTCAGGACTTGTCCACAGCCAGTCTATTTCTTCCTGCCAGACCCATACAGAACCATCTGTACTGGGCACGGGATAAATCCACCCAAGCTCCACATGCATTACCCAGGGACTCTCTTCGGTTTTATACAGAAAACCGATCCAGGGGCTTTCCCACCAACCAGGTGAGTTAGACACTGGCAAGGCATCCGCCCAGGCAATGTATTGCTTAGAGTAGGAGGTCGATTCCTCCAAACCATAGCCAACTCCCTCACCATTGATTGCATAGGCCCGAACAAAGACAGTATCCCAGGTACTTCCTGGAACAAACCTTGTGGAAGCACTGGATTGATCGGAACTGTAGGAAAGCTCGATTCTTTGAGCACCACTGGAATCAAGGCCATCAATCGTTTTGGAGGAAACAAGCACTCCCCACTCCACAAGTGATGCGTTGCCCCCTGCATCGATCAGATTGAGTCCGACCTCCAAACTCCCATCGCTTGCCACTATCGGATTGATCGTTGTTTCTATGATTGGAATCGATGCATCGGAAATCTGAATTATTAATTCCTTTTCAAACGCTCCACCAAACTCATCCGTTACCCGAACAATTATTGAAGCATTGCTATCTAGCTCAAAATCGAAGACCGAGGAGATTCGTAACCCACCGCTACTATCTATGCTAAAAAGCTGGTAATCTGTTTGGTTGGTTTGGAGTATTTCAAAGCTGTAATTTTTTTGGTTGGAAGAATCGTCAGGATCGGTTGCCTCTAAATATCCGACAAGAGAATTTGCGGGCATATTTTCATACACTGAGAAGGGGCTTAGGCTGATTTCTGTGGGATCAGCATTTACCACATTAATTACCCGGGTGGTATTTACCTCATTACCGGCTGCATCCTCAGCAAAATAAACCACCTGATAAGAACCTACATTATTGATATCAACATTGTTTGAAAGAACAGAGACCGGCAGGCTACCATCCACCGAATCATTTGCGAGCACCCCTGGGTCCACATATTCCTGCCAAACACCCATGGTGTAATTGGCGTCTCCAAGGATTGTCAGAACCGGGGGGGTACTATCCACCACCACAATTGTGCGAGTGGCATTGCCCACATTTCCAGCTTCGTCCGTGTAAGAGTAAACCAAAGTATAATTTCCTGGCACAGAATAATCAACCGTACCACTTATGTTCAAACCTTCACTGGAATTGCTGTCATTACTGTCTGCATAGTCTGACCACAATGCACCGGGGTCAGAATATGAAGAAGTAGCTGCCTCATGAGTCACTACCCCTTCCCCCAAAAGGCTGACAATGGGGGAAGTCGTATCAACCACTTTTACTGTGCGAGTAACCTCAACGGCCGCATTGCCCGCCACATCGGTGTAATTGTAACTCAAGACATAGGTACCAACCACATTCTCATTTACTGACCCACTGGTGGTTGGGCTACCATTCCCATCCACAATATCCGTCCATGTCGCCCCGGGGTCTTCCCAAGATTGCCCGACCTCATGAAAAGTCACCGTATCATTATCATCTTCATCCGCGTTTAAGGCAATGATCGGAGAGGTCGTATCCGCAATGGTCACCAATCTGGTCACTTCAATTGCATCATTTCCTGCATTGTCTGTGTGATTAAAATTTAGCTCATAATCACCTGGAATCAAAATATTCACAGCATCGGCCGATACAAGAGCACCATTTCCGTCGACCGTATCTGCCCAGGTGGCATTGGCATCGCTGTAATCTGTGCCAGCTTCAATGGTCAAACTGCTGTCCCCGTTTAAGGTTATGACCGGGCTGGTGGTATCCACCACATTTACCGTGCGGGTCGCATTTCGCTCAATATCCGATGAATCCTTTACTTTATAAATCACCTGATAGGTACCAGGAACGGAAACATTGATATCGCTTATAATCACAACCTCGGCTGGATTAGTAATGGTGCTAAATACATCTGCATATGATCCCGCATTGCTCACATTCACATCGCTTACCAATGCAAGCAGAGAAGATTCATTACCATCTTCCACATCTGTCACATTGGCATCACTATCAATGTATGCGGTTGCCGCCTCGTGGGTAACATTGGCATCTCCGATCAACTCAATCACCGGTGGGTGCAATTGAGTGAATCTAATGTTGGAAAAATTTGCATCTGCCTGCGAACCCGTCCAGAAACCAAATTTTCCAGCCGAGAAATTTCCCTCTCTGGAAAATAAGATTGGGTAGTCCGAAAAATTATTATCATCCCCCAGCATGCGAAGGGTCATATTTCCCTCGGTGTAAATGAGGGAAAAATTGTGCTCCACATCAAGCTCCCACCCCATCTTACTGGTGTTCGATTCATTATAATCCAAACGACTCGTCGCTCCGTCTGCAATTTCAAGGAGGTTCCATCCATCCAGCGGGAAAGTATCAATCACTTCTGAGCGCGACCATTTAAAATGAAAATAGCTTGAGCGATTGGTCTCTGCATCTTCAGTATATCCAAAATAAAACCCAATGTAGTCATTATCATTCAGGCTTACCTTCATAGTGCCGTTGATCTCCACATTTATAAAATCTATGGGAGATAAAAAGTGAGTGGAATAAGCATTTGAGCTTTGAAGCACAGAAAGGTTTCCATCACTTAGATTGACCGTCCAATTTCCATCGAGCGAGGCATTCCAATCCGAAGAGCTCGCATTGTAGTCTGGTTCCCAGTCGTGCAACTCGGCGAAATTGGGGTCTCGACCAATGGCAGATTCATCTGCATTGGTCATGCCGTCTCCATCGGTGTCATTGTTATCAGTTGCGGTTGCACAAATGGGCACCAGCAGACAAAGCAACAAAAAATAGAAAAGGGTAATTGAGAAAAAGAAGGGCTCTTTTCTGAATCTCTGAGAGGACATAGTGAAAACTATAAACTAACTAATAAGATAAGACTAACTATTTTTTGGCCACACTTTCCAGCCTCGTTCTACCAACAAGTAGGTTAATCTTTAGGAGGGGCATTGATACTAGCGTCCTCCTGCTTCTTCGACATCCTGGGACTCGTCCAGATGAGCCCACTCGCCTGCTCCGTATCGGTAGAGAAGTCTTTTTTGCTCCCAAGAACCATAAAAATACATCCATTCGAGCTCCTGCACAGAATAGAGGAACGGGTAGAGTTTCTCGCCCGTCCAGACCCAGCCGAGACTCTCCTTCCACAACCACAGGGAGCCATCCCTACCGGGACTTGGATATACCCATCCCAACTCAGCATGCAGCAGCCACCCACTGTCCGATTTGTAAAAAGTTCCAAACCAAGGACTTTCCCACCATCCAGGCGCACCATCCAATTGTTTGGCATCTGCCCAGTAGTCCCGAATTTCCTGGGATTCATTTATGATTTTTTCCTCCAAGCCATATGAGATTCCTTCCAGGTTTTTCGCATATGCACGAATGTAGACAGTTTTCCAATCTTTTGATGGGCGGATACTCTCTTCAACAAAATGAGAGAAAGAAGTACCTAAACTCGAGAAATTCAAAACACCCGGATCTCCTACCCCGCTAATTGAACGATCAGAAACTAAGACTCCAATTTCTAAGGCTTCGTGATTTCCACCATCATCCAAAATTTCTCCTCCCACAAATAAGCTTCCTCCATCTTCGAAAAAGGGAGTCCAAGTATTTACAACCGGAATGAAACAATCAAGTACCTCCACTTCAAAGATTCGCTGTTGAAAAGAACCATTATCATCGCTTGTGCGGACTAATATTGGATAAATTGCTTGCCTTTCAAAATCGAGAACCTCTGAAGTATAAAGTTCTCCAAATTGGCTTAAAACAAAAGGATTACTGATATTTGCATCTTGCACCAACTCATAAACCAATTCATCCCCATCAGGATCTTCTGCAGAGAAATTGCCCACTATAGATCCAATGGGCGCATTCTCCTGTACCTTTAATGGCTCGGATGTATCCAAATTGTAGGGTTGCTCATTTCGATCGATCAACGAAATAGTAAAGTTTCCTTCTAAAGTCGCATTTCTCTCATCTCTCACCTCAACACGGATGGCATAGTTGGATGCGTTGCTTTCGTAATCTAGAGTTGTCAGGCTTTTGATCTGTCCATTGCTTGCATTTATTTCAAAAAGTGAATAATTCCCATCCGTTTGATCATTGATCAGGGAATAAGTGAGAACCGCCCACTCATCACCATCAAACGCACTTACCCCGCCTACAATTGTTCCAATTGGTGCATTCTCAGATATTTTCAAAGTCGTCGTAGCGTTTAAATCGACCGGAGCAACATTGGCCACCGATCCAGCATCCATTGGATCGGAAGGATAAGTGATCTCTTCGATATCTGTATACCCATCATTATCATCATCTGGATCGTAGAAGTCCTCCAAACCGTCCTCGTCATTATCCTCGATTATGTTCAGCAGGGATATGGTGAAGTTTCCTTCCACCGTTCCATTGTAATCATCCCTTGCCTGCACCCGGATGGCATAGCTCGATGCATTGGTCTCATAATCAAAGACGGTGGCGGTTCGCAAAGTACCATTGAGATCGAGAGTGAACAGATCGTTACTGGCATTGCCATCTCCTGCAATTAATTCGTACTTGAGCTCATGCCCGTTGGGGTCACTTGCGGACAAAGAACCGATCACCGAACCGACCGTTAGGTTTTCAAACATTTCCAGAGAGCCTTCCGTTGGCGCAAGCCCTTCGGGGGTTGTATTGTAAACATTGATCGTCCGGATCACGGTGACCGCCGCGTTCCCGTTTGCATCCGTGCGATCAAAAGTGAGTAGGTAGAGCCCTGGAACATCGATATTCAAATCACCCGAGGCATAGACCACCCCACTCCCATCCAGAGCATCCGTCCATACCGCATTAGGATCGTTGTAGGTCATGCCGGACTCATGAGTTATATTCGCATCTCCGTTCAGAGTGATCACTGGGGCGGTGGTATCTACCACCGTTACCGTACGCCTGACTGTAGTCGCCCAGTTACGAGCTTCGTCCATGTAGTCGTAAAAAAGAATGTAGGTACCGATAACCATGGGATCGACATCTCCCGTAGCTACCACTACCCCATTTCCATCGACTACATCGGTCCAGTTCGCATCGGCGTCATGGTAGGCGGAACCTGCCTCGTGGGTTACGCTTGCATCCCCATTCAAGGTTATCACTGGGGCTGTCGTATCCAACACATTGACCGTGCGGGTTATGGTGACCGCTTCATTACCGGCGGCATCTGTGTAATTATAACT
>JAYNZN010000048.1:0-4026 GCA_038103695.1 Opitutales bacterium
TCTCCTCAACCGAAAGTAAAGAGTCCACTCCGATTGCCGAAGTGAATCTATTTTTTAACTCGGTGTAGGTTACAGTCCTCACGATCCAATGACTGTCTCAGGATTCTTTTTTGCGAAATCACGGCGGTATTCCGAATCGGACATACAACCAGGTCGTTCCTGTTCATGTCTTAAAAAAGTAGCTGAGTCGATTGCTGAGACTAAACGAAAGTCACCCGAACCTTTTACCTGTTGGGCGGCCTTGCGTGTTTCCAATGAGCGTTTACGATAGCCAGCTTTTTCACGCTCGGCATCCCGCTCAACTTTTTTCGATAAGTAGTGAGCCATTTCCTCGCCGGACATCCCACCACTTCTCTTACCGCCTTTTACTATTATATTAAGACTCATATTTTAAAAAAGAAAAAGGGGGACCGAGCTAACCAAAAGAAACTCGATCCCCCCACCACACTAATCAAATATAGATGAAACTATATAAACTTAAACTATACTACCCAATGCTCTTGGATTCGTCACCCTCAAGGTAAGCATCGCCTCAGAGAATGCGCGTTTTCCAGCACCATTGTCAGGAAGATCCTGAATTGTGATGCCTTCCAAGAACTTCAAGCTAACAGTGTCATCACCTGGTATTAAGTAACCACGATCTGTGTTAACTGTACCCTCAACTGTATCAGTACCACTTGCAGAACCATCCACACGACCTAAGAAGAGGTCCGGTATAATATTTATAGTTGAATAGTCTGAAACATAAGTGAGGATCGAACGAACAAGAGTTTTACCACTTACATCCTGATCAAAGCTAAAGTTACCATCAGCAACTGTTGAACGAGTGTAATCAGTAATTTTGTTCATTACTGCTGGGCCGCAGAAAAGGTTATATGTACCTTTAGAACCGGCGGCAGTGTAAACAGCTTGGAGTAATCCACGGAAAGCAGATTCAGTCAAACTGGCAAGACTTACACGAGAACCACTTACTGCACGAAATGCTTGTTTAGCACTTGTATCGAAAGTATTTCCAGTCGCAGTCGGATCTGACCATATACCAAGTCCACACATCTTAGCGGCGGCAGAACTTGATCCAACGGATTGGTCGTTACCTGATCCGATGCCAGTCTCGATTGAGCGTTTTAACTGCAATAAACTTTTAGCCTGTGAACTGGCAAAAAGAGATCCGCCAGGAGCGACATCGACCATCTCAGCCTGTCTTGATACTGCAAACAAATCGCGGTAGGTTTGTACCCTGTTCCCGAGCCTTTCACGAGTATCTATTAAGTTTGCAAAAGTGCTTCCACCAGCAGAGAGTGTCAAATCAACGCCATCGATAGTTCCACCGATTTCGGGCGCCGAAAGCGAGTCGACTAGCCACTCATTTAAAGTTGCCTTTGGAGCGGCGGATTGGGAAAGCGTAGAATACAGAGGTGTTTCTGTCGGTTCTACAGTCTTTAAAACATTTTCTAGGTTTTCTTTAGCGCCTTTATTGGCGGTTACATTATAGGAAGTTGCGAGAGCCATTTTCTTGAGTCCTTATTTTGAAGTTTTATAAATTTTATTCCGCTAGAAATGCGGCTAGATCATTTTCCGAGAGTTGTTTACGCTCCAAAATCTTTTGTTTATTTGCAGTCTTTCGAGTGGCTGAAGTTTGAATCGGTGGGCTTGAATCACCCATCGTTGGGGGAGGTGCTTTTGCTACCTTCTTGGCTTTCGGCTTGGCCGTCTTGGACGCTTGATCCGCTTTAATCGCTTCCACTCCTCGAACGAGGGTTGCGGCAATAAAGTCGCCATTCGGTAGGGAGTTCAGAACATTAGCATACTGACTCTTTAACTGGTTAAAAACGCCACGGCGTTCTTCAGCTTGGTCGGTATCCACTTTGTCCGAAATCCACGGATGAGCATTAATCGTATCCTGTCGCCATTGCTGTGCTTCTTGAAGATATTGTGCCCTTTCGGGGATCTTCTCAGACAAGTATTCTTCGGCTTGGGTTAATACGCCACGAATGTCATCATCGCTGTATTCTTTCCCGCCGGATTCTACATAGTCACGGCCAATATTTTGGAGTGCCCATTTCTTGGCGGCAAGTGCTTCCTTTCGTAAAGTTTCCAACGATTGAAAATCTTGGACTTCTTCGAGAGCTGGCTGACTGGGTTCCGATTGCTTCTGCGGATTGGATTTTAAGGATTCAATCTGAGCTTGTAATGCTTCGGCTGTTTCTTCGGCGGTCTTTGCTCGAGCGGTCAATTTATTGACTTGTTTAAGCAGTTTGCCAACAGCTTTGGGCGGTTCAGCTTCGTCCTCTGTTTCCTCTTCCTCTTCAGCTATCTCCTCCGTTTCCTCCTCCTCTGATTCCTCAGACTCGGTTGACTGTAAAAGAACATCTTTATCCTGGTCGGTATCTGCATCTGCGGTTGTGGTCTCGGGACCCGGCTCCACTTCAGATTCCTGTTTCGCTTCACTCTCCTCTACTTTGTCGACAAACGATGCTGTCAACTCCTCAAGGGTCGTAATGCTTTGCGTTGGTTGTATTTCTGCTTCCGTTGTTGTACCCGAAGCCTCGGTCAATTCTGTATCTGCCATGTTTTCTGCGTTTAAAGTTCGCACTCTTGCGTTAATCTGCACATCGATATGATGCACCGATTAATATTTTACATGGGGGTCGGGAATAATTTTCAGGAAGTTTTAAATATTTCCCAATTTTCTTTAAACTTCTCGTGTTTGGCTTTTGAGTCCTTTACATGGGGATAGACGGCGATTGTGACAGCCCCATCAATGGCCATGCACGGAATCAAATACCAAATCCGAATGTCATCGCAGTAGACTGCCACCACATCGACCTTTGTGCAGTCGAGGGGCTTCTTTACGGCACGGCCAGTGGTACACGAAAACTTGTACCGCCGAATAGCTCGAGTCTTATCGCTTAGTTTAGCTTTTTCAGTCCCCTTTACTTGAACATTAAACTTTTTACCGGCCGCATTTACCACAATGCAGTCCTGTGGTAAGTGATCCCCGAGTGGGGTGAATACTTCCAGGCCGTGCCTTAAAGCCTGAGTGAAAAATTCCTGTTCGTAGATATACCCAAGTCGCTTAGTCATCGAGCGGAATGTCGGATTCAAAATCTACAACATCCTCGTCCAGCCATTCCTCGACATCGGCTACTGCGATTTTAGCGATTTCCATATCTTCGATATCGCTTTCATCAATCCAACGCTTCAACAGAGCGCGATGTTCGTTTTTAAACTGCTGATGGGGTGTCAGGCTCGGCATTTTCTAAACTTTCTATTATGCGAGTAAGTCCAGCTATCTCTCCCGACAGACGGGCAAGTTTTTGCGGGTTATCGACATGGGTATAATCCTGAAAATCGACCAGGCACATATCCCTTTGTCCTTCGATAAATTCTTTTACGACTAACCATTCAGTCTGTTCACCTAATCCGGCGATTGCATCTGCTAATGTCATTTTTTCCTTCTTACTGGTTTTACTCTCCGTCCCATTCCAACCTTAGATTTTTCAGCCTTCTTGCGTTTCAATTGGCTTTTACTCATCTCCGATTTGGTTTTGGGCGTTTTACTCGAAACTCTCTTTGTCGGGCGGCAATATTCATTCTTTCCGCCTTGGCCACATGGTTTGCCGGTCCGTGTATCTTTCCACTTCTCAGCACCCCACCTTTTTAACGAAGATCCAGCCGTAGACTTCCGAACCTGTCCCTTGGACTTCCGGCACTTGGCAATCTGCTGTGATGCTCGAGCAGATGGAAATACCTTCACCCGAGCCTTTACCTTTTTATAGCAAGCGTCCTTTGCCATCACCATTTCCGGCAAGACCAATAGCCCGCCGTTAGTTTTGATTTCTTTTGATCGCACTTATGCCTAGCTCGAAAAGATTTACGAGCATCAGGATTAGATTTACGGATTTTCATGTTTGCATCCCCGTAACGAATTGTCCTTGTCTTGCCATTTTCCGATGCAAGTACGACAAATTTCTTTTTCCCATATCCTGGCTCACCCTTTCGGATTCTTCTAGGGGAATTTACCTT
>JAYNZN010000048.1:4126-8783 GCA_038103695.1 Opitutales bacterium
AGCATTGCACCCTGTTCGTTATTTGTGACTCTGAACCAAATTTGCGGACCGCCGTAAGTCCGATCCAAGCACCATACACGATTTAAAATCTGTTTGAATCCATTGAGCCATTGATTGACCAAGTGCTGGCGAATACTGTTGGCTTCAACTGCGTCCTCGGCGGATGTTGCTCGGCCAGTTATCTTGTTGGCGAGTTGGCGAATCTGCATCTCCACTTCCATTGATGCCGGTGAGTATCTTGGGATTTCTACGAATCCAAACTCTCCTCTTCTACGAACTGGAATCTGTGCGCCTGGTCCGATCCGTTCGGGCTTACGGCCAACCACATACTCTGCGGCTGGCATCGTACTCATAGATGCTCTGTCACGCCGGCTGTCGAGTTCCGTTTTCACGGCCTGTTGGTAAGACTTTAAAAGCTCAGGGTAACCCCTTGAATCGAGTAGGCGGTGATTTAAGTTCTCTCTTGTAATACAAACGAATGGATATCTCCCCTCATCATATTCCATCGGACTATGAAAACCATGACCCTCAACCTCATCAGCCCAGCAAGTAATCGTGCAGATAGGCACATCGTCTTCATCCAGTTCCTTACGATATGTCGTAATTACCCGAACCATGCCCTCGTAATCCTGTTGGCCGTAAAAGTTACCGGTGTCGTAGGACATGAGATCCGTGGAATAACTCTCCTCAGAATAAAATCCTTTCGAGTTCTCAATCAATTCCTCGATCCACTTCTTATCCCATCCCTCGTTGACCTTTTGCATGAGTGCTTCGGGAGAATAATAATGAATGCAGTGAATCGACCTGGCAGATTCTAAATCAATCACATTGGAGTCGATGATTATTTCCCTACCCAACTCATATGCCTTAACTGCGGGACGATTTACTACCGCCTTCTCAGTCGGGACTTTAGAAACTCCTTTATTACGAAGTTCATTTATCATCTTTCTGACTCTTCGCTTTTTTAGATTAGGGAATAACGGGAATAGCATCTCCTCGACTCCCTCTTTCATTTCAGGGTCTTGAATAGCCATCGCTAATTCAGGACTCATCTGTGCAATCTCATCGAGGGTTATATCCTTAAATACCCTTGTGGTTTCCCGCTTCCAGTAAGTGCCGAAAAAGGTGATACCATTTTGCAGTAAATAGTTGGCTCCGATGGAGGCCTCCCGAGGAAGTTCCGTCATTGAGTTCATCCGCCACTTCAAAAACTCGCTTACCATCTTAGCACTGCCAATGTCGGAACTTTCGACGGGAGCGGCTACCAGGTTGGCCTGTGACAGCGACTGAGAAAGAAGGGCTACATCCCCGTCAATTAAAGGGTTAACCAAATTTGGCTCGAGGTCACTTGCCCCGTCCCAAGGGAAGGCTTCCGGTCCATTCTTCTTGCCGCTTCCATCCTTGCCAGCCCATTCATTAAACCGACACTCCCTGGCCTCTTCCGCTTTATCCATCCAAAACGACAGATTTGCTTTTGCATCATTAAATTCATGCTTGATCGCATCTACATCAGGGCCTTTTTCGTCAAACTCCTGTACTTCTAATCCACTTCCTTCACTCATTGATTTCCCATTGTAACATTATTTTTTTTAATTTTTTCAGTGCCTCTTTTTCCACCCTGTGAACCGCAACTATAGGCACTCCGATAAATTCGCTAATTTCCTTGAGCGTGTACGCTTTCGGGTCTCTTCCCGAATCCATTGCCGCCAAGCCCTCTTCGACCACCATCTCTCTGAGCATGGCATCGATCCTCGTTTCCGTCTGCTCATACGATTCGATACAGATCATCCTCGACCTTTTTAACTAAAACCTGACTCTTCGGTGGGCGGTTGTCCTGTGGCCGCTTAACACACCTGGCAACCCCCTCCCGATCATCGAAGTAAATAAGCATTAAACGAGGATTGGGGACCAGTTTAAGCACCCTCGCCATAACTGTCTCCGATTTAGCCGGTAAGTCATCATCCTTGGCGGACTCCTTCCAAAATCCAATGCAGGTCCCCTTCGGGATGCCCGTCTGCTTACTGATCTTCGCCCAGCTTACCCCGCTCTTTCTAAGCTCAACCACTTCCTCACGCTGTTCCTCGCTCCATTTTCTAGTTGTTGCCATCAATACGATCCTCCGCCCGTTGAAATTAATTCCTCCTGATCAAAATACTCGAAATTGCCCACGGCAAAGTACCTGGCACAGTCGACGAAGTCTTTTTCAACTGCCTTTAATGAACCCCCAGGAGTGTATGCTTGCATACAGCTTATGAGATTTTGGCACTCATCGCTGAACATCAATTTAGGCTTATTATCCAAATCCATCTCTCTTTCCCGATCCCATGCTAAAAGATTATTAATCGCCTGAAGACCCGTCTCGATGTCCAAGGCTTCGGCGGGCTGAACAATAATATCTTCATCCGATAAATCATCTATTATGTTGGAACTGCCCTCCGCTTTCTGATAGCTCGCCGCTCCCAACCTCGGGTCGATCACCCGAATGACCTCACTGTCCCCGCATATCTTCTCCATCCTCCTAATCTCCTCGGCGTAATCCTTGAGGCCGTACCCGTTCGGTTGGGCAGCCTCGCCGGCGGACAGCTTGTCCTTTGTCAGATCAATCCATCCTCCCCAGGTGTCGAAGTCAGGAAATTCCTTTACCGCCCATGCGACTCCATGTGGATCGATTGCAAATAATACCATTGTCCAGGGCTTTGCTCCCGCCGGATCAATCGATAATACCCAATTGGCATCCGAGAAATCAGGCAGTTTGTCCGAGGTAACGAAGTTTTTATCCGTCAGATTGGGAAAGATTGCCCTAGACTGCCTCACAGGGACTCCATACGCCCGACATAGAATTGTTTCCCGCTTCTCACCCTCCAACTGATTCTTCATCGCCGCCCAACCGCCAAAGGGATTCGCCGCTGTATGAAAATATACCACAGAACTGGCTTTGCGGATGGGCTGTTGAACGAGGGGGACTTCCTCGCCGTCCAATAGGTCCGCTTTCGTTGACTGGATGGTGCGGGCACCGGTGAGCATCGATTTGACTACACTGTTCCATCCGTCAACGGCGGTGAAGGATATTAAACCACTTGCTGGCCTAACAACTCCATCATGCGGACTCTCATGGGATCTTGTTACGCATCTAAATCTAAGGGTATTGACCCATGACATAGGTACGAGTTCATCTGCCCAAAATCCAATGTTATGAGTGCCGGCTACCGGTGGAGAGGGACATCCGATTTCTCCTCCCTCAATTGTACTGATGTCCTGGCTCCAATTCCTAAATATGCACTCGGACCGGTTAGGCAGAGTAAACTTTGAGGCGGTAAAGCCATTGCGAAGTGAATACATCACATATCCCACTTTACCTCTGCCTAACGATTTTAACTCTTTTGGAAGGTATTTAAATACAAGTTTTTGCTGGAATTGGATCGAATTTGCCGATGTTTCCGTTAAACACCAAATAATTGTGCCGGGATTTTCGACTAAAGTCTGAACCACTCTCTTCGCACAAAGCTCGCTCTTGCCAGCCCTATTCCCTCCCATAAGCAGAATTTCCGAGTGGGTCTTAAGTTCCTTATCCGCTAATTTCCATGTATCCAGTTCAAAGCCGTGCCGGTAAGGATCATCCTTCTCGAGTTTGATCGCTTCCTCACGCTTCTCCCAATATGCGAGGATTGACTCGGGGGTCATGGACAGCATCTCTGATTTTGTCAGAGGCGGTAAGGCGGGGTGCGGTGTCCAGGTGAGCGGCATAGTTCCATTTTAACAGATGGATTGGCGAGTGGTACACTTGGCGGGGCAATTTCTTTAAATTAGTGAAATTTTGTTCGGACATCCTGATAATCAAGGATTTAACATCTAATCCTAGCATATTCTAACATATCCTAACATATTCTAACATTTGGGTATGTGGAGCAATGTGGAGCAATGCGTGGAGCGATGTGGAGCAATTGGTGGAAATTTTTTCATGGGCTACAATCGGTTTCGGTGACCGGCGGGCCGCCAAATCCGACCCCCCTCCCCCCCTGTTGGTGACATAAATCGCATAAAAATATTGATATGTTATATTTTTACATCATTTTTTATACAATTTTTACCGCACAATAATGATTATGTCTAATTCTCCTTGACTGAATGCTTATTGAGATTACATTCTCAATTGCTTGCACCGATAGAAATGCCTACCGAAAAAAAGAGGATAACGATTGAAGCTGATAACCTTCCGGCTAACCTGACAGTCGAGGAGTCTTGTCCCTCAGTCTACACCGCTCAAGGTTTATTCGATAAGAGACCAGGAGACTATGCAAAGCTGGTTCAAATGCTTACCGATGGAATACCGGTCACTCGGATCAAGAAAGAACTGAAGGTATCCCACAATACTATCGCTGTGGTTCGGTCCCGAGAGAAAGAGGTAATCGAAGCCTCGAAGAAAGTAATGAAAGGATTGATCGGCCATGCCTCACAGCTTGCAGTCGAAAAGATGATCGAGAAGCTGGATAACGATGAAATACCAAACGGAGTCCTACCCATCGCTACCGGCATCTTAATCGACAAGCATCGCCAGTATGAAGGTGAACCTACTCAGACTATCGAAGTAAAGAAATCTTTATCCCTCGATGAGATCCGAGCCGAGCTTGCCAATCTGAAGGATGAGAAAGTTATTGAT
>JAYNZN010000089.1:0-1631 GCA_038103695.1 Opitutales bacterium
ACGCTCCGATCCTCGATGCGATGACAAGGTGGAGGAAAGCGAACAAGGCGAACAAAACATATACCGCCATGATCCTACGAGTCCGCCCCGATCATCGAATATCCACCCGATTGAAATATTGCGGTGCGCCGCATACCGGTCGATGGAGTGGAGCTGGCGGATTAAACTTTCAGGGCATTCCTCGGGACGAGGTGGAAGGTACATCGGCCAAGAAATGTCTGACTCCTGGTAAAGGCCGAGTCATGGTCTCTGCGGATCTTTCACAAATAGAGCCAAGGGTATTGGCTTATCTTTGCGGGGACTTTGATTTCCTTGGTTTGGTCAGAGGCGGTATTGACTTATACGAGGCACATGGCCGAGCGACTGGACTTTATAACGAGGATGAACCCATGAAGGATTTAGCCCCCGAACTTCGCCATCTCTGTAAGGCTCGTGTATTGGGCTTGGGCTATGGATGCGGACCAAAGAAGTTCGGCCAAGTTGCACAGGCTTTGACCGGTGGAAAGTTAAAGATGACCGATGCTGAAAGCCGAAAACAGGTCAAAGATTTTAGAAATCAGAATCCTAAAATTGTCGAGCTATGGAAGAAGTGTGAGGACCACATCCGAGAGGTGGCCAAGCAGACTCCCGAGTGTGCAGTGATGCACATGAGATCAGGGAATGTAATCCGATATTTCAATGTAAACGATAATGGCAAGGAACTGACCGGTCAGAAGGTTCGGGGCTATGGATCGATGAAATTATATGGGGGCTTACTTACCGAGAACCTAGTTCAGGCAACAGCGAGGGATATCATGGCGGATGCACTCCTAAGAATAGAGGCCGCCGGATTGCCCATCGTACTTCATGTCCACGATTCCGTAACTGTTGAAGTTGCCGAATCGGAGGGACAGGCGGCTTTAGATTTAATGATCCAACTACTAACACAAGAACCTCTCTATATGCCAGGACTACCCTTGGAGGCTGAGGGGGAAATTAAAAACCACTACTAAATATGGAAGAAATAAAAAAACTAATCAGCGACACTATTAATCCTTGGCTTAAGATTTTGCCGAAAGAAACCCATGAGGAGTTTGCCAAAAAGTTTGAGGTATTAATTAATGAGATGTTTGAGGCGAGATTTAGGCAATTAGCTGAAACATTATCCGATCAAAGCGAGGTAAGGGATTAAAAGGTTTGGGGATGGGATGCCACAAAGCAATATCTTTTAAACAATGCGATGAACCGAGTCGCTGGGTCAGAGTTAAAACCCATCCGTACTACTCGCAAGGGAGTGGCATTAGCCATAAAAAGCAATGCCTCCTTTGCGGGGCTTGCGGGGTACTGACTGCGGATTACCCTCCGACTGGAGTTGAGGTTATCGATGAGGATAAGGCTAAAGAATTTGAGAATCAAAAAAACATCGAACGGCAGAATCAAATTCAGCAAGAGTTAAAAGCTCGGCAAGCCCGTAAGGAGGAAGAGTATTTAGAGTGGAAGGATTCATATAACAGATATCTTAACTCGGAGGTTTGGAAGGATAAAAGAGGACTAATTCTCCAAAGGGATAATAACATCTGCCAGTGCTGTTTGAAACGACAAGCGACTGAAGTCCATCATATGACCTACGAATCTTATAATCAATCTCCAGG
>JAYNZN010000049.1:0-8595 GCA_038103695.1 Opitutales bacterium
CTCTCGAACCGACCTTAGGTTCTTTTTTTACTTCTTCATAGGTCAGTGATTCAGCAAATGCATTCCTCCGTGTGGATTCTTCTGATAATTCACTTGTAGGTAAAGATAGTTCAGGGATCTTTTCCTTCGTGTTTTCTTCTTCAAAACTTAAAGTAGAAGAATTAGCTGAAACTTCGGTTGACAAATCAATCGTATCTTGAGGTACCCTATCTCCCTCTTCTTCTGTTAAGGTAGTTGTCTTTTCTAGTCTATCCAATCGTTTTAATAATTTATTGATACGGATATCCATATCCTCAAAATCTAAAGTCTCAGTGGCTTGGTCCATAGCTGGGTTTTCTATTGGTAACGAACTCTTAGAGGGAGGAATAAAAACCGGTTTTGCTAAAGATTTTCTGTCAGAAAATTCAGCAGTCCTTCGCTCATTCTTTGTTTCACTTTCAGTTTTTAAAAATGATTCGGTATTCTTTTTAGTGGAAGGGTCAGGGTCGGATTGTAACTCCGCAATATTGGGAACACTAGATTCCAAGTTCCTCAATCGGAAAAGTAATGTATCTAATCGCTCTTCAACTGAAATCTGTTCATCTGTATTTATTTCTGCAGCAGTAAAGTTGGTATTTCTTTTAGATATACTAGGTGAAAAATCGGGGTTTTCTTCATTCTCCAATGCACGAATTCTTTCCAATAAAGAATTAATCCGAATATCTAAAGGCTCCTGAGCAATTGATACATTTGGGGAAACTACAAGAAGTAATGCAAAAAAAGGTACGAGGATATATCCCTTTAATCTCATGACATAGCCTGCCACATCTTCGCATAGAACTTCCCATAACCGAGAAGCTCTTCATGGGTTCCCCGCTCTACACACTGACCACTATCCAAGACAAAGATCTGATCGGCATCACGAGCTATCTTGAGGCGGTGAGCAATAAATATAACAGTGCAATTCATCGATTTGACATTAGCTATAATCTGCTCTTGAAGTTTATTATCCAAAGCACTGGTAGCCTCATCCAAAATCAAGATCCTTGGTTTTCTTATTAAGGCACGAGCAATCGCTATCCTTTGGATTTGCCCACCCGAAAAAGCTCCAAACTGGGTACCAGTTAAAGTGTGAAGCTTCATAGGCATAGCATCAATATCATCCCAAATACAAGCCGCCTTAGCAGCAGAAATTACATCATCCAAACTGGCACGAATTGAACCCACAATGTTTTCATGAAGTGTACCGTTTATTAATCTAAAGTTTTGAGGTACCACAGCTATATTCGATCTCAAAACTTTTGAGTCCAGTGAATGCAGCTCATAATCGTCTAAAAAAACATTACCTCCATGAGGTTGCTCTAAGCCACACAGTATTCGACCAAGAGTTGTTTTACCTGAACCTGAACCACCTGCAACTACAATGAAAGATCCATGCTGAACAAAAAAAGAAACCTCTTGTAGGGCCGCTTTATTTTGTCCCGGGTAACTGTAACTTGCACGATCTACTTTCAAGTCACCCTTTACTTTATCTGGCGTCATCAAATCCGCCTTATTTTCAGGGGAATTTTCTATCAGTGGTTTAATAAACTTGAACATAGGTACCTGAATACCTGATTGAATAATTATATTACAAAGTGCGCTTAAGTTTCCGCTAAAAATTGCAAAAGCCCCAAGGAATGCTATGAACATTGCAGGTTCTAATTCAACACCGCTAAGTCTTACAATCATCCAATAAACCAACGCTGTGGTGAGAGTCACCCAGCCTGTCTGAAAAGAACTGTGAAGAATTCTTACGCGCTGACTGGCAATCAATTTCTGCCTTAATCTACTATACCTTTCTGCCCATTGCTGGATACATTCGGATTCTGCACCCGCTGCTTTAATCTTATGAATACCTGAATAAAGCTCTAAAATATAGCTATTAACAATACCGAGAGATTTTTCTCCGGCCATAAACGCTCGAATCTGCCAGTATGTGAAGGAAAAAGCAGCAAGTATAGCAATCAAACCAAAGGCGAGCACCCCCATGCCAAGCTCGAAACTCACCCAGATTACAACACCCAAACTGCTGCAAATCTGAAAAAGCATCATCACCAATCTCTGCCCAATAGTACGGAAGAACTGCTGCATACCAAGGCAAGTTGTCATGCGCATGGCAATATCACCTGACGCATGTTGACTTAAAACCCTCGAAGGGAAGTGTAGTACTCTATGCCAAAGTGCAGCATTTGAAGCTAGAGTCAGTTTATAATCTATCCGAGTCATAATCATAGTATCAAACCATGTGAAGATAGTTTGAAATAAACCTACAAGTACCAACCCGCCACAAACTAAAGCCAGTAAAACAGTCAATGCACTGGGAAGTAGCACATTTACAACATATGCGGATAAAACAGGCAATAGTGCGACAAGACCACTCATTATTAGAGAAAGAAACAGAACCAAAAGAATCTCAATTCTTACAGACTTGATCTCGAAAAATATTAAGTCGAAAAGAGTAAGAGGTTGAGCGGGTAATTGCTTAAAAAAATATACCACTACTTTTGAAAGGCTTTTTCGAATTTCCTTGGTAAGACTGTGAGCCTTTCCTGTACTTGGACTCCAAACCTTATACTTACCGTGCAGAAATTGAAGCACTAATGAAGAACCTTCATTATCAAATGCAACAAAAGACCCCGAATCTCTTTTCCACCACTCCCCCCTCAATCTAGACTCGCGCATAATGAGTCCCGAACTAGCGGCGATTCTTTCCATTAATTCGAGAGGATTTTCATCATCAGTATTTCGAGGTATATTCGGCAACCAACCACTTTCGTTAATTAAATGGAAACTAGATCGTAAGACATGATTAGATGTATCAGGGAGATAGGATTTTTTTCCCGAAAGTAAATTTAACAACCTACCACGAATAGACTGCGAATATATATCATCTCTTGAACTATGCTCTTTTTCTTGTTTACGCAGGTTTGCAAAATGAGAGTACCATCTTTCTATAAGTTCAAACCATTGGAAACGGAGTTGCTCCAAAAAATAACTACGTGTTTCTGAATTTGAAAAGAATTTAAAATTTGAAAGTGATGTTATTGTCTCTGCATCTTCTCCTTCATTTACAAATGCTGAATTAGCATGAATAAAGAAAAATGTGGGCAATTCATTGTTTTCACCTTTTGGCTTAGGTCGAAGAGACATTTTTTTCCCTCTCAACCAAAATGGTGTTTGCCCAGACAAACCCATCGAGCCTTGGGAAACTTTCACCTCATCATCAGGTCTAATGATCAAAGGTCGATTCAAACTAGGTTTGAGATTTTCTTTTTCAAATTCAGTTAGGGTGAAAAGAAAATGAGATAATTTATTAGCTATTACATTAAAAATTTCTGAACTTTCAATTTTAGACATAAGCATCTCAAAGGAGCAGTACTGGAAACTACCTGCATGATCAGATCTTGCAAAAATCTTAAAGGTTTCAGGGAGACCAGGGGGAAGAATGAAAAAATCTCCTGGTTGGAGTTCAGTAACGACTTTTCGCTGCAGGAACATGAAGCTCTTATCATACAATTCACACTCTACATACCATTCGGCATCTAAACACCAAACCACAGTAGCATGACTAAGATTTTGAAACTGAAAGTACTTCGCTTTAAGATCTAATTGTCCTTGAGATGCTGAATTAAGGCATGAAGTAAATGCATCCAATAATGCCGCCCTGCCGTCAACTTCTGTCATTTGGACTCTAGTTTAAAAAGGGTTTCATAGACTCCATTTGATTGTGAGACTAGTTCATCATGGGTGCCACGCTGAACCACTCTACCGTTCTTAAAAACAATAATTTCGTCACAAACTCGAATTGGTTGGATTTTATGACTTATTATTATTCCTCCTGAACAATTTTGCCTAATTTGCTTCAATACTTTGTTTTCAGTCTCCGGATCAAGTCCCGCTGTTGCCTCGTCCAAGACTAAAAAAGATGGGGCACTAGCTAGTGCACGAGCTATTTCAATTCTTGCTTTTTCTCCGCCACTTATATTTTCACCGTCTTCAGTAATCTTATGTTCATAACCATTAGGTCGATTAAGAATCCAATCATGAATACATGCAATCTTAGCTGCTTTCGTTAGTTCTTCAAAGTCAATACTGCTGTTCCACAAAGACAAATTTTCAGCTATCGTTGCGTTAAAAAGGACGATCTTTTGATCTATAAAAGTAATAACTTTTGAGAATTCACCACCAGGAATCTCACTGATAGGGATTCCACCTAATTTTATAGTTCCAGACCATGGTTCGAACAGCTTAGATAAAAGTCGGGTAACTGTAGATTTCCCCGAACCAGATGAACCTACAAAAGCAACCCATTTTCCAGGTTCGATGGTAAGATTAAAATCTTCTAAAAGAGGACGGTCTAGTTTTTGGTAACCAAATGTTACATCCTTTATTTCCAGCAGTGGGTATTTAATTCTTGATATATTTGCATTTTCTTTTGTTACCTCTGGTAAAGCTGAATTAGTTTGTGAAAAAATATCATCTATCCGATCAATACTACCTTGAGTTTCCTGAATATCAGTAAAATGGCTCAGCATTTCCTGAATAGGTGCAAGAAACTGCCTCATTAAACCTTGAAAAGCTACCAACACTCCAAAGGTCATTTTTCCAGCAATTACTTGGTGACCGGCAAAAAAAAGAACGATTGCCTGTGACCCAGCATTCAGAAAAGTTGGTAATGACTCAATTATAGCTCGCTTCACGGTTAGACGGTTTGATTGGTTTAACCATTTAGTTTTTCTGCCAACCAACTGTTTGAGCAGATTATTTTCCAATCCACTAATCTTAACCTCAGGCAAAAGTTGCAAAGCCTGCAGTTGCTCACCAGTAAAGAGACTGGATTCTCGAGTAATTGATTGGTTAAGCTCACGAACCCTTCCTACTTGCCATGAAAAATAAAGCAGGTTGATTACCGCAATCCCCAATACAATCCATGCTAGAGAGCTTTGAAAATAAAACATCACTAGCCAATAAACAAAGGCGGTCATTAGACCGATAAAAGATTTTGCTAATGGACCTGCAATCAAAGCGGATAATTGATCTACCAATTGTGACCTCCCAGCAATTTCACTGGCAGATCTTTGTGAGAAAAAAGCTAATGATAGTTTCATTGATTTGCTCAACAACTTACTATTTAAGGCAATTGATAACCTTGTCTGAAAAACCATGGTTATAGTTTGCTGAAGAAATGTCAGAAGAAATTGAAGTAGTGCAAATACGCAGACACTCCCCAAAATCACAGGAAGCCAATCCTTAAACCCCTGAACTAATACATAATCTATAAATACAATTGAAAGAATTGGTAAAAGAGCCCCGGGTACGACCAGAGCAAGACCCAAAGCCCCTGCCAAAAATAAGCCCGACTTGATCTCTGATGCATAACTAATCAAGGATCGAACCCAACTAGGTGCCTTTCCTGATGGTTCAAAATCTTCGTTTGGTTCAAAAGTTAAAACGACTCCTGTAAAACATTCATCTACTTCTTTCTCGTCAAGAATTACTCTTCCTGCAGCAGGATCATTTATCCAATATTTTTTCCCTTTAATTTTTTCGACCACCACAAAATGATTAAATTTCCAATGAATAATCATAGGGAATGAATTTAATTCCTTGAGATCTTCCATCTCCAAGCTATACCCACTCGCATCAAAGCCATGATTTCTGGCAAATTTAATTAAGTTCATTGCATTGCTTCCATCCCGAGAAACACCGCAAGCCTCGCGAAGATATTCAATAGAGAACCATTTCTTATAAAAGCCAAAGATTATGGCTAGTGAAACCACGCCACACTCTGTATGTTCAACCTGTAAAATAGAGGGAGTTCGCACCTTAGACAATTGCCTGGTTAGCAATGAAAACATTTCATTCAGTTTGTGGCAAAAGTAACCATGCCAACCTCTCATAGCGGGTAATAATACTTCCTTTCCCGACCATCCCTACCTGTAATTGCCTTTTTTGCTTAGTTGCAGAGCTCCAAAGAAAATCTCCAGTCACTTCATCTCTTAAAATTTCTACATTTACCATGAAAGGACTTCCTTCCTGCGTAAGACGAGCAACTAATTGATCATTGCGAAGTTCTTTCATGAGACCAGATGATGAAAGAGGCATGGGGGAAATATCAGTAACCTCAGCTACTAGTTTTCCATATTTGGTAGGGGGAAAGGCAGATAACTCTAATTCAGTACGCATTCCTGCGCTCACTGGCTTCACCTGCTCGCTTGAAATAAACAAAACAAAATTCATCTTATCCTCATTCGTATCAGGTTGAACGAGAATAACCGGAGAACCTGGATTTAGATAATCACCAACCGAAGTAGCAATTTCAACTACAGTTCCGCTAATCAGGGCTTTCAAAACACCCTGTCCGGCAAGCTGGTTTTCCAGTAAAGTAACTTCAGTGGATAGTTGGTCTGCTTCCAATTGCTTTTGAAGAAGCTCCCGGGCTTCGCTTGAATACTTAAGGTTTTCTTCCTTAAATTCATTCACCTCTAATCGCTGTTCACCGATAATTCTAGCTTCAGCTTCTTCGATTCGATCAATAAAGGAATGGTACTGATCAAACTGAATCAATTCATCTACGTACAATTTTTTAAGTTCATTTTTCCTAAGGTTTAACCTCTCTAATCTTTTTTCATTTAAAATTTCAGAACTATCGATCAATCCATCAACTTTTTCTCTAATTTCTCGTCTTTTTTTGAGGTCATTGCTCTGCAAAACCTTGATATCCTTAATATACTCATTGAGAACCTTCAATTTTGCATGCACGGATTGTAGTTGGTCCTTCACTCTAGATTGATCAAGGACTGCAACTACCTGGCCAATTTTTATTCGGTCACCTACTTTTACACTCAAGGACGTAACACTTCCTGGATCTTTTGCAGCAACCTGCAACACCCCTTCGTCAGACCAAATTACAGCTGTTCCCGAAACCTTGATTGGAACTTTAATCCAAGCAGCACAGGCCAAGGCGATCAAAATTAGCAACCCGAAAGAAAAAAGGAAGTAAAATGACTTGAACTTGATCAGGGACGAAGCTTGGTCAAGGTCATCAGTAGATACTAAACTATCAGTTGAATCAGATCGAAAAGGCGGTGACACAGAATATGAGAGTATGGAAGTGTTATAATAGTCCTCAACAAGCAAAAGAAAGAAAGATTAAATTCAACCAGTATAAAAATCGAGACAAGACTTTATAAAAGCAAACTGCACACAAAAATGACTTTCCTACATTATGAGCAGAAACCTGTTATGCCCAATCAGAACGAGGGCTGACCTTATAGCTTTAAATTAAGATGTCCGTATTACAGAGACATTATCAATCAAACCGCCGTAGCCGTCAGAAGTTCCAACAGATTTAAATTCAAGACGTGTGAATTCATTTTCATTTAATCCCGACGGTAGTTCAAATTCATGTGGTTCCCAACCCTTTTGATCAGCAGTAATCGTAGCTATTTTTTCGCCGCCCCAATAAACTTCCGTTTTATTGTTAGCTGCGACATCAGCACCACCTTTTCCGCCCTCTCGAGCAGAAAACGAGAAAGATAACTTAAAGTTTCCATCTCCGCCCGTCATAATGTCTTGAAAAACAGAGGAGTTACCATGTGCATCAAGTTCCAGAAAGGCTTTCCCTTCTTCAGCACCGGCAGTACCTCCGTGATGTTTGGCCTGAATTTCAATTGCACCAGAACTTGCCTGCCAACCAGGAATCTTATCAAAAGTTCCCCAAGATCCATGGTTTAATTTTCCATGCTCCTCAAAACTTGAATTAACAACTAAGTTTTCACCAATGGGTGCCGAATAAGAATTATCTTCAGCTACCATGAGCGATACCTGATCGAGAAGTTCACCACCAGCATCGTTATCTCCAATTGAGCGGAATTCTAATTTGCCTGACAAATCACCTAACTGAGCAGGATCTCCCGCAGTTACCTGATAGTTGTAGGTTGTCCAGTCTACACCACCATCCGCTTGTTTTTCTATGGTATCTACTAGTTCACCTTCCCACCAGACTTCCATCTTGTTATCCCCGCCATGTGCATTTCTGGCACCAAAATCAAAAGCGAGATCATATTTTTGACCGACAACTGTCTCTATGGACTGAGCAATTCCAGATGAGTTTAGCCCATCAAGTTCTACATAATTTCCCTCAAGGTCATTAGGATTTGATTCCAATCCGAAGTTATTTAAATCTCCATCGATAATTTCGACACCACTTCCCTTTGTGAGTTCCCACCCTTCAGGGGCAGTTCGACCAGACCAATGACCATTTCTTATCTTACCATCATCTATTTCACTATTGAAAGATCCATTCTTTAGAAGGTTGACTCTTTCATCCGTTTCGCCGGCTCTTCTCTCTGGAACTTCATCTTCCTGGCCAAAAGTTATTGATTCTAAACTCTTAAAAGAGATTGTCTCCCCATCAGGACCAGTAATTTTCCCTACCCCCTTAAGCGAAGAAAGATCAATCTCACCATCTTCGGAGATTAATTTTAATATATCTACAGGCTTACCTTTCTTGTCGGTAATTTCCCAATCCGCAGCAAAGACACAATCAGCAGCATGTGGATCGTTCCAGAT
>JAYNZN010000090.1:0-1593 GCA_038103695.1 Opitutales bacterium
TGCATTTTCAATGCGTACCTTGCTCCCTACCATTTCCAGATAGCGGGCTTCCAATTTTCGCCCATCTGCACTTGTCCATGTGCGCGTCGGTTCCTTGGCGGTTAAGAAAACCGAGAAGAGGAGAAGGAAGGTTTGGGAGAAGTTCCTCATATCAGTCCACCTGCTTGAGGGCGACACGGAAGCCTACATCGTCATGAACCTTATTTCTTCTATAATCAGGAGGATTTAATACAAAATCGCGCCAAGAGGAGCGCATGAAAATATCTGTTAATTTCCAAGACCCTCCTCTGTAGACTTTTATTCCAGTTTGATCAATCTGTATGGGATCAACTACCAAATGATTTGGGTATAGATTGTAAAAATCGTTTGTCCATTCATTTACATTACCGTGAAGGTCATGAAAACCCCAAGGGTTTGGAGTGTAAGAGCCAACATTCAAGGTTTTTTTTAAACCGCTTGCAGAGTAATTAGCAAACTGTGGACTGAACGAATCTCCCCAAGAGAACCGCGTTGTTGTACCTGCTCGACATGCATATTCCCACTCAGCTTCAGTAGGCAAAGCAAACTTCCAACCCCGCCTATTCACCCTTTTTGTAAGGGTTTCACAAAATGCCACTGCTTCATTCCAGCTTACCATTTCTACTGGAAGTTTATCTCCTCTAAATATACTGGGATTTTTGCTCATTACTTCTTTGTATTCTTCTTGGGTCACCTCATACTTTCCCATGAAGAATCCCCTCGTTAAAATTACTGGATGTTCCGGTGATTCATTATTTCCACCTTTCTTACTAGGCCCCATTACAAAACCACCCGGCGGACACCAAATCATTTCCATACCAAGGGCCGACTTAACAATGTAGTTTGGTTTTTTTTCGTAACCATCCACCGTATCTGCCAAGCGGTTCAAATCGATCGAAGCAGAAGCACCTTTGGCCTGCTCAACCGCCTGCTTCACCTTCGCCTGCTCGCTTGCACTCATATCCTCCAACTTGGCAGGCACACCCTTGAGGGTGCCTGCCTTCTTCGCTGTCTCTACAGGTGTAGCCATTTGCTCGGCATCCAAAAAGTCGACCCGTCCTTCCAGCACAGAAAGCTCCGCTGAGTCGGCATTTGCCGACACTCTGAACTGGGTTCCCCGTATCCCTGCCTGTGCAATCTTTGTACTTATCAAAAAGGACGACTCTTTGCCCAGTTTGCGAACCTCCAAGACCAAGTCACCTTCTTCAAGTTTTAGTGCGGTACGACTAGGACTAACCTCCTTGGTTAACTCACTTGCTTTCTGTTTGGTTCCCTGAAAACTCTTCTGATAAAGGGCAGTCAGGACCAGCTTCGTATTCTCGCCCAAATGAGCCAAAGTTCCGTTGGTAAGGAGCAAATCCGCTTCTGCTCCGCTACCCGTAATCAAGGTGGCGCCTGGTCCGATTGATTCCCCTACAATTACATCCCGTGGGTCAGGATCCTTGTCCGAATAGCGATCATGCTTCTGTGTGATTACCTCGACCTTGCCACTGGCAGAAGCCACAATCACACCGCCTCTACCTTCGTCGTCGAAAGGTTGAGGTTCGGCGAATAAGGATCGCCCATAAGCCTTCT
>JAYNZN010000050.1:0-8494 GCA_038103695.1 Opitutales bacterium
AAAAATAGATTCACTTCGGCAATCGGAGTGGACTCTTTACTTTCGGTTGAGGAGACAGCATTTAAGAACTCATTAAATGATCGGGTCAAGGGAGCATGGACACGCGCACAATGGCCGGAATTGATGACGCTGAAAGAAAAATCAGTGGCGGCAATTACCACGCCATTGGTGGCCGACAAAGCGGTTCAGATCGACAACGATTCGGACATCATGGATGTCTTTGCGGTTTTTAATAAAAACCCATTGGCGGATCGTCAGGCTATTAAATTAGATTATCAATTAATCAATGGGTATTTGATTTTAAAAGCGGATGCCAATGACACATCGGTTTTCGTTCAGGGTAACCAGGTGACCCCGACAAGCTATGGGGACGGAGTTGGAGAGACTTCAACCCTTCCAAGATTCCTCGAGCGTTACTTACTACTCGCAACTGTTGCAGATTTTTACAAGGCAGATGGCCAATTGGAAAAAGCGGTTCAACAAGAGCAGATGGCAGAAGAAACCCTAGCCCTAGAAATCGACCGAGTCGAGAGGCTGGAGGGGATGAACAAAATATCGGTCAATACATATCCGAGCTACAGCTTCGGAGTAAACATTTTAACTACAACATAATTATGGGACTAGGATCAGTAAATATCGGAAATGCTATGGGAGCCGGCGGAAGTTTATACGCTAATGATACAGCCGCTCACACTGGAAATTTCACATCTATTCAATTCACCGAGGACTCTGTTCTTTCGGCATACACCGGTAAGGTTGAGAATGTATCTGCATTAATTTCGGATGCTACATCCTTCGCACAGGGTCAGGTAATTTACGGCGAATGCACCAGCTTCACTTTAGCAAGCGGAGCCTGTTTAGCCTATAAAGAATAATGCCTTTTAACTGTCTAGGACTACTCGTAGGTGACACCGATGCGGACAACGCAGTCGGACCAGTACCTATTGTAAATAATGCTTTGCTCACCGAGTCTAGGGCATTCTTGCAGACCGAAGACGGGTCTTATCTTCAATTTGAATTTTAAATATTATGGCTAATTCACGCATATCCTCACTTTCATCACTTGGTGCAACTCCAAACACCGCTGACATCATTCCAATCACCGATGTGTCAGACACAACCGGTTCGCCGCAAGGTACAACCAAAAAGGTAACAGTTGCAAACCTAGTGGCAGCCGCTCCGCAAGGCGATCTCCAGGCATCAAATAATTTATCTGATGTTGCGAATGCCGGAACTTCGAGAACGAACTTGGGGTTAGGAGATGCGGCCACGAAAACAGTAGGGACTGCGGATACAAATGTACTAGCAGTATCTAGCGGTACAGTCGATTTAGGCGGAAATAAAATTGAGGACTTTGATGCAAGCATTAATGATCAGACAGGAACAGCTTATACTTTGTTATCTAGTGACAACGGAAAGGTAGTAGTCCTTGATAATGGATCAGCGGTAACTGTAACTGTGCCGAGTGGATTGGGTGCTGGATTTAATTGTTCGTTCGTACAAAAAGGTGCTGGTCAAGTTAGCTTTAGTGCATCTAGTACTACCATTAACAACAGACAGTCCCACACAAAGATTAATGCTCAGTACGGAGTAGCAAGTATTGTTGCTTATGCCGCTGATACTTTTGTCTTAGCTGGAGACACAGCTTCTTAATGTTCGTCTTACCCACATTTAGTTTCGGAGTAGTAGCTAGTCCTACTGTAATACCTGAGACTTTTGATACCGCTACTTTGGATAATGGAGGTAATGGTGCTGGTAACGATAACACTCTGACTTTCACAGTTAATCCATCTGCATCTATTAGTGCTGGTGCTACTTTAACTATAGCTGGACTTACAGGATCGCAGACATCTGACAATGCTTCATTAACAGTTGGAGGTGCGGGTGCGGCTATCTTTGGATCAAGTGGATCATGGACTCAGTCAAGTGGTACATTAGTTCTTACAGTTGCGGGTGGTCAAAGCGTACCAACAGGTTCAGATACTGTCATTACATTTACTCTTACTAATCCAGCTACAACGAATGCTGGAGTCACAGGAATTACTTTAGCATCTAGCGGATTCACAACTGCTAATATTAGCGGAACATTCTTAAATGCAGTAGCTGTATTCAATGTTACGACTAGAGACACCGAAGCTAACATTAAAACAAGCACACCCACTAATCCGAGTGGAGAAGTTAATATCGCATTTGGTACAGATACAGGTTATTACTACATCTACGATGGTAGTGCCTGGTACACATATAACTACGATATTAGCGATCCGATTCTTATTACAGCTACCAATACGGAAGCTACTATATTAGCATCAACACCTACTGCTTACACGCTTGAACAAGCAACTGATACAGATGACTTATATCTATATGACGGAAATGCTTGGTATATTTACAATAACGATTCTTAATAAACATGAGTACGATTACACCAACAACATCTTCAACTAGACCAACAGGAGTCCAAGGTAGGATTGCATTTGAAACAGACACCAAGGATATAATTGTTTATGACGGTGCTGCTTGGCGGTCATGGGAGAACGATGGTAGTTTTGCTTCAGGTTCTTTTCCGTCAAATAGTTATAGTGCTTCGTTTGATGGTGTAAATGATTACATAGATACAAACAACAAATTTGATTTTATACAGCAGACTTGTAACTTTAGCATTACTTGTTGGGTAAAATTTACTAATTATACAAGCACTTCAGCAAACCAAGCAATACTCGCAACAAATTACACAGGTTCTCAAAAAGGCTTATATTTATTTTACGACAATAGAAGCAACAACAAGACATTAAGAACCCTTTTTAGAGCAGGTTCAAGTTCGGATATTTCTGTGAATAATGCAGTTTCAGACAATGATTGGTTTCATGTTGCAGTTACTTGTGCAGAGGGAGGTACTCAGAAACTTTATGTAGATGGTTCTGTCATAGGAAGTACAGCTGCACCCTCAACGACTACTGATTCTGCTTATCATAATATGACGCTAGGTGTGGCTTTAGTTAGTGCTGTTACTCCTACATATTTTTTCGGAGGTAATTTAGATGAAGTAGCTGTCTTCGATTATGAATTAACAAGTAGCGAAATAGACGATATTAGAGCAACACCTTACAGCTACATTAAGTATACTTCACTTTATCGTTTAGAAAATAATGCGAACGATGAGTCAGGAGCTAACAATGGTACTAACAATGGAGCTACTTTTGTAACTTCAACAAAACCTTACTAATTATGAGAACATATGTAATTGCAAATTCTAGTGAAGTATCAGGTTTTGATTTTAATCAGCTTATTGACATTGATGAATCATACAGCCGTAAGAGTTTAGACAGTTCAAAGATTCTCGCTCGGTACGAGGGATCACAGCCATCCTTCCTTAGCGGTAAACAAGAATATACACACTCAGAAATTCTAGCAATCCTAGCAACGGATGAGTGGACAAGTGACGAACTTATTTAATAGCTATGCCAACTACAATTCCAACAACAACTTCATCCACTCGTCCAGGTAGTCCCTCGACAGGTGATGCTTACTTTGAAACAGACACGAAGAACTACATCATCTACGATGGTGCAAATTGGCGAGGGTACGAGAGTGATGGTATTTTAGCTTCACCAGTCACCAATAATCTTTCTGCTGTATTTGATGGAGCGACTGACAAACTCGATTGCGGTACTACTACATCTTTAATGCCGACAACAGGATTAACTTTAAGTGGGTGGATCAAACAGACTTCAGGAAGCGGTGATAATAATTTGATACAAAGACAGAATGTGACTAGTAATGGCTACTCAATGCGATTAAATGGAGGAGTATTGTACTTTTATGGAACAGGCACACATACTTTTGGGAGTGGATTTACAAGTACGACAACTTGGTATCACCTATGTATTACGCACGATAATTCAACTGTCAAAGGGTATGTAAATGGTGTCCTACAAGGGTCGAGTTCCACTACAGCATTAGTAACCAATTCTATTTCAACTAAACTAGGGTGGCATACAAATTATAGCCCAGCTTATTTACAAGGTAAACTTGACGAGTGTGCTATTTTTTCTGTTGCTTTAGATGCTTCAAATGTCGCTCAAATATACAATAGTGGAAACCCTATAGACCTAACAATTGATCAAGGGTCTTATAATAAATCCGCTAATTTAATAGGTTATTGGAGAATGGGTGACGGAGCTAGTGATACAGATAGTGGTGGGGGATCGCCAGCTAGTGGAGATGTTATAGGCACAGTTGTTAACTTAGCTGGTAGTTACGGAAATGCTACAGTTGCTGGCGGTTCACCAGAATACATAAATGACGCACCTTAATAATTATGATACCTAGAAAATATACAATTATTTCAAAAGACGATGTGGATTCTATTGACTTCGATCAAGTTTTAGAAGGTAACGAAACCCATCTGCATTATTCTTTAGACGGATCAAAAACTTTAGTTAAGTATAGAGATGAGCAACCATCTTTTCTATGGGGTAAGACTGAATACACGCACTCTGAAATATTAGAAGTGTTAGCCACAGACGAGTGGACTCCTGACGAACCTATCTAATGGCGACTGAGGAAAAAGAGGCAATAGATTTAGTACTTTTACTGAGCATTGCCGTTTTTTTATTTACTGGTTGTAGCTTTCGGTCTACTTACCCAACGCTAGGCGGTATAGTTGGCGGAGGAGCTGGTAGTTTAGGTGGACCAGGTACTGCGGCTTTGGGTGCGGGTGCGGGAGTTTTAGCCGGTGAAGCATTAAAAAACAAGGATGCACTAATCGAAGCAGAAGAAACAATCGATGCCCTTACGCATGGAGATGTTTCTGCTCTTGTTGCTCAAGGGATGGCGGAGCATCAAAGCGGTTTTGCAGAATTTACTTCCTACATAAAACGCATTCTAATTGGAGCGGCAATAGTCCTTGGATGCTATTTAGCGATACCCATATTTGTCGCAAAAAGATGTGCAAAGACTGAGGTTACTAAATCAAATACAAGAGTTCCTTTTCGGCCTTCAGATTTAAAATGAAAAATTTAATCCTACTAAAAGAAAAATTTAAAACTCTGACAAACCGAGGTAAAATGATAACTCTGTTCGTTAGTTTAGTAATTATCATTGTCGTACTGGACTGCTTGTTTTGATGATTGATCGAGTCTCAGTATTAGGGATGAGCGGGACAGCGGCCACATTCGGTCTGTCCACCTTCGACTCAGCAATTGGTATAGCAGTCGGCTTAGTGACATTGGTCTATATGTCGTTGAAACTTTATCAGGAGATTAAGAAGAAATGAGCCGGTATCGTTCATACGGAAAGCTCGATGATAAATTCATCACTGAAGGGGACACATTCTTTTTACGAATGAATGCCCGACTTCGCCCTAATCAGTTAAAGCCTGGTGAGGTCGCTCTGTCTAAGAATGGCCGAATGAACGATGATGGGACATGGCAACCCCGAAAGGGACTATCCACTTTATTTGGCTCGATTACATCGGGTGCCAATTCAATTCGATTGCCGTACACTATTCAAAGTGCCCAGCGAAACAGCGGAGTTGTAACTATTGTTTTGAATGAAACTCCATCGCTTTCTTTTATACCAGGAGATAGCATTCATGTGGCCGACCTAGACTCCTCGGCTAACGGGACACAGACTTTAGCCTCGGTAAATTTTACGGCTAAAACAATTACCTACGCTAACGCCGGATCTGATACTGTATTCAGTATTAACGGCGAGGGAGTTGGGAACACATCAGTGGTTTCTGCTGGGACTGCCATCTCAACCACTTTAAACTTTACCCTTAATGATGATGGAGTAAACGAGGTTTTCGGATCGGCAGTTTTCTCTGATGCGGCATCCGATTCCGATGATTATATCTTAACTGCAACCGATACAGTCTGTATAATCTTTCGTCTGAAGGACTCCGCACTTTTTAAATGTCGGTATGACGGGGGTGGGGAGTCCGTGGATGGACCTGTTAACCTGACTCAGGGACTCGGTAAGATGTTTATCTTTAGGACAAATCAGACTACCCTCGAGGCATCCCCTAAAGTAAATCTGATCGAGGTATCTTCAGCCTCTCAGACCTCAAATACAATTACAGTTAATACATCATCAAATCACAATCGAGTGGTAAATGATTTTGTAACTCTTAGCGGCTTTGGAAATTATACGGAGAATCCAAATGACTGTTACCAGGTTAAAACTGTTGTATCTTCAACTAGTTTTACAGTAACTAAAGAGACCGAACAGACTGCTACTTTTAATGTGTCAGGTGCAAAGGTTGAATACTTTGATGACTTTACCAAAGTTGCAAATGGGACTTATACCGCACCGGTATATCTAACGGACACAACTGCGACAGCCTCCAACGGTGAGGTCACAATGGATGTCACCGCTCATGGCCTATCCGCTGGGGATACTTTAACCATTCAGGCGGGAGCATCTCCATTCGATGGATCAGTGGACCAATCAGTGCGAGTGACATCAGCCCCCACAGTCAATCAGTTTACATTTAATTTAAATGTGGTGGATGGATCGGCCAGTCTCACAGTATCCAAACCATTGGCAATCGGAAAAGGATTTATTCATCAACCCGCCGCCCCTTGGGGAGTGGTACATGAAAGAAGGCTATGGCTTCCATATTGGTACACTTCGGAAACTACGCCAGCAGATAGAGAAATAAGAGATGAGATCGTGGCATCGGATATCATGGATTTCAATACATTTGATGTAATCGGAAATCAGTTCAGACCGACTGCCGGACAGAGTGACTTCACAGTTCAGCTTACTCCATTCACCAAGGATAGCCTGGTAATATTTAACAGAAAATCGATCCATCTGATGACTGGAATCAGCGGATCTCTAGCTGATGTAAAATCCAATGTGGTTACCACAGAAATCGGATGCTCGGCTAGAAAGTCAGTGGTCCAGGTGGCAAATCAAATATTCTTTTTATCTGACCAAGGGATATATTCTGTGACCTTCCTTGATGAATATAATCTACGGGGAACAGGCACACCAATATCCGAAACCATCCAGCCTTATATCGACCGAATAAATCAGGACTATGCTCACCTATCCTGTGCAGTTTATTTTGACAACCGATATTGGATAGCACTCCCAATTGACTCTTCAGTCGGTGCTGGGGATGCGACAAAATTGAATACCATAATTGTTTACAATTTTATAAACGGCGGATTTGAAAGCATTGACACTGTTAATTCAACCGAGTTTGCAATTCGTGAATTATTAGTTGGTCGGGAAGGGGCACAGAATGCTTTATATGTATCAACCGAAGAAGGCGGGGTGCATAAAGTGGATGGATTTGAGGGAGGGGATGTGGTGTCGCTGACTGCCGGCCAAGCGGTTTCTCAGACAATACCAGTAGTCTCTCAGATTACCACTCGTCAGTACGATGCCGACCAATTGGACCGAAAGATGTTTAGCCGTGCAGAATTTCATATTAAGAGCGGTGAGGAAACAATTACGGATGGTAACATCAGTTTTATAACGGAAGACCCCGATTCAACCACTTCGTCCACTTTGGTATCTTCTCTGATTGGTTCAACCTTACCGGCCAATGAAGACTCATCGATCAGACTGGGGATCAGAAAAAGAGGCTTTGGAATTCAGGCAGATTTTCAACCAACAGAGGGCAGACCCTATCTTCGGGCCGCCAAAATAGATGCACGAATAACGGATCGTTCGACAACAAGTATTTCATAGGAGATTAAAAAATGGGAGTAATAACAACAGGACAGACTTTTAGTAGCGGAGATCAGGTAACGGCCTCCAAACTTAACGACATTGCAAACCAGGCAACATTTACCTCGGCCAGTGCTACGACTGATGATTCCACTTTGACACTCGCCTCGAGCAAGCTGAAAGTAAAAGACCTTGGTATCACCTCGACACAGTTGGCTACGGACTCCGTTATCGAGGCAAAAATTCAGAACGATGCAGTTACTACGAACAAAATAATTAATTCGGCTGTAACACTCGGTAAGATTGAAAATATAGCGACATCTAAAGTAATAGGTCGGACAACAGCCGGAACTGGAGCCCCTGAACAAGTATCCATTTTGGATGAGGATAATATGGCATCCGACTCAAATACTTCAATCGCAACTCAGCAAAGTATAAAGGCATACATCGACAATGCGATTAGTGGACTTCCACTCTTTCACGCATTCAGCTCGGGAAGCATCACAACTGAAGCCCAACATACAATAAATTACCCTAGTGCTTGGACCGGTGGAACTCCCGATAAGATAATAGTCAGCACTCGTTACCCAACAGGAGATGCCGTCTCCACTGTATTCTTTCAGCTGGTAAGTTTTGATTCAACCTCTGTCACTGTTTTCGCACAGGCTGGGGCATCTACATTCACCGCACATTTTTGCGACATCCTACTCGTTAAAAACTAAGTTATGAAAGAATACGAAAATTACGGACTTATAGAAAGGCTTTTAAATTTAGGCGCACCGAAAACATACACCGATCAGTTCGG
>JAYNZN010000051.1:0-8336 GCA_038103695.1 Opitutales bacterium
CCCTTGATGAGAAAGGTTTCAATTTTATATTCCTCTTCCAGTCCCGGTGCATCCTTCGCCCGATCGATCACATAGGCAAAGCGTTCAAGGGGGTCCTCAAAAGGCATGAGCTCCTCCACCAGTTGATCCCGTTTTTCTTCAATACTCATTATAGATTAGGGTTGGGAATTCTTGGAAAAAGAGAAAGCAGTTTGCACATAGTTTTTTGATCCAATTTGTATGGCAGTAATCTTTCCTTGGAGAGGAAGGAGGTTGGCTATGGACTGGTTGGATCGAAAGAGGGATGTATTTCCCACCGTCTCTCCGGTTGCAGAATCGGGCACAGCATTCAAGGTGAGGGTATGGTTTCTGTCATTCAGGGATAATTCTATGTTTGGCTGCTTGATGCGTATGTAGTTTTCGGCATGTGCATCGAGAATGAAAATTTCCAGCTCATCCTTTTCATTCCGTAAAAGTTCCAGGTTATGACCGCTGCCATGCGGGCCCAGTTCCAGCAGGATTCCCCCTCGAAGGGGTTGGTGAACATGGGTCCCTCCGGCGTGAGCTGAATGATCGTGATGCTCAGAGCAAGCACCCAAAAAGCATGCGGTTAGAAAAAAATAAAAACGGGCTAAATTCATAGGATTTCATTCTAATGATTCGGGATACAACGGGCAAGAGTAAGCCCGGCCATCTGAAAAAAGAAATTATTTTATGGGTGGTCATCCCAACTTCCAGCAATTAGGACATTAGGTTATATGAAGAGCAAAAATTTTCGAATTCTTGGATCCATATTCATGGGCTTTATTTGTACCCTCTCTCTGTGGGGACGGCCAAATGTGGTGATCGTGATTACGGACGATCAGGGCTATGGTGACCTGGGATGCACGGGCAATCCCATCATTCAAACGCCAGCTATTGATCAACTGGCCAGCGAGTCGGTCTGGTTATCTGATTATCATGTGGCCCCCACTTGTTCACCCACCCGGGCGGCCCTGATGTCAGGTCACTGGACGAATCGTACCGGGGCCTGGCACACCATAATGGGCAGATCGATGCTCAGGGAAGATGAGGGCACCCTGGGTGAATTTTTCAAGGGTGCCGGGTACGAAACTGGAATGTTTGGTAAATGGCACCTGGGGGATAACTTTCCATACCGGCCCGAAGACCGTGGGTTTGATGAGGTCTATCGCCATGGAGGAGGGGGCGTGGGCCAGACTCCTGATGTGTGGGATAATTCCTACTTTGATGGCGGGTATTTTCATAATGGAAAAATTGTGCCGGCCAAAGGATTTTGCACGGATGTATTTTTTGATCAGGCCAATCATTTTATTTCAAAATGTGCCAAGCGCCGGCGGCCTTTTCTTGCCTACATCTCCACGAATGCACCCCATGGCCCGTTTCATTGCCCTCAAAAGTATATGGATCTTTACAAAGGGCAGACACCCACGATTCAGGCATTTTATGGCATGATCACCAATATCGATGAGAATGTGGGCAAGACCCGTAATCTACTGAAGGAGCTGGGGATCTACGAGGATACAATCTTTATTTTTACCACGGATAATGGAACCGCCCGTGGGCGGGAAATTCACAACGCCGGTATGAGGGGGCAAAAAGGAAGCGAGTATGATGGGGGCCACCGCGTGCCTTTTATTCTTCACTGGCCAGGTGAAGGAATGGCTGAAAAACGAGTGGTGGATACCCTGTGCCATGCAGTGGATATTGCTCCGACTTTATTGGATTTAATTGGGGCATCCAAACCAGCAAACTACCAGTTTGATGGAATCTCTATTTCATCTTTGCTTAAAGGAGAGGAAGTTTCTGACTGGCCGGACCGTATGCTTGTGACGGATTCTCAGCGGGTACGTGACCCGATCAAATGGAAACAATCTGCGGTGATGAGCCAGGGCTGGCGTTTGGTTAACGGGAAGGAACTTTACAAAATAGATGATGACCCCGGGCAGGAAAGAGATCTTTCTGCCAAACATCCTGACCGGGTTAAAAACATGCGGGCATTTTATGACTCATGGTGGGAGGAACTGGAGCCTACTTTTGCCCGAACCACTGAACTGTATGTTGGGCATTCGGAGCATCCGGTGGTTTCTCTGACCAGTCACGACTGGATTCAGGAGGCGTACCCTCCCTGGAATCAGGCCCAGAATCGAAACAAACTACCGGTGCATCCCCGCAGTAAAAATCTTAGACATGATGGGCACTGGGCCATCAAGGCCCTGCAAGCCGGGCGTTATGAGGTGGAAGTGAGAAGATGGCCAAAAGAGTCGGGTAAGAAAATTAATGAAGTATTATCCGCCGGGAAGGATGTACCTGGAGCCGACCAGGCCTTCCGGGCACGTCCTGGACAGGGAATTGAGGCATCTTCTGCGACCATGCGGTTAAATGGAAAGGACCTGGCTAGCAAGCCCGTGGATAACAAAACCGAGAGTGTGAGGTTTGAAATTCAATTATCCAAGGGCAAGCATCAGCTTTCTCCTTATTTTACAATCCCACAGGGCGAGCTTGGCTGTTACTACGCCATTGTACACGGTCCTAAAGAATAAAAGAAGATAGGGGGGTGGCTAGGGGGAGGTTCTTTTTCAGAGTGAGCATGCCTGGATGCAAATTGAAAAAACCTGTGCATGGCATGGCCGCCATGTTATTTCCAATTGTTTTCTTCCTGCAATCCTTTGCCCAAGCATCTGTACTTCGGGAAAAGCCCAACATCATCCTAATCTTAGCCGATGATATGGGATACGGCGGAGTGAGTTGTTTTGATAATCAATATTTCAAGACTCCGGAAATCGATCGTTTGGCCTCGGAGGGGCTCATCCTTACCGATTTTCATTCAAATGGTACCGTATGCTCACCCACGCGTGCGGCCTTAATGACCGGGAGGTATCAACACCGCTCTGGGTGCCATGTAGTCATTAACGCGGATCGTACCCATAAGGATCATAACCGCGGGCTGCCGGATGAGGAGTGGACAATGGCGGAGGCCCTCAGGTCTGGCGGATACACCACCGCAGTGTTTGGGAAATGGCATCTTGGATACAAACCCGAATTTAATCCAATCAGGCATGGATTCGATCAATTCAATGGATTTATCAGCGGGAATATAGATGCTCATTCCCACTTCGATCGTGTGCTTGTTAAGGACTGGTGGCAAAACGATCAAATCAAGGACGAGGCAGGATATCATACTGATTTAATTACCGAACATACTTTGGCATTCATTCGTACGCATAAGGATAAGCCCTTTTTTATCTACGCGGCTCATGGAACACCCCATTCCCCAAACCAGGCAAGAGGATCGAAAGTGACGCGCGGGCCCGAGAAAGGGAACATTCCAGAATGGGGAGAACCTGGCATGCAATACAGCAACAATCCAAAGGATGAAAACTGGCTGATCAAACATTTTATCTTACCTCTGGATGAGGGAGTGGGGCGAATCCGTAGGGAAATTGAAAAGCTCGGACTGGCAGAAAATACTCTAATTTGGTTTTTCTCTGATAATGGGGGCACCCGGGGAAATCAGACCACGAGCCCGAAGACTCGGGGAGGGAAAGCATCCGTCTACGAAGGTGGCCATCGCGTGCCTGCTGTGGTGTGGGCACCGGGTCGGTTGACTCCCGGTGTTTGTTCAGAACTGATTGTAGGAATGGACATCATGCCGACTACCCTCAGCCTGGCTGATATTAAAATGCCTGACACGCCTGTGCTTGATGGAATCGATGTCGGCCCGGCCCTTTTAAAATCACAATCCCTTCCTACGCGTCCAGTCCTATGGGGGAGAACCCCTCAGGGTGCTCTGCGGATTGGCCCATGGAAACTAGTGGGCAATGAACTTTATAACCTTTCTGAGGATCCTAAGGAAACCAAAGATTTAGCATCGATCTATCCGCAGCGGGTCAGCAAAATGGCAAAGCAAAGAAAAGGAATCTTTGAACAGGCAATCGGCGATTCACCTTACGATTAGATTGCGAAAAAACCGGCAACTATGAAATGGCTCAGGGCAGACTAAGCCCCCCTGAACTTCTTAGGCAGCTTTTAGATCTTCCGTCGCCAACTGGCGACTGAGGTCACGAAAGCTGATCATTTTTCCATTATCCTCATCCCATAACCGATATCTTATGGAACGCAGGCTGGTGCGGATATTAAGTTCGGGTGCGTTTCGGAAAAAGGGATCTGAGTGGTGACACTTTTCCAGGTTGTAATTTGGAATCATCGGGTTGAGGTGATGAATATGGTGAAATCCAATATTTCCTGAAAACCACTGCAAAATTTTGGGTAATTTGTAGTAACTACTTCCCTCCATTGCAGCGGTGGTAAAATCCCAGTTCTTGGTTTCTTCCCAATACGCATCCTCAAATTGATGCTGTACATAAAAGAGCCAAACACCCGAGCAACCTGCGACCGACATCATGATTAATTGCAGGATTAACCAGGGCACAAATCCGAAGATCGCACTCATGCACACGCCCCAGGAGAGGAGGGCAAGATTCATAATCATAACCGAGCGTTTTTCCCGGGGTTTGGATTTTTTGGACGGAAAGCGCTCCAAAACAAAGAATAAAAAGATAGGAGCGAATACAAAGAGAATGAATGGATTACGTACCAACCGGTAGTTCAACCGGGTGGTGCGGGAAGAAGCGAGGTATTCTTTAACCGTTAATGTCCATACATCCCCAATTCCACGCCTGTCCAAATCACCGGTGGTGGCATGGTGCACGGCATGTTCCCATTTCCAGTGGTGGTAGGGAGTAAAGGTAAGCATACCAGTTATAAAACCAAGAATATCATTGGCCTTTTTGCTTTTAAAGAAAGAGCCATGCCCACAGTCATGGAAAATAATGAATGCCCGGACGAGAAATAACCCACCCAGAACCGCCAAAGAGATAGCCAAGAGCCAGGATACCGGATAAACGAAATACAGAGCTGTCCAGATACCCGCCAGGGGTCCTAAAGTATTAACTACCTGCCAGGTCGCTGCCTTTCGGTTCGGTTTTTGAAAGTCCTCAACCAGTTTTTTCCACTCGGCTACCGATTTCTTGTTTTTCTTCATAATAAATTACCCCAATTTGATTACCCCATTCCGTCGAGTATCACATCAGGGAATCGAGTAATAGGCAAGGACTGATCTATTTAGTCAAATTTCTAAAAAAAACCTCACTTAAAAGGTCGATCCAACTTGTACCCCTTTCTCAATGCTGTAAAAAAAGTTTGCTTACATGACTGATTCTGAATCCACTTCCAAACTATCTTTCGGCCGATCTATTGAGAGCGGGCTTGAGCAGGTCGTAACCAATCACGACTTCCTTGTACAATCTTTTGCGCGGGTCCTCGACGGTCTCGGTGTCTCCACAGCAGCTTCGATTTTACGGGAAAAAAACTTTTCGGAACCGCGGGGTACCCTGGATCCGCAAACCATTCAGGCCATTTCTTTTTATTTCCAACTGCTCAACCTCGTGGAAGAGCATGGAGCTGGCCGGAGCACCCGATTACGCGAAAAGGAACTGGGGGGAGATGCTGAGCCTGGTCGCTGGGGGCGCTACCTAAAACAGCTGAGCGAAAGTGGTTACAAAGAAGAGGAGGTACGGGCCAAGCTCAAGGATGTGAGGGTGGAACCTGTCTTTACCAAACATCCCACAGAAGCGAAACGCTGGGCAGTGCTTGGCCTGCACCGTGAACTTGTTCGCTTGTTGCGTAAGCGTGATGCGGTGGAGACTCCTTTTGAGAAAAGATTTTGTGAACGGGGCTTACAGGCTGTTCTTGAACGACTCTGGTTAACTGGGGAAATTTTTGCCCGTAAACCTGAAGTGGAAAATGAACTCGAAAATTTAAGCTACTATTTAAAACAGGTATTCCCCGTGGTTTTTACAAATTTGGACGACCGCTTGCGACATGCCTGGGAACTGGCCTGGCCAGATGCTAAGCCCCTGCAGGACGAAGAACTGCCCTCTCTTTCTTTTGCATCCTGGGTGGGGGGAGACCGCGATGGCCATCCCAAGGTAACCGCCCAGGTAACCCGTGATACCTTAAAGACTCTCACCCGTGGGGCCGAAGAGGTGGTGCGTGCCCGCCTGCTTGAACTTGGGCAAAAACTTGCCTTTAGCCGAGCTGGACTGGCTCCTTCTGAGGAATTGCTTGCCCGTTTACAGGGATGGGGGATTTCCGAGGAAGTGAGTGAACCATGGAAAGCGTTTGTCCTTGCCATGGCAGACCGCCTCAAGGAGGGCATCTCCGAGCTTCGCCAAAGTCTGGAGTTTCTCATTTCCAGCCTCGAAGAATCGGGGGCTTTACGAACTGTCAATTTATATGTCCGTCCAGTTCTTCGTTTAATCAATAGTTTTGGTCTCCACCTTGCCCGTTTGGATGTCCGGCAAAATAGTGCGGCTTATGATCTTGCCCTCGGGCAAATGATGCAGGCCTCCGGTATTGAGGATGGGGAACAATTTCCCGAGTGGTCTCTGGAAAAAAAATTGGACTTTTTAAACCGTGAGCTTAGCCATCCGCGTCCTATGACCCATGGATCGATGGAACTTCCTGCGGAAGCCGAGGAGGTGCGGGCAACCTTCTCTGAATTGGTTGACTACCTCAAGACCCGCGGGCCAGAAGGGTTGGGGTGTCTCGTCGTAAGTATGACTCGTTCGGTCGCTGATTTGCTGGTGGTCTTTGTGCTCGGCAAGGAAGTGGGACTTACCCGCATGGTGAATGGGCAAATGCAATGCGCCTTACCGGTGGTTCCCTTGTTTGAAACTTATGAGGATCTGGAAGCGGCACCCGGAATAATCGATGATTTTTTATCCCACCCCTGTGCTCGGGCAAGTTTACAAAAACTGGGAGGCACGGCTACTCAGGTGATCATGCTTGGATATAGCGACAGCAACAAGGATACCGGGATTATTGCCAGTCAATGGGCTCTGCAACGGGCTCAAAGAAGATTGCTTGATGTTGGGAGGAATCACGGAGTTTCGCTGACATTCTTTCATGGTCGTGGAGGCACGGTGGGGCGGGGGGCCGGTCCAACTCACCGTTTCCTTGAGGCCCTGCCCGAAGGCTCTCTTGCCGGAGGTTTACGGATTACTGAGCAGGGGGAAGTGATCGGTCAAAAGTTTAACACAGCCACCACCGCCTCCTCCAATCTTGAGACTTTACTTGCCGGTTCCCTTGGGGCTCATTTACTATCCTCGGCAAAAGGAGAACCCGAGGAGGTTGCCGAAGTGATGGACTTTCTGGCCGAATCCTCAAGACTTGCTTATCGCGAACTTTTGGAGACGGAGGGCTTTGTCGAGTTTTACCGGCAGGCCACGCCAATTGATGCGATCGAGCGTAGCCGTATTGGCTCCCGTCCAAGCAGGCGTACCGGGCAGGCAAGCTTGCAGGATTTGCGAGCGATTCCTTGGGTGTTTAGCTGGAATCAGTCACGTTTCTATCTTCCTGGATGGTACGGTGTGGGAGCTGGTCTTGAAAAATTGAAGACCGAAAAGCCTCAATGGTTTCCCAAGCTTCCTTCCCTGGTCGGGAAAAGTGCTTTTTTACGCTATGTTTTCTACAATGCTGAGAGCAGCCTTGCGAGTTCTGATCCCGAGTGGATGCAGGCCTATGCAAACCTGGTGAAAAAGACTGATTTACGTGATGTAATGTTTGGTAAAATTATGGACGAGCGTTCCCTGGCCGAGTCCCATTTCACCAGTCTTTTTCAGGGTTCCTTGCAGGACAGACGTCCACGCTTTTGGAAGACGCTACAAGCTAGAGAATCGGCCCTTCGTTTATTACATGGCCAGCAGATTCAATTGTTAAGTGAGTTCCGGGCGGAAGGAGGGGACCAACCTGAGCGGGTGGAACGCATGCTCCTGGTCGTCAATGCCATTGCCAGTGGTTTGAGAACCACCGGATAGATCACTTACAAATCCTTAACTTTACCGAAGGAAGCGCGCTGGGGCTTCATCTTCCAAATCCAGGACAATGGCAATATTGAGGAAGGTGATCTCTCCCATGGATTCGCATAGTTCAAAGCGCTTGTCTTTGTGCATGCGGGCAAGTTCTTCCCGCAAGCGCCGCACCTTTTCCTCACTTGATATCCTGTCCTCGCACATACAGCTGCGCAGCCTTTTTATTCGGGTCTGGGAAAAGTTGAACCTTCTTTGAATGAGGGTCCGCTCCTCCCTTTGATACTGTAGGCTGGTGTCTCGGTTGATCAGGCTGGTGCAAAGATCAACAACCGGGAGATTATTTTTAAAAAACTGGGGCAAGTAGAAACTACGCCTTCCTTCGTAGGATTGCTGGTCAAAATCGATTGCCCGTACCCGGTACTGGGTATGCTCGAGATCGGGGGTCATTTCCACCACATAGTTGTA
>JAYNZN010000052.1:0-211 GCA_038103695.1 Opitutales bacterium
GGATTCGTTTTAACTACAATAACGGGTCTATTGGTTTTGTTTTCGGTCTCTATGACACATACTTTTACAATTCTAACAACGAGGATAAAGGAGCAGATTCTGAGCTTAATGACGGGTTAGGAGTTGATTTAGCAGCGTCTATCATGCTTTTCGATGGTTTTGAGGCACGTCTTGGCTTTGCTACAGAGGAAGTTAAATATGAAAATAATAA
>JAYNZN010000052.1:221-8250 GCA_038103695.1 Opitutales bacterium
GAACTATGTTGATGGAATCCGCCTTAACTACAACAATGGTGCTGTGGGTTTTGTTTTCGGTCTCTATGATACTTACTTCAACCCGGCTAATAATAAGAACACCGTTAAAGATTCGGAACTTAATGATGGTCTTGGTTTGGACTTGGCTGCATCAATTATGCTTTTTGACGGTTTTGAGGCAAGATTAGGATTTGCTACGGAAGAGACGAAGTATGTTGATGGAAACATGAGCAGGCTAGAGTCTGATGTTGATCACCAGTTCAATGTTGCTTTGATTTGGAAACTGAGCCCATTAACACTTGCTTGGGAACTCGATACATTTCATCGCTCCAATGATATCAATGGATGGAACACCATGCTCCTTGCTAACTATGCTTTCTCCGATTTCCTTTCTGCAACCCTTCGCTACGCCCATGTTGATGTTGAAGAGCAAAGAAGCGATATTTTCACTCTGGCTATGTTGATGGCGGTGAATGACCATTTCGACTTGAATGTGGAGTATAATCGAGTGGAAGGGGATGACCTGAACCAATTTGCGGTCCAGGGCATCGTATCCTACTAAATTTCTTCGTAAATCAGTTTGCGGAAGCCTCGTTGGTTTGTTCCAACGGGGCTTCCTTTTTTGTGAGCTTGCTTAGTTCTTCCACATAATACATTGGATATTTCGTACATTAAGTAACGACAATGGATGGTAGGGTAGAAAAACACTCCTTTTAAGGGGAGAAGACAGTCAAATCATGGCGATGAAAAAAGGCACGAAACCGAACAAGGCATTACTCAAAAAAATCGACGAACAAGGCCAGGAGTTAGCCTATTTACAAAGAAAGTGTAAGGAGCATGGCATCCCTATCCTTATTCTCGTGGAGGGCTTAAGTGCAGCCGGTAAGGGTACTCTGATCAATCGTATTATCCAACCTCTTGATCCGCGTGGATTCAAAGTCTCCTGCATTGCTTCCCCCAATCGGGATGAGCAGTTGCGTCCCTTTCTATGGCGTTTCTGGAGCCGTACACCGAGCACTGGTAGGATCGCTATTTTTGATAGAAGCTGGTATCGAAACCTTCTTGATGCCGATATTGATAACCTGATGAGTGAAGGGGGTCTTGCCCGTGCCTATGAGGATGTTCGTGCATTTGAGCGGCAATTACGGGACGGTGGAACCATTATCCTAAAATTCTTTCTGGAAATTACCAAATTGGAGCAGGAGAGCCGTCTCGTCGCCCTGCAGTCTAACCCAGCAACCGCTTGGCGTGTGGACGATGCGGTGCTGAAGAGGCTCGGTAGGTATAAGGAATATGCGGAAGCGGTCATCCGCATGTTTAGGGAGTCCGATGTGGATGCCCCCATTCCATGGGTCAAGCTGAGTGCAGAAAACAGCTACCAGGCCACGGTGGATGCCCAAAAGATTATGATAGAGGTTCTTGGTAAGAGGGTAAGGTTGGCCAAGAAACAAAAAATATCTGTTCCACAACCCGCCAATCCCGCCTCCTTGCCTCGGTTCACAGATGCACCCAAACTGGAGGATGTAGACCTTGCCCAATCGTTATCGAAGAAAGAGTACCTGGAAATTATTGAGGAAAAACAAGCTCGCATCCATGATTTACATAATGAAATGTACCGAAGGCGCATCCCCATGGTCATTGTCTACGAAGGGTGGGACGCTGCGGGCAAGGGAGGGAATATCCGTCGTCTTACTGCCCGAATGGATCCCCGTGGGTATGAGGTTATTCCAGTCTCAGCCCCTAATGATATAGAGAAATCTCATCATTACCTTTGGCGTTTTTGGACCGAATTCCCCAAAGCTGGACATGTGACAATTTATGATCGCTCCTGGTATGGGCGGGTATTGGTAGAGCGTGTGGAAGGCTTTTGTAAAGAGTGGGAATGGAAGCAGGCTTATCGGGAGATTAATGAGATGGAAGAAAATTTTGTAAATGCAGGCTCTATCCTTGTTAAGTTCTGGATGCATATTAACCCAGAGGAGCAACTCAAACGTTTTCAAGCTAGGGAACTTAACCCAAGCAAGAGATGGAAACTGGGGGATGAAGATTGGAGGAACCGGGAAAAATGGAAGCCATATGAAAAAGCCACTAATGAGATGTTTCTTCGTACCCATTCGCCTCATGGACCTTGGACAATTGTCGAAGGAAACTGCAAGCGCTTTGCCCGTATCCGAGCATTGGACACAGTAATTACCGCAATAGAGAAGCGGTTTTCTGAGTAAATTTATCTCCTCTAGTGCCATACCTACCAATGAGCATAGGGTATGACATCAAACTTGCCACTTTAGCCCTCAGACTTTTATAAAGGCAAATATTCGAATTCGTTCTGTTCTAAACAGCCACCCCCTATAATTTAACCTACGACTCACTACACATGGCTTCTGCAACATCCATTTTACCCGAAAAACTTCATGAATATCCACAGCAGGATGTGATCGACGGATCTGCTGGATCCTCCTCATCAGTTCTGGATGATTGTATTAATCAAAACGATGGAGTTTTGCAGCTTTTGCACCGTTATGCGGGGAGAACCTTTTGTAGTCCTGGCAAACGACTTCGTCTAGATGAAGGATCCTACCATCCTGATTATATGGGGGGTACCGGACTCGATGAAATCTGGATGGGCTGTACCGTGCCTATTGTTACCGGTGTGATTGATACCCGTACGGGGAAAGCTCCTTACCGTGAGGGAGAATCTCATGTGCTTACCCCGGGTGGGCAGGTGATTGCTTTGCAGGATTTGATCGCCACCAATCCAGAGACGGTGATGGGAGAGAAGGTCACTGCCTTTGCCAAAGAATTATATGGCGATCCAACCTGGCCCATCGTTTCCAAAAAATTTGATAATTTAAACCCCATCCCTCACCATCTGCATTGGTCGAAATGGGAAGTGTATGACATCAATTCATTTGATAATCCTGGGGTTTGCCCATCCCATTATCATACCACTGCTATGGGACTGTATCCCTTTGTATCGAAAGATGAGTTTCTTGCCTGTATGAAGAGCTTCGGACAAGCAGAGTACAACGGCGTGCGCCATCTTTCCCCTCATGTGATGATGCAACTCGATAACGGATTTGTTATGCCCAATGGGGTTTTGCATTCCCCCACCGATCTTTGCACTCATGAGGTACATGTGACCATGGATGAACATTTCCTTGCAGAAGATCTTACTTTGGATGGGCAGATTGGGGCAGCCGATGCCTTTTATGCATGCCGTGAAGAGGATTACCCAAAAGATAAGCACGAGAACTGGGAGTATCTGGTGGAAAAATTTGATTTTGGAGCCAATCAGGATCCCGATTTCGTTCGCAAAAGTTCCCGCCCGGCCATCACCGCCAATGAATTTTCCGGAGATGGAGTGGATGCGAAATGGATTGTGTATGGCAATTTCCTGGGGGATCAAAAAGTATCTATTCTCCGACTAACTCTCGCACCGGGAGCCAAAACTAACTTTTGTCCTGAGTGCCCAACACTTTTCCATACCAATGGAGGAAGTGGGCGAGTAGGAAAGCTAGCGGTGAATTACCACCACAATATGGTTCTTGGACAGCTCTACCCTGAAATCGGATTTGTTACGCAGGCTGCACTGAACAACGGTGGGGTGGAAATTGAAAATACCGGCTCAGACCCTCTGGTCCTCACTTTTGATTTTCCCCAGAACGCACATTCTCAAACTCCTGGTGTGTAACCGCTGCTAGGTAGCTTTTCTTGCTCCCCAAAGCCGGTTTCAACCTCAGGTTGCAAGCTGTGTTTAATATGAGCCAAGCGAACATTGCCTTACATGGGATCCATGTAATAAGAAAATTGTTACCTAGGCTAACCCATTGGTTTTCCTTGCCATATAGTATAAAACTCCATTCTTTTCACCTTTTGACCTCTTAGAATAAGACTAAAAAATGAGCGAAACTACCCAGCCCGCAGAACGCTCCGGATTGCTGTCCGGAGGAAATTGGATCATCGATCAGGTTAAGATCATCGATGTCTATCCCAAACATGAGCAACTGGCCAATATTTACAGTCAGTCCCAGGGAACCGGTGGTTCCCCGTATAATGTACTTCTCGACCTTGCCAAGATGGGAGCGAAGTTCCCGCTCGAAGGTGCGGGTCTTGTGGGGCAGGATGCACTCGGGCAATACATTGTGGATGATTGTAAAAACCATGGGATTGCCACCGATATGCTTTCGGTTTCTCCAGGAACTAGCACATCCTATACTGATGTGATGACTGAGCGAGATGGTGGGCGCCGTACTTTTTTCCATAACCGTGGAGCCAATGCTACATGGGATGGTTCAGAAATCGATTTCCATGCAAGCTCGGCCAAGATTTTTCACTTGGGTTACCTACTTCTGCTTGATGAACTGGACCAGGAGGATCCCGAACATGGCACAAAGGCAGCAGCCCTTTTGGCCAAGGCACGGGCAGCGGGTATGAAAACCAGTATCGATGTAGTCAGTGAGGACAGTGACCGCTTCTTCAAAATCATCGCTCCTGCCCTCAAGCAAGTGGACTACTGCATACTCAATGAAGTGGAAGCAAGTAAGGTAACAGGCGTGCAAGTACGCCAAGATGGAAAGTTACTTGAGGATGGAATTGCTCTGGCATGCGAGAAGTTATTCGAGCTCGGGGTATCCGATCTTGTTGCGATTCATTTCCCCGAGGGTTCCTATGCTTTACGCCAAGATGGAGAAAAACTTTTACAGGGCTCCTTAGCCTTACCGAAAGGGTACATTAAAGGGGCTGCGGGTGCAGGAGATGCTTTCTGTGCGGGTGTACTTTTTGGCGTTCATGAAAACTGGTCTTTAGAAAAATGCCTAATGACTGGAACCTCGGCCGCCACTGCTTGTATGTCTAATCCTACCTGTACGGATGGATTACGCTCCTTGGATGACTGTCTGTCTTTGGTTGAGCAGTTTGGATTTGGAGAAGACGAGAAGTAATTTCATTTGCAATGCAACAAGCGGATGAGTCTGTCATCCCATCCTTTTTATCCACCTAACACCCACCACTCCATATGTCTGAGAACAGCAATGATTTTAATCCCGCCATTCGGGAAACAATATTAAACGAGGCTTCGGCGAATGAAACTTTTCCCAAAGCACAGCCCATCGTTAATGCCCATGCCCATACTTTTTATTCCTTTAATTACAAAGGATATTCCCCCACAACCTTTGCCTTGGAAGCCAAGCGTGCAGCTTTGGAAATCGGAGGGATTGTAGATTTTGATGTGTTGGATGGACTGGATGAGTACTGGGCCGCGAGTCGCCGTCTCGATCTCAAGGCATGTATCGGTTTGGAGTCCCGTGTATTTGTGCCTGAATTTTCAGATCGCGTGATTAATTCTCCAGGGGAGCCAGGTATTAGTTACCACATGGGCACAGGGTTTACCTCAACCGATATTCCTGCAGAAGCCCAGAAATTTTTAGATGGGATGCGTAACACTTCGGATACCCGTAACCGGGCAATGGCTGACCGGGTGAATGCATTCCTTGATCCCTTGGTTCTTGATTACGATAAGGATGTGGCTCCGCTTACCCCTAAGGGTAATGCGACCGAGCGTCACCTTTGTCTGGCTTACGCCCAGAAAGCCGCTGCTCAATATCCTGAAGAATCAAGCCTGCGTGCATTTTGGGGAGAAAAATTAGGTGTGGCTCCAGAAGATTTAAAAGAATTACCCGATGGTCGTGCAATCACTGATCTGATCCGGGCAAAGACCATGAAGAAAGGTGGAGTGGGTTATGTGCAACCCGATTCCGGATCTTTCCCACAAATGGCAGACATGAACAAATTCGTGTTGCTTTGTAATGCTTTGCCTACAATCACCTGGCTAGATGGCACATCGGATGGAGAAGCTGCGATTGAGGAATTGGTGGAAGTATCCCGTTCCACCGGTGCGGTTGCTTTTAATATCATTCCTGACCGCAACTACACTCCTGGCTCCCCCGACCAAAAACTGGCCAACCTCCAGCAGGTTATTCAATTATCCAATGATCTTGGACTTCCCCTGATTGGTGGAACAGAAATGAACAGCCCTGGTCAAAAATTTGTTGATGATTTTGACTCTGCAGAGCTTAGCCCCCACCGTGAGAGCTTTCTTCGTGGAGGACGCATCCTTCATGCACACTCCACTTTACAAAAGGCACAAGGAATGGGTTACTTGAGTGACTGGGCGGGAGGAAATTTCTCAGATGTTCATAAGAAGAATGATTTCTATGCCGAGTTTGGTAAAGTTTTCTCTCCCCGTGGAGAAAAGGCTCTTTTGGACAAGTTAAACAAAGAACAGTCACCCGAGCAGGTGCTTGCACTTGCCTCAGAGTCAATGAGCTCTTCCTGAGTTGTAAAATGGCAGGCTCCTATGTCGGATTTGGCTTTGGAGCCATCCAGGGCGGTTTGTTTCTGCCCGCTGCTGATAGGTCAGGCAATTTTACCCGCCTAGTCGTTTCTGAGATCGATCCTGACATTATCGATGGTGTAAGGCAGAATAAGGGTACCTTCACTTGCAATATTGCACATTCGGACCGTGTTGAGTTTATAACCATAAAGGGTGTAGAGGTTTTAAATCCAACTGATGCTGATGATCGGGAGAGATTAGTTCAAGCAATTGCAGAAGCAGGTGAACTGGGCACCGCACTTCCAAGCTTTCACCTTTACGATTCCCCACCAGCACCCATTGCCCGCCTGCTTGCCGAGGGGTTAACTCGTAAGACAAAACGCCCAGCCTTACCGCCCGCAGTTGTCTATGCAGCTGAGAATGATTCCAGGGCAGCCACGCGGCTTGAAGCTCTCTGCTGGGACCATGCACCGGCTGGGTTTGGTGATCATGTTGCTTTTTCGGAAACAGTGATTCCGAAAATGTGCACGGTGGTGGAGAATTCGAACCGTATTGAAAAGGAAGGCTTGGTACCTCTGTTTCCCGGAGCATCTAGAGCTATTCTCGTAGAGGCTTTTGATCAAATCATGGTTGAAGAACAGGCACCGCTGGGTTTTGAAAGGGGAATCTCTTCTTTTGTGGAAAAAAAGCAACTCGATCCTTTTGCCCAGACCAAGTTTTTAGGGCATAACGCAGTCCACGCTTGGCTGGGTTATCTGGCGGAAAATGAGGGACTGCTTCTAATGAGTGAGGTGGGCAAGCGTGATGACTTAATGAGACGGGCATTGGATGTGTTTCAAAGAGAAGTCGGACCAGGGTTGATCCATGCCCATGTCCGGAGTGGCGATCCATTGTTTACTTCAGAGGGAATCAATGCTTACGCCAAAGACGCCCTAAAGCGTATGGTGAATCCATTTTTAAATGACCCGATTGAAAGGGTCACTCGGGATCCAATTCGAAAACTGGGATGGGAAGACCGGTTGATCGGTTCGATGCGTTTGGTAATTGAAGCTGGAATAAAGCCAGAGCTCTTAGCAGAGGGGGCCCGGCTTGCCTTAGCCCGGGCTTCTAAAGAGTCTCAATCTTCGCCTAAAAAGATTTTGGATCACATATGGTCACAGCAGGTTTCTAAAGAGGAGAAGGAGAAGATCTTTCCACTTCTATTCTCTTAATTATTTACAATATTTTAAGCTATTTGTTTGCCTAACCGGTTGATCGAAAGTGAGAGAAAATTGCCATTCCATGATTGCTTTTCGCTCAAAAACGATCAAATTCAATCACTAACCCTTATGATTCAAGTCAATTCACCAGCCCTTGCTCCTCAGCGCCGTGAGCGTTTGAGACAAATGTTGCGCGAAGGTGGGGTGGCCCGGGTGGATGACTTACGAAAGACCTTGGATGTATCAGTTGCCACTATTCGTAGGGACCTGGAAATTTTAGAGGAAGAAGGGAAGGTTCGCCGAGTACATGGTGGAGCGGTCTCGATGGAGAGCCGTTTGGAGGAGCCCGTTTTTGAAAACAAAACCAACCTCGCGGCTAAGGAGAAACAGAGAATTGCTGAGGAAGCTTACTCATTAATCGAGCCCGAAGAAGCGATCTATTTAAATGGGGGAAGCACCACCTTGTTTCTCGCCCGTTTGTTGCGTGAGCGCACTGATC
>JAYNZN010000091.1:0-1502 GCA_038103695.1 Opitutales bacterium
CTTCGCTTGGATTCCGCCAACCTTCTCCCCGCCTTCTCCGGCGGTCGGCAATGAGTTCGTCATGGTACTCGTCTGAAATGTCCTCATCCATTGTTGGCATGGGTTCGGGGGTCATATCCTTTGAGAGATCTCCATACTTCGCAGATTGAGCGAAAAACTTTCCATGCTTTGGCTAAGTCTTCAGGGCTGTAGCGAATTACTTCAAAGCGACCTTTTTCCGTGCTAGATATAAAAGCATTCGCTCCATGTACCCGATGGTTCAGAACATTTTCCTCGCCCCAATAGCAAGCGGCATATGCCGCAATCTGATGAATCTGAAAATCATATGCGGTTACTTTCTTTCCCTCTTGAGTCTTACGAGTTTTCCAGTCGAGAATGAACATCTGATTATCTTTCCCACGACCTACGATATCGACTGTTCCCGCATACCCATGAGCTTTTGATACGAGCATTAGCTCAAATTCGATGAAGGACAGTTGGTTTTCCTGTTTCCAATCGAGAGCGGGCTGAATATACTCTAACAGTTCATCCGGTATATGCTTCCCCTTCCAATAAGATTCAATTGCATCGTGAACTTTAGTGCCAAAGTCTGCCGCTTCTTCGACAGGCTTTTCATGCATTACTAAGCATCTATTTGTATATTCTTCAATAGTTTCGCCGGCTTTTCTTGGGTTCTCAAATGCAATACGAAGTAATTGATCATATTTCCAGCGGTCAAGACCTGGCTTGGCAAACAGGCCAAGCAGAGTTGTAACCGATGGGTATAGTCCCAACTTCTTGGCATCTCGAAGAGTTGTATTCCGTTCACCATCTCCCTTGGCGAGAGGCATGGTGTGCATGGCCTTCCCTTCGGAAGTGTACCAATGCCCTCCACTACCTCTTTTCGGTTTTGCCTGTAGAATAGCCACGGATTACCTCCTTTCCGCATCGGTATAAAAAGCATACCAAATGGATCAATCTTTTCAGATATCTCATTTCACCTTTTCTCCCACTTTACGAATTATCGCTCCAAACTCCGGATCACATTCGAGATAATCTTCAACTCGTTTACAAGTATGAGTGACATTGGAATGGTTGCGGTTAAAAAGTCTTCCCGTCTCCTCCACTCCTTTAATCTGCCTGGTAAAGTAAATGGCGATCTGACGGGCGAGGGAAACTTTTTGAGTCTTCCCCCGCCCCTCTATCTCATCTACTTTCACCCCCACAGTGTCAGCGGAAATCCTCTTAATCCTCTTAATATCTTCGATGGTCATAGCACCATGTCAGTTATAACTGCCGCCCATCCGATCATTAATAAAAATACTATCGGATTCATATTAGAAAGGTACATTTTCAGGTGCTGGACCGGTAAACTGTGTTCCCATTGTCTGCTGTTGTGGAGCGGGCTGTTGTACAGGTTGCTGTACAGGTACTTGCTGGGGCTGATCGACAGTTACCTGAGTGGTCGCTTGCATAGGTTGACCTTGAGGTACTTGTTGGATCGGAGCTTGCATCGGTTGAAC
>JAYNZN010000053.1:0-8069 GCA_038103695.1 Opitutales bacterium
GGTAGGTTGGCAGGGCGGCAAACAAACTCCAGCCCATCGATCTCGTTGGCAAAGTTCATTTGATCCCAGACATGATCGCCAAGTGTGATTCCTCTTACTCCGGCTTTAAGAATTTCTTGTGCAGTCTTGGCAGTTATCCCTGCCCCACCGGCAGCATTTTCGCCATTGGCAATTACTAATTCAATCCTGTTTTCATTAACAAAAGTAGATAAGCTAGCCGATAAAAAGTTTCTCCCTGGGCGACCAACAATATCACCTAAGATCAAAATTTTCATAAATCTGGACTATGATCAATTTATACTATCGATAATAAAAGAAGGAAGGTTGAGAACAATTCCCAAAGCTTTTATCGTGTAGGGGAATGGGAACGGCTTCTTCAAATTCAGAATCAATAACCATAATTCGAGTGGAGCCACCATTTTTTCTACTGGTAAAAAATAAATGGCGTCCGTCATTTGCCCAGCATGGTTGCATAGCATGATCTTTTCCTTTGGTAATCATTCGGCTTGCCCGCTTTCTAAAGTCATATTCAAATATTTGAAATCCACCACCCACTGCAGCGGTAAATGCAATTCTTGATGGGTCAACAGGGTTCCATGTTGCTTCCACACAATGCGAGCTTACATTTGTCGGTATTCTGGATAATACACCGCTTGATAATGAAACTTCATATAGCTGAGGTTTTCCCCTTGCGTCTGAGGTTACCAGTAAGCGACGACCATCAGGGGACCAGCAAGGGCCAGATTCATTGCTTTTATTTCGGGTAATTCTTCTAGGCCTTTCATAGGGCGTACTCCCCAGCCACAATTCAGGATTCCCTGAAGATGAAAGAATTAGAGCGGTTTGCGACGACTTTGGATTTTGAACCGCACAAAGATTGCTGCCTTTATAATTTGCCACAGTAGCTACCTTACGAGTAGCTAGGTCTAAGTGGTAAATATTATTAAAAACCTTTCGGTTGCTTGTGAAAAAAAGACCGGCACCAGAATTATTCCAAGCTGGATTAAAGGTGATTTTCCCGAAAGCCGTTTGGGGCTTTGCATATGTCATTGTGGCATCCGACACGAGGACTTCTTTGGCACCCGAAACATTAGAAATGTAAGCCAAACGCCCAGAGAAAAACCCAGGAATCTGAAGAAGTTCAAGTACAAGACGATCACATGCTAGCGAAACGGCACTTTCAAGACTACTTGAAGAGACACTGTAGTCTCTGTAAGCTGTTTTGGGAGAACCCCTTTTTATCGAAACTTGAATTTTATTAATTCCCATGGATGCAAAAGTTACGGAGAATTGGCTTTCTTTCTCAGTCGCCAACCTCAACCCGCCATGGATAAAAATGGGTTTGCTCACTAACGGAACCAATGAGTTTGGGGTTCTGCCCAAATCAACCGGAATCTGTTTTCTAGCCAAATCTCCTTCAATAGGACCAAGCACAATGGCAGGTTCCGCATCAAGATGGGGAACATAACACATTAGCAGAAAGAGACTGCAAAGAAAAAATCTAACAATATTATCAAGAATTACCTGTACCACACTCATGATTAGACAAACTTTAGCACGCATTGATGATCATCAAGCGTAAAACATGAGATAATTTAATTTTTCTATTACTATTAGCCTATCCCCAAAGCTTTGCCCTTGCCCAGGAAAGATAATAACATCTAGATAAATTTTTATACAATGAACAAAGAAGACATAATCAACATTCTTAAAACTGTAAAGTATCCTGGATTCAGTCGTGATATTGTTTCCTTCGGATTACTTCAAAATGTGGAATTAAATGACTCGCTTGCAAAAGTGGTTCTTGAATTAACCACTTCTGACTCATCATTGGCGAAAACATTAAAAGAAAGTGTAGAAAAAATCCTTCTTGAGAAAGCTAATGTCGAAAAAGTCGAAGTTTTAGTTAGGCTAAAAACTGAAAATAACAGCACAGATACAGGAGAAAAAGAAAAGCCTAGCGAAAATTTAAGCGGGATAACCCGTATTATTGCAGTGGCAAGCGGTAAAGGTGGCGTAGGCAAGTCTACTTTAACAGCAAATCTAGCCTGTGCCTTAACTCGTACAGGCTTCCCTAATGGAAATAACTTCCGTGTTGGCATCATGGATTGTGACCTATACGGCCCCTCCATCCCTCAGGTCCTTGGTGTCGCCGAACGGCCTCAATTAGTTGGTGATAATATTTTAGCCCCTGTAGAGAGTTTCGGGGTAAAATGTATATCAATGGGACTACTCATAGACGAGGAAAGTCCAGTTGTATGGCGAGGACCAATGATTATGAAAACCATTCAACAATTTGCTCATAATGTTCAATGGGGAGAATTAGACTATTTGTTAATTGATTTACCTCCAGGAACGGGCGATGCTCAACTTTCTCTTGCTCAGATCCTACCTTTGGATGGTGCATTAATCATTACAACGCCACAAAAAGCCGCTGTTGATGTGGCAAGACGAGGAGCCCGTATGTTTGAAAAAGTTAATGTACCCATCCTAGGAGTTGTTGAAAACATGAGCTATCAAATGAACAACGGAGAAAAATTTCACCTATTTGGGAAAGGTGGTGGTGCCTCTACAGCCAAAGCATTGGAGTGTCCATTTTTGGGAGAAATTCCATTACACGAAGAAGTAAGGCTAGGTGGAGATCATGGAACACCTGTTGTCATTACCAACCCCGAAAACATCTCCAGCCTTGGATTTGCCTCAATAGCGGAAAAAGTAGTTAAACTACTTTGATGGGCACGAGGATTTAAAATATGCCCTCTAGCTGAAACCTATATTAGGTCTTTTTGATTTCTTTGTGCAATGTACGTCTACGAAGAAATGGATTGTATTTCTTTTTCTCCACAGCTTCGGTTTGTAATTTCTTATTTCGTGAACTCAAGTAACGGGAAGGAGGCTTTCCCTCTTTCCGAGCTTCAGTACATTCTAAAATGACAGTTTCTCTTGGCATGAGCTCTAAAATGATCTTCCTCCTAATTTATCGCAACAGTAAAAATAAACCCAGCCGAACACCCTATAATACTTATTCGATTTGCTCTAAAATGAATCGTATTATTAGTTTGTATTCATTATGGACACGTCACCTGCCGACAATACTACAAATTTAACTGAAAGCCAAATTCGGGAACAAGCTTTAGCTGGGAATGACCGTTCCTCCATCGATGTACCTGAACTAGGTAAGCAATCTTCTGTGAAAGTAACTAAGACCGGTGAAGACTTGGACCTTGGTGGATCACTTCAAGAGAATTCTAAAAATCATATTTCTTCAAACACCTGCTCCACCCCTGGAGAGCCTCCTCCAAGTGTAGATAATCTTGAGGACGCCGGTATTGATTGCACTCGTACTCCCGATTGGAGGGTAGTCGTCCCCAACCAATTACTTGATACCCCCAAACCCAATGAAGTTCATAACGATAAATACTGGGATGAGAGAAGTCTAGATACAGAACTGCAAAAAGAAGACCTTCAGGAAAAAATGATTCGAGAAGAATTAGAAAGCTTTGATCGTGCTACCAATTTTTCGAGCGATGAAAGTAGACCATTCCAAAATGAAGTTTTAGATCCCTATCATGCTGGAGGTAAACCACCATCAGAGCCGAGTTCAGGAAGCAATAGTCTAGATTCCTTCATTTAATTCTAAATTACTTTCCCTACTATGCTAACATCGCCTCAAAAAATTGAAATTGTTGGCGATTTTCTTGCCTTAAGTTGGGGAGCGAATGAGGATATTATTATCGATTCACACACTCTTCGCTTGCATTCTCCAAGTGCGGAGCAAACTGGAGAAAAAGATATTTTTGGTCGTTTATCGGGAATGTCTGAACCTCAAGATTTATCAGGTGTAAAAGTGATATCTTTTGAAAGAGTGGGTAATTACGCGGTTAGATTAGTCTTTTCTGACGGGCATGGTTCGGGGATCTACTCGTGGGAATACTTGAGCGATTTAGGCAGATTGAACAAATAGTTCTAAGCCAATCCCCTGCCACTAGCTTTCAAAAACTCTAAAATTTCTTGTACAAAATGATCTCTTTTTGATTCAAGTTGTTCTTCAAGATGTTTAACCGCTTGAGAACGGTTCATGCCTTGCCGGTATAAGCATTTAAAAATTGCTCGAATAGATTCAATCTGAGCGGAATCGAAATTGGCACGCTCTAAACCAATCTTATTGATCGCACGGACCTCTGCAGGTGATCCGTCAGCCAACATAAAAGGTGGCACATCCTGAACCAGCTTTGAACACGCAGAAATCATAGAATGGCGACCCAAACGACAGAACTGATGAACTCCAGCCCCCCAGCCGATATTTACCTGATCAGCCACTTCAACATGCCCCCCCAAGGCAGCATGACTGCTCATCACCACATGGTTTCCTACCTTGCAATCATGAGCAATATGGCTGTATGCGAGAAAAACATTAAATGAGCCTACGGAGGTGAAATCGGCTTCTTTGGTTGCTACATGAGCCGTTACATACTCCCTAAAAGTATTTTGATCGCCAATCTCTAATCCGGGATCCCCTCCCTCAAATTTAAGGTCATGAGTAAGTCCACCGATCAGGGCATAAGGAAAGATCTGGTTATTTCTTCCTAATGTGACCCTGCCTTCAACCGTTGCATGATGCATGATTTGAGTTCCATCGCCAATTTTCGCCTTTGAACCAACGATAGCAAAGGGGCCAATTTCAACTCCCTCCCCTAATTCAGCATTTGGATCTACAATTGATTGAGGGTGTATAGTAACGCTCATTACAAAACGACTCTCTAATTATCGGGCGCATCGACAATAGAAAACATAAGGCTTGCTGAAGAAACTACGGTAGTGCCTACTGTACATACAACATTGGCGGTCGCTAACTTGTTACCTCTGACTTTATCAAGCTTTGCCTCAATACGCAGTTGGTCACCAGGTACAACAGGTTTTCGAAATTTTACTTTATCTGCACTCATAAAGAATGCCACTTTTCCTTCAGAGGAGCTCATTCTTAGCAATAATATACCCGCAGCCTGTGCCATCGCTTCCAATTGCAATACTCCTGGCATAACTGGATGTCCGGGAAAGTGTCCGGGGAAAAAAGGTTCATTAATACTAACATTTTTGATCGCTACTAAAGTTTCATTACCCTCGATAGATTCAACACGATCCACTAGGACAAAAGGGAAACGATGAGGCAATACATCCAAAATTCTTCGAATATCGAGAGCAGTCTCATCAGGAAGAACGAAAGGTTTTGAGGGCTTAATATTTTTTTTCTGCCGGCCTGTACTTTCTAAGATTTTACCAACCAGTTCCGAATTAAGAGAATGACCAGGACGAACTGCAATAATATGAGCACGAAGGGATTTCCCCAAAAGAGAAAAATCGCCGACTATATCCAGTATTTTGTGCCTCACAAATTCGTCATCGTATCGCAGAGGTTCTTTGGAAAGTATTTTATCCCCCTTTATAACAACAGCACTATCAAGACTACCTCCTCGAATTTTACCTATTTTAATAAGTTCCTCTATTTCTTCATAAATAGTAAATGTGCGAGCAGGGGCTAGTTGAGCAATGTAAGTCTCAGGGTCAACATCAAGCGAAAGGTGTTGGACATGACTCCCGCGGTCGTCCGCGGAAGTACAAGTTATGCGAAAACCATCATAAGGTAGAGCGATGATCGAACGATTTCCTGATGAAACTGTAACGGCTTCAGATAATTCGATAAATTCTCTTTCTACATCTTGCTCAACCGGTTCAGCTTCCAAAATTAAATTAACAAACGGTCGAGAAGAGCCATCCATTATAGGTGGTTCACTCGCGTCTAACTCAATCTCAGCATTATCGACCCCACACCCCCTCAGTGCACTCAAAACATGCTCAATCGTATGAACCTTGGCATTACCATCGGTAATCGTGGTACTTCTTACCAAGTCAGTGACATTTTTAAAGGCGGGGCGAATCTCGGGTTTCCCAAAAAGGTCAACCCTACGAAATAAATAACCTGAACCCGCATCAGCAGGTTTAAGAGTAAGTTTAACCTCTTCACCAGTGTGAAGAGATTTCCCCTTTATTGAACGATCGAATCGTAAAGTTCTTTGTTTTGTGGACATTGGCAATCTCCTTATAATTCAAGCATGCGAACGCTGTAAAGGAGTAAGCTGAATAAACTAAATTCCTTGAAAAACAGCAGGCTTTTTGCTTTGATAAAACACGTCCTTCAAACTGATTAAACAACTGTACATTGCCCTTATTTACTAAAAACCTCAAGAGAAGGCTGAAGAGAGAATACCGGAAAATGATTGATCGAATGGTTCGCTCGCATGCTTTACACAAATTGGCTCTAAAATTACTTTACCTAGTTTGTTTTGTAATAACTATTGTCTTTGCCACCCTGCTCTATCTAGACAAATAGGAACTTTCTTTACAACTTTGATCTCTGATCAAGATCGAGGCTTTAGCTAAAATTTAACGAAGGGGAATATCGCTTAAATATGTACCTGTCCTAAGCGAAAGCTTCCAATTTTTTAGAGATGTAATCTTATCTTCCAAGTTTATCTTCTCGTTATTTAAGTATAGGGTTAGGCTTCTATATCCATTTTTCCTCAGGTGATCGGCAAGTCGCCTGTTGGCATTCGGATAACCAACTAGTGACCGAACCAACTCTTCTGCTTCAGGCAAGATGCTTTTTTGCTCCCTTATATTGAAGTAGACTCCTGTCTTTTTTGCTAGTTCGAGTTGCTCTTTGAGATTTGCGTTTTCAATCGGGATACGATTATGGCTCAAACTAAGATTCGATAAGAATTCAAGACGTAGAATAGGTACAGGATCAGACAACAAATTATGGGATAATCCCAAAGAGCGTAATCCTCCCAAATTGGTTAATTCATTAGCATCAGTAATAATATTTGAGTGCAAATCAAGTGAATGTAATGATTTCAAAGAACGCAAAGGTCGCAAATCACATATATGATTTTCTGCCAAATTCAGCCTCTGTAATTTTTCGAGAGTTTGTAACCCATCCAAAGTAAAAACTCGGTTATTTGCTACGGAGAGTTGGTTCAGATTATGAAATTTCTCTAGTGGTTTAAGATCTGAAATTTGGTTTCCTGACAATAGAAGTGTTTTGAGTGAAGGTAGTTCACCCATTGAGTTTATACTTTTCAAGTGATTGTCGTACAAATGAAGGTCTTCTAGGTTAGATAAATTCCTCAACTCGATCAGTGGGTCAATATCTCGTTTACCATTGCCACTTTCATCAGTAAATGGTTCGCCATCATCATAAGATTTATTCCGATTTCTATCCACATATTCTTCTATCCTTCCGAGTTGGTTTCCATGTGCAAAAAAGGAAACTAAGTTTGAGAGCCTTGAAACGCCCTCCATGTCGATAAGAGAATTTTGTGAAACATCAAGGTGAGATAAAAACTTAAAATTACCAATACCCGACAAACCGAGCAACCGATTGCTCGATAGATTTAACTGACGAAGCGACCAGTTTCCACTTTGTAGCAACTCGATTGATTCACTTAATTCAAGGAGTGTCTGAGCTCTTTCATTTTCACTCAATGAATTAACCTTAAGAGTAGACTGAAGTTGTGTAACCCTTTTTTCTAATACCTTACCGGATAGAGGTGCTAAACTGGATAAGTCATTTAAGCGGTTGCCGTGTAAATCAAGCTTGCGAAGCTTCGATAAATTTTGGATGGGTTTGAGATCTTGTATTAAATTGTTGCGTAGAACGAGGTACTCTAGGTTTTTTGCAATTTCCAATCCGGAAAGGTCACGGATTTGACGATTATTGGCTTCTAGTCTGATTAATTTTGCTTCAATCAATTCTGCAGTTAAATCACGCTCCGCAACCCCAAGAGAATTGGCTACTGCTTGCTGTAAGGATGGCTCAGGAATAATGAAGGACTGACCAAATAAACCATGAATCTGGCCAAGTAAAAAAACACAACCAATGAAGAATTTATTTCTGACAGGAAAGAAATGCATCAGTTCAGTTACCTCCAATTACTGGGCCCTTATGACGGCGAGCAAGTCTTTAGACTCTACGGATTCTCCCACTTGAACCAAAATATCATCCACCGTGC
>JAYNZN010000054.1:0-7685 GCA_038103695.1 Opitutales bacterium
GCTGGAGCAAAGCTCAAAGCTGCGATCTAATTTCTTGATCAATATACCCCTTTTAAAAGGCTCATGGGAAACCATGAGTCTTTTTTTGTGCCCGAAAGAAATTGTTCTTAGCTAGGAGAGTCCATGCAAAAAATTCTTTAGGTGAGCAAGGAAAACCACCTTGTCTTCCACATGCACATCATGCCCAGCTTCCGGTAAAGTAACGATTTCTGCCTCAGGAAATGCATCATAAACCAAAGAAAAATGCTCCCTTCGTAAATATCCAGATTTACCGCCTCTTAAAAACAATGTTTTCCCAGTGTATCTGTCCTCCTTGCCCAGAGGATTAGAAGAGAGTCTAGGCATGGAACGGTGTAGTGCGGCGAGGTTCGCACGCCACTTCCACACTCCATTATCTTCTATTAAATTGGTAAGTAAAAACTGACGAAATGCCCAATTTGGGATTTGTTCGGCAAGGACCTCATCTGCCTGTTTTCGCGAGGATAAAGAAGAATGATCAAGGGCAAGAAGTGCATCCAAAGTGGGCAGGTGATGCTCGGGAGGATAATCGCGAGGTGCAATATCGACCACCACGAGACCCTCTAAATTCTGAGGTTGAGTACAGGCAAGCAACATCGCCACTTTCCCACCCAGACTATGTCCGCAAAGAGTATATGTACCTTCAATTTGACGCCCCAACCACCCCCCAACCTGTTGGCACATTTCAGGTAGGCTTGTGCTTGTCTCCTCCGAATGCGGTGAATTTCCATGTTCAGGCAGGTCGAGAGCGTATACATGGTAATCTTCGGAGAGGGCTTTGGCCACAGAGCGCCAGTTTCTGGAAGAACCCATAAGACCATGAAGAAATACGATTACCGGACTGCCCGGCTTTCCATACTCCTCGAAATATAAGGATTGGCTCAAAACAGCTCTAATTGAGAAGGATCTACTTTCGGAGAAATTCTCCGGGGCTTAAGATTACTATTTTCAGCCGAAGATTGGGATTTTTTAGAGCAATCCATTTGCTGCTCTCCATTCTCCTCGTTCACTTGTGGACTGCCCGAAGAATCCCCCTTTTCAAGGCCGGCAAGAATTTCCTTAGCCCGACCGACCACCTCATCAGGCAAGCCAGCCAACCGGGCGACCTGTATACCGAAGGAGCGTTCAGATGCACCTGGGGTTACCTGGCGGACAAAAATAATTTCATCGTTCCATTCTTTGACGGCCACCGCATAATTCCGCAACCTTGGCAAGCTATCCGCAAGCTTGGTTAGTTCATGATAATGAGTGGCAAACAGGGTTTTGGGCCCTTCCGACTTTTTGCCATGCAAGTGCTCCACCACTGACCAGGCAATGCTCAGCCCATCGTAGGTGCTTGTTCCACGACCAATTTCATCAAGAACAATCAAGCTATCCGATGTACAATTATTGAGGATATTGGCCGTCTCATTCATTTCCACCATGAAGGTCGAATTTCCCCTCGCCAGTTCATCACCCGCTCCCACTCGGGAAAAAATACGATCCACAATTCCCAACTGGCATGACTTAGCCGGTACTCCCGAACCGACCTGAGCCATTAAAGTGATAAGTGCAACCTGCCTAATATAGGTGGACTTACCCGCCATATTGGGCCCTGTGATCAAACACATCTGTTCATCAGAGGAAGAAAGATCTGTATCATTCGGAACAAAGGCATGGGTACCTGCAAGTCCCAGGCTTTCCTGCTTTAGCACCGTCTCCACTACTGGGTGCCTTCCTTGCTCAATAGTGAGCTCCCGGGAATCCTCCATAAATTGTGGTATACAATAGTCACGGTCCCGGAGGATAGCACCCCATGAGGAGAACACATCCACCTCTGCAAGAACCCGGGCGACCTTGGCTAGGCCATCGGCATGCAACAAAGCCTGCTGGACCACATCCTCAAATAGCTCCTGCTCCTTGGCCACGGCCTGTTCCTCTGCATTAAGAATTTCCTTCTCCTTAGTCCGAAGCTCGTCAGTATAAAACCGTTCCGCATTGGTCATGGTTTGCTTGCGGACATAATGTTCGGGAACCAAATGTAAATTTGCTTTCGTAACCTCGATAAAATATCCAAACGCTCCATTGTATTTTACCTTAAGGTTGGAAATTCCAGTCTTTTCACGCTCGCTTCCTTCGAGCTCGAGAATCCAGCGCTTCCCCCCACCCGCAAGATCACGCAAGCGGTCAAACTCCTCATCATACTCGGCTCGGATTACACGGCCGCCATCACCTTTTACATCCAGCTTAATTTCTGCCGGCAGTTCTTCTTCCAAGGAGCGGTTCAGCAGCTCTCCTAAGTCTTCAAATAAATCAATACGGGCGGCAAGGGACTGGACTGCTGGAAAATTTTTACCTAACTCAGTTAAGGTTTTTCGGATTGCAGGTAACCCTCGTACGGTTGCCCGCAGACCTCCAAGCTCCCGGGGTCGAACCAATCGATTGCGCAACCGTCCAAGTATGCGCTCCAGATCCGCCCCTCTTCTCAATACCTCTTGAATCTCCTCGACTGCACGGGGAGAGCGGGAAAATTCCTCTACACAGGCTTGCCGTCTTTGAATTTCGGCGACCTCTCTTTCAGGACGGGCAAGAAAGCTTTCCACTAAGCGCGCACCGGCAGGGCTCGCGGTTTCATCCATACAATCAAGCAAAGAACCTTTTCGTGCCTGAGTAGAGGTACGAAAGACCTCGAGGTTACGCTGAGTGGCTGGATCGAGCAATAAAGCCGCGCCCGTACGGTACTCTTCAATTCGAGTTAAATTCCCAGGCTTTCCTTTGAGCACATCTTGGGCATAAACAAGGACCGCCCCAGCTGGCCCCAGGCCGTCATGCTCAAGACTGATACCAAAACCCTCCAAGTTCATGACCCCCAGACTCTCCATCACCTCCCGGGCACCGGAGCGTTGATCAAAATCAAAATCCGGCCGTTCCGTGCGGGTAATATCTCCCAATGCACGATCAATATCATCGGATAGAGCCTTTCCATTCTCCATCATTTCCAACCGATGTCCGAGACTCTCAGGCATTAACACCTCACGAGGAGAAAGGGAGTGTAAAACAGAAAACAAATCTCCCGGTGTGCTGTGAGCAGAGAGTGCAAATTTTCCGGTGGAAAGATCGAGCCATGCGGCCCGTGCTCCTTTTTTATCCAGATCGAGAGCCAGCAGAAAATGGTTATGATCAGCCTCTAACTGACGATCCTCCAACACAGTGCCCGGGGTAAGAATTCGGGTAATTCCACGCTTAACCAACTTACCGGGCTTGGGGGCTTCAAGCTGGTCACAAATGGCCACTTTTTTTCCCTGAGCGAGAAGCTTGCTCAGGTAGGACTCGGCCGCATGAGATGGTATCCCAGCCATCGGCATATCATGGCGCTTCGTAAGGGTAATGCCAAGCAGGGCGGCTCCTTGCTCGGCATCTTGCTCAAACATCTCGTAAAAGTCGCCCAAGCGAAAGAGCAGCAGAGTATCGTCTTCGAGACTCTGCCTCGCCTCGCGGTATTGCTTCATCATGGGAGTATCGTTACTCATGGCTTTAAGTCACCAAGCAATCTCGGAGGTGACGATTCGTCAAGGGAATGAAATTGACGTGAGAAGAAAACTAGAAATTTGCCCCCGCTCCAAGCTCGAAAAGATGTTGGAAAGATCCTTCGAAATCTTTGTTCGAGGTAAGTCCAAGCATGCGGTATCCGAAGTAAGAAGAAAAGTTTTCAGCTAGAAAATACTCAAACCCCAAGGCCAAATCATAGGTAAACACCATCGAAGATTGAAAGTCGGAATAGGAATCAAATTTATTTGTTATCGTAACACCACCGAGCGTACCCGTAATATACAAATCTGAATTGAAACTATTTCTACGCCAAGCCGTCCCGATTCCCAGCGTTCCGATCGTAGAAAGTTTATTCAATAGAGGAACAGAATACCCGCCACCAAAGCTTACGGAGTAGGATTCCTCCATGCCTTCTGCTTCCGCATGTATACCGGCGATACCACTGGAAAAATCGTTGTTTTCATACCTCTGATGTTGGTAAGAAAAGCGAAGGTAAGTCATAAGGTTTTCCCATCGTTTCCCACCGGTCAATGCGATTGAATTCCCCCATTCACCATCCAATTGGTCGTTAAATTTAGCAGAGTTATTTTCAAAGCTATATGTGGTGTAAGAGGTAACCGCTAAGCCAATCATGGGCATGAAATAATAGTCTCCACGGATCTGCTGGTTCGTGGGTTGCACTCGGGTCACTTCGGATTGGTACTCCACCGGGGCATCCCAGGGGATTTCTTCAGGCATAGGCAAGGGCTCAACCGGAGGGCCAGGCAAGGCATCATAAGATTTTTGGGCCTCGGTTTTTGGTATTTCGGGTAAAAGCGACTGGTTACGGTCGATTAATTGAATGGGCTCCGTCCCTGACACTTTTCCCATTTTTTCAGACAGCTCGAGCATCCGCTGCTGCATCATACGATACCGATAATCACGCTCGGAGGAAAAATTCGAGGAGGGAGACTGTGCCACTGAAAAAGAAGTGAAAAAACTCGAAACTAAAAGAATTCCCGAGTGGAAAAATAGTCTGTGCACACTTGGCAGAAAAAGCGATTTAGTAGGAAAATTCAAACTCAAGAATACGGTTGAGAGTGGAGGAGCTACGGGTAAAAACCAACTCACGCAAAATTTGTGATTTCTGGGTAGAAGTGAAGTAAGAGCTTTCATTTACGTAAGCTGCTAGGTCATCCAAGCTTGGAAGAATGTTTGAAACTTCAGATCGGACTTTCTTTTTCTCAAAATAATTAGCACTGTAAACTTTATCTTGAGCATCCCGTAAGAACCAACTTGCGGAATCATTGATACCACCCTCCCAGTGAAGCCACTTGGATTCATCATTATAATAGAGCCATTCAAAATACTCTTCACCTGTCCAAAACCAGCCGACCTGATCATGCCATGCCCAAGTCGTTGAGAACAGACCCTGTACGCTCTTAACATAGAGCCAACCCATTCTTAAAGAATAGATCCAATTGGTATCACTTTCTAAGTAGTAGCCAAAATTCCGAAGGGTTGTGATATGCGGCATTGACGCAGTCTTGGCTATCCAGATACGAGCCAACCCAACAGAGGTAGAACCCAACTTACTACGATCAATTAAAGAGTATTGAAAGGTATCCTCTCCGATGAAATCACCCGATGGAGTGTAGTAGTATTTTCCACTATTTGAGTTGCTTTCCACTTCTTGCAACAAGCCAAATTTCGGTAAGGTAAGAGTTTGCACTTCGTAGAATTGCTCCTCGGAGGAGTCATCTGGCCCAGCATGATCATTGGCCAATACATCGAAATAGATGGGGAATTTCTCATTCAAATCCCCATAAAAAATATCATCCTTCTCCGCAACCGGGGGGTCATCTACTGGCCGAGCTTTTAATTGAAGAGTCTGCAAGCGACTGCCCTGTTCATCCGCTACTTTTACCACAAATGTATCAGTTCCCATAAAATTAGGTTCAGGGGTATAAGTAAAAGAGGTTTGGTTAATCGAAAAAGTACCTTGAGTCGCCGGAGAATATGGTTCGAATGTATAAGCATCACCATCCTCATCAATAATTTGGAAGTTTGCTGTATAGGAAGTGTCTTCATCAAAGGAATAAGAACCTGGCTCAAAATTAGGCACGTCATTATCAGCACCTAAAACATATGGAATATCATTAACATCAGTAAGCCGAACTACGATAGTTTGATTCACTTGGTGGGTACCATCGCTGACTGCTATAATAACTTCAAAACGGCCATCGTTATTGTCGTCTGCAGGGTATTCGAAATTTTGCCCATCTTTGAATTCGAGCAATCCGTTACGGGAATCAATTATGAAGAAATCTTCCTCCCCTCCCCCAACCACACTAAAGACTAGATCCGAGGTTTCGGCATCTGTAGCAACAGCCTGTACAATGAATTTTTGGTTTTCCTCAACGGGGATTTCATAAGGCACTTGGCCTTGTCCGGTAATGAAGTAGGGAGGGGATTCGTCTAAGTCCAATATTTCAACGGTTGTATAATAGGTATCACCCAAATCGGCATCTCCTATGTATATTTCCAATTCATAAAGGTTATCTCTATTTGCATCTAATGGATTCTCGAAGTCCAGAGAAGCTCCCCCAAATACTTTGAGAATGCCATCAATAATTGAAAAGTGGGTGGAGTCGATTCCGCCTAACAAAATCGTCAGGCCATCAGCTTGCCCAGGGTGTACCGCATCGGGATCGGAAGCTTCCAGATTGGCAATCACATTCTCTCCTTCCAAGCGCTGAATCAGATTCTCTTGGCCAGAAAGGAGGATGGAGGATGGCTTTGTATCTGGGAGATTTTGAACGACTACCTCAAGAATAACAGGTACTGTATGTAATTGGTCTTTGTCATAAAGATTTAACTCTGCGGTGTAGACATTGTTGTGTGCAAGGGCATGAGGATCTTCAAAATCTGGAGCCAATTGAAAATAAAGTTTATCATTTACGATTTTAAAAATTGGATCATTCACATCAGATAAAGACCAAGAAAGAAGTTCATTCGGATCTCCATCAAATCCTTTCAAATCCACTACATATTTTTGATTTTCATCAATTGTAATTGGAGTGCTAACACGAGAAACAGGGGGGTCGGGCACCGAGATAACCTCAATAGACAAAGCTACGCAAAACAGAGGATTACCGGTATCCTCTAAATCATCCACAGTTATTAAAACTTGATCTCTACCAGAAAGATTAGCATCCGGGTAGTAGTAAAAATTAGACTGACCTGGTAAAGTCAGGATTTCTGCATGTCCTAGGTTCAGACCGATGTGCTCATAGATATCAAATTTTAGATTATTTCCATTATTATGGGTAATTAATGATTCCAAATCAGCAATAACTGCAGTTGTATCCTCATCGATAGTCAGGGATAAAGCATCATAAGAAGAAATCACGATATCAGTTGGTACTTCGGTAGCATCCTGGATTCCTATTATAATTTCTTGTTCGTCTACTTCCCCTCCCTCATCTGTCGCCCGTATCACTACAGAGTAATTAGAATCATTGCTAAAGGACGGAAGTTCTAAAAAATTTACTATCCCAGAGACATTATCATTAGGAAAGGGGACAAGCTCATTCGATTGAGTCAGAATATTAAATTCTTCGCTGAAGGATAATCGACCCGTTTGCGGATTGATTGTAAACAAATCCTGATCAACCCCACCAGATATTGAAAAGGTAACATTTTCATCTGCCTCATGATTGGAAAAATCAATACGCTCAACCACTTCTAAAATATTTTCTGGCCTTGGAAGAAAGATAACCTCGTCGGACCCAAGAACATCACCATCTTGGTGAACAAGAAGATCGATGGTAGGAGGATCGTTTGCATCACTAACTTTAATCATGACAGAAACTTCTGTAGAGGATACTGCATTCTCAGGGTCATCACCAATGTAAGCCTGCACATCGACCCTGTAGGTAAGATCTTCTTCCAGCGGAGATTCGTAGTCGGGAGGTGTAGTAAAAAACAGTTTTCCTCCCGACACGATTTTCCCTGAATCGAATAAGTCTTGATTCTCGCCACCACTAATTCTGAATTTCACAAAATTTGATTTTGTATTCAGATCGGCAACACCCAATGAGGCAATATTACCACGAACATATGCAGAGGAATCTTCGACAGCTAAAAAAGTGCTCGGT